>CANLQR010000044.1 GCA_947492135.1 Deltaproteobacteria bacterium | reverse complement strand
TGGTGCCGCGTTCGCGACCAGGAGCTGGACATGGGCTTGCGGGTGTATGCCTCGCGGGGCGTCGCGCGCGTGCACATGGCGCTCAACGGTCCGATCGGACGCTACGCCGACCAGCCGCTGCCAGAGCGCGCGGTGACCAAGCCGGCGGCGAAGAAGCGGACGAAGGTCGCCGCAGCGGTCGGCGCGTCGGAGGCGACGGTGAGCGTCGAGCCCGTGGTCGGGTTTGGTCCGCCCCAGCGCGAGTTGTTGTTGAGACCGCTGGTCCCGGGTGCAGGGCCGACGTACGGCGAGGTCATCGCGCGCGATGTCGATGGGCGGATGCTCGTGTTGTTGCGGCCGCCAGAGCAAGACGCGTGGCTTGCGGTCGACCCGACCGGGGCCGTGACGCTGACGCCGCTGGTGTCGCGCGAGGAGCTGCGGGTGGAGGATCCAAACGCCATGACGCGGGCGATGAATGCGTCCGTGGTGGCGACCGCCGCGGGGGTGCTGCGTCTCGATCACTACGAGAACTCGACGAGCGGAGAGCAGGAGCGGGTCGGGTTCGCCGGGCGCTGGCACGCGGGGCGGCGCGGGCTGTTCAGCGCGTGTTGGGTGCTGGGCGTGCGCGGGCAGTGGTTGCTGCGCTGCATCACGAACGGAAAAAAATCGACGCTGGTGGGCGTGCATCTGGTGACCGGCCAGCGCAGTCGCGTGGCCCTACCCGAGGGGCTCGAGCTGCGCGGCGCAGGGTTGATGCCCCAGGGCGACGGACAGGTGCTCCGCGTGCTGCACGGCATGACCGAGGAGCGCCGCTATCCGCTGCGGATCGGCAAGAAGCTCGAGCTCGAGGTCGCGGCCGGCACGGTGCTGATGCACGGGCTCGAGGGGATGACTCAGGTCGTGCCCAACTCGGGGATGTGGGTGACGACGAGCGACGAGGGCGGTTGTGGGCTGTCGCTGGTGCGAGAGGATCGCTCGCGCGTGCGGCTGTTCGAGCTGCCGCGGTCGTTCACGGGCCCGGGCTATGCGCCGTGGGGGTGGCCGTTGGTCAGCGAGATCGCGGGGGCGCAAGCGTCCGACGCATGCTGGCAGGTGGCGATCGACTTCGGCATGGAGGACGGACCGCGTTGCACCGGGGCGCTGACGCTGGCCCGCGATGGGCGAGTGTGCGCGTCCGCCTTCGTCGACGCCGATGAGACGTTGCGGATCGGCGACACGACGCTGGCGCTGGGAGAGCAGGGGCGTGTGCTGGGGTATGCGGGCGGGCCCGCCGGCGACCTCGCTGCGCTGCTGCTGCTCGCGGACGGGGTGGGGTTGCTGTGGGCACCGCCGTGGGGCGGGTGATCGCAGGGCCTTCGTGTCACGATGTCGGGGCCATGCTCCGACGTGCTCCAGTGGCCCAGCATCGCTGCGGATGAGAGCGGCCGCGGTCGGTCAACGATCGCGCCGCACGACCGGTGCACCCGCCATGACGAACGTCTCGATCGTCGTCATCCACGAGCGTAGTTCCACTGCGCCCGCCGCGAGCTCGTAGCCGTGGTAGTGGGTCGCGCCGCTGAGCGCATGCCAGGTGTAAGCGACGCGGCGCGCCAGCGCCTTGTGGGGCGAGATCACAGCCAGCGCGATCAGCTGGGTACGCATCGGGGTCTCGCGGAACCCCGGGGCGAATCGATCGAGCACCTTCGAAACCTGGGCCTCGATCGCCTGGCGCAGAAGAAACGCGACGCAACGCGGCCAGAGGCCTGCGGTCGCAGGCTCGACGCCGGCGAGCATGTCGCGGGCGCGGTCCAGGAGCTGCGGCGGGGTCATGTCTGCCTTTGCAGCAGCCCGACGATGCGGCCCAGCTCTTCGACCAGGCCGCGCGCGTCGCCATTCCAGTCGCCGTGGGCGCCTTCTTTGCACGCGCGCAGGGCATCGGCAGCCCCGGGGTGCAGGCGATTGTTCACGCTGGCGTACACGTCGGCGCCGCGGTTGGCGTCGCCGAGCAGCGCCAGGGCGAGGAGTTGATGGGTGGTCTTGGCGTGGTCGAGCGCGTCTTGGATGTCGGTGGCGCCTGGGGGAACGACGCCACGGCGACGGATCGCGGCGACGCACGCGGCCTCGATCGCGGTGCGGCCCAGAGCGGGCACCAGGCGCATGAGCACCTCATCGCCGACTTCCTTCTGGGCGAACAGCAGCGCGCGTGCGTCGTCGAGGGCGCGACGGGCGGGATCGTACACGGGGCGCACCTCCACCGCCGACTGCCCGCGGCGGGTGACCTCGAGGATCTGCGCGTCGATCTGCAGGTTGCGGATCGCATCCGACAGGCGGGTGTCGTGGGTGAACACGATGACCTGTCGCGTGGCGGCGAACTCCGCGAGCACGCGGGCGAGGCCGTCGACCTTGTGGGGATCCATGGCTTGCACGGGGTCGTCGATCACCACGAAGCCGAAGGGACTGCCGGGCAGGGCCATGCGCGGCAGAAACAGACTCAGCGCCAGGGCGTTGAGCTCGCCCTGGGACATCACGCCGACGGCAACACCCGAGGTACCGTCGACGGTGACATCGAGTGCAACATGGCGGCGGGTCTTGTTGCCGGCGAGGCTGATGCTCGCGAGATCGACGTTGCTGCTGTGACGGAGCTGCGACCAGATGTGTTGGGTCTGATCGGCGATCGGCGCGAAACGGGCGTTGCGGATCTCCTGCTCGGCCTCCCCGAGCCATTGCTCGGCGGCCTTGAGCGCCTTGCGGAGCTCGACGTGCCCGGCGCTTTCGCGGGCGCGCTGCACCCAGCCGAGCACGTGGTTCGCTGCGGGGCGCCAATCGGCGTCGAGGACCTGCAGCTTGGTAGCGGCGGCGGTACGCAGCGCGGTCACGGTCTCGATCAGCTCGAGCACATGTCGCTCGAGGTGAGCCGCGAGCTCGTGCGAGCCCGACGGCGCCGGAAACCACCGCTGCCAAGCGAGCCCGGCGCCGTCGCCCAAGCCCAGGCGCACGGCGTCGTTCACAGCGGCGGGTGGTGCTTGGATCAGGCTACGCCCGCGCTGCTGCAGCTGGGTCGATCGGATCGACGCAGCCTGGAGCTCCTGCGACTGCGTGCGTAGCGTTTCGAGCTGCGCGGTTCGTTCGCTGGACCAGGTCGGGGACAGCGGTGCGTTGCAGGTGGGGCAGTCGCCGCCATGGGCTTGGTGGTAGCGCAGCGCATGGTCGAGCAGCTCGGCGAGCTCACCGGCATGGGCTGCGCTCGCGCTGGCGAGCGTCTCGGTGCGGGAGGTGGCCTCGCGCAGCTCCTGCGCAAGCGTGACGACCTCATCGAGGTTCGGGTGGGTGAGCGCGGCGAGTCGGCGCATCGCAGCGACGTCACCGCCGGTGTCGGTGGACTCCCCGCGGGCGACGGTCTCGACGTGCTCGAGGTCGGGCTTCTTGACGGCGAGAGCACCGCGGCACGCGGCCGCCTCGGGGTGATCGATGGTCGCGAGCTGGGCGAGGAGCTTGTCGAGATCGTGCTTGAGCGCCTTGGTCTCGTCGTCCTTGCGCTTGCGCTCGGTGGTCAGCAGTTTGATCGCGTCGTTGAGATCGTCGAGGCCGAGGATGCCGTTGAGTTCGTCGAACAGCCGCGAGGGTTCGCCGGCGAGCAGCGTGCCGAGATCGGCGTAGCTGAGGAAGGGGCGGAAGGTCGAGATGGCGGCGCGCGCGTCGGCCAGAGCGTCGTGGGCGGGTGTGGTCGTGACCGTGCTGGCTTCGAGCTCCGCACCGTCGGCCCAGGTGCGGCGCACCTCGAGCTTGCGATCGTGAGGGCCGACAAAGCGCGCGACGATCTGCGAGGTGGTGGGTTCGTGAAGATTCTTCCAGCCCTGTTTCCACGCCTGGTGGCGATCCTTCCAGCGTCCGGCCGTGCCGGTGAGCAGAGCCTCGAGCGCCTCGGCGAAGCTGGACTTGCCCGAGCCGTTGCGACCGAGCACCAGGGTGAGACCGGGGCCGGGCGCCAGCGTGAGCCGAGCGCTGGGACCGATGCCGCGAAAGGCACGGACCTCGAGCTCGTCGAGATACAGCGGGGCGGTTGGGGTGGTGGTTCTGGTTGGCGTTGGCGCGCAAAGTGGGGGGTTTGCGGTGGTGGAATGAGCGAGGTGTTCGGCGAGAGTGGAGGCGCCTTGGCAGGCGGCGTCGATCAGGTTTTGCGCGGCGGGCGTGAGCGTGGACTCGAGGACGCGCGTGAGGATCTCGTCGTGGAGGGTGGGGTTCATGGGCAGGCCGTGCAAGAAATCGAGGTCACGTGTCGTCGAAGTAGTCGCTGTCGATCTTCGCGAGCTTCAGGATGCTGTGGCTCACGCCAACGCCGTGGCTAATCATCAGCGAGGTCAGTCGAGCGCCGTCAACCAAGACGAGGCTGTCGGAGACGCGCGCGGCGTACTCCCGCGCCTCCTTGGTGAAGGAAGACGTCGTGATGAACACGCCCTTGGTAGCGCGGTGCCCAGCTAGGGCACCAAAGAACCCCTGGATCTCCGGCCGCCCAACGCTGCCCTGCCAGCGCTTGGCTTGGACATAGACCTTCTCGAAGCCGAGGCGGTCGAGGGAGATGATGCCGTCGATGCCGCCGTCGCCAGACCTTCCGACGCGGTGGAGAGAATCCGGGTCGGTGCCATAGCCGAGCGCGTGCAGGAAATCGAGCACCAGTTGCTCGAAGAACGCCGGAGTATTCGCCGCAATGAGGTCGAGGAGATCACCGGAAACACTGTCGTGAAGCTCTTTGACGGCGGTGTCGATGCGCTCTTCTGGGCTTGCGACAGCGGGTGGAAGTTGCGGGGCGATCGCAGCGACATCCGCGGGCCGATCGCCATCAGAGGTTTCCGGTCGCAGGCGCGAGTCGGGGCCGACATGGGCCAGCGCGTCGATCATCTCTTGAGAGATCGTGGTGGGGTGTGCCTTCGCGAAGGCTACGCCCTCTGGCGTGATCGTCCACCACGCGCGGCGGGGGGAAGAGGAGTAGCCCGCGCGCTTGAGGCGGTCGTGAGCCCAACCCAGCCGGTTTACGTAAACGGCTTGCCGCCCGCTGG
This sequence comes from Deltaproteobacteria bacterium, assembly GCA_947492135.1. Lineage (GTDB taxonomy): Bacteria > Myxococcota_A > Polyangia > Nannocystales > Nannocystaceae > Xiheibacterium. The sequence continues at coordinate 20,839 of CANLQR010000044.1, read as the reverse complement.
GCAGGAGTTGGGCGCGCTCGTCCTCGCTGAGCGCCGTGGCAGTTGCGACGAGAGCGTACACATCAGGGGCACGGATGCCCCCAGGGTGCATGACCAGGACTCGAAGGAGAGGCTCGATGAACTCGACGTAGGTGGGAACGGTCATGGTTCTTGCCTGCGATTCAGGTGTCCTCGCCACGTGGGCCGAGGTCGATTGCCAGCGCGATCGGCAAGCCTTCTGGCAAGGCGGCGACCGGCGTTCCGGTGAAGTTATAGGTATCGAAGTCGGGTTGCGCGCCGAGGAGAAACTCGAGCCACTTCTCGCGCGTCCGCACGGTCCGGTACATGCGCTCGTCGATGGTTCGACTGACCTGCGGAAACAACACGTCGAGATTGATGTCTGCCTTGGCCTTGCGGAGGCGGTGCGTGAGCGAGCCGAGTCGGTCGATGCGGCCGATGCGTTGCTCGATCTGCGCAGGGTTCCACGTGAGGTCGTGATGCACGATCCGCCGACAATTGCGATGCAGGTCGAGACCCTCCTGCATCACCTCGTTGGCCAGCAGGATCATCGGGTACAAAGGGGTGTTGAACGCCTCGCGAAGGCGCTCGCGGCTCTCGCCTTCTTTGGTGTGGCGCACGAAATCGGCCCGCTTGATCGGGCCGTCGAGGATCTCGACTTGATGACGTTCGTCGCGCTGCTCGAAGTACTCGAGAAACGCACCAATCCGCATCGACCAAGGCTCGCCCGCGCGCGTCTCCCAGAACTGATCGGCGTACCGCCGTAGCGCGTGGGCGTCGACCGGGTCCACGGTCACACCGGCGCGACGGGCGGCGGCGAGTAACTCGGCGAGCAATGGAACCTGCTTCATCGTGAGGTAGCGGGCGAGCTGTTCCACGACACGGACGCGGAGACCTCGATCGGCGGGGAGCAGGTCCTGCAGGTGGATCCACAGCCCGCCCTCGTCGCCAACCACGACGCGGACCAGTTCGGCGTCGATCGACCAGATCGGAGCGTGGTCGCCGATCTCGTCGCCCTCGAACTCGTCGGCCTCGAGGTCGAGCCCGTAGACGACGAAACGCTCGTCGAGGACCGCGCCAAGCATGTCACTGGTGGCATCGATCTTCGGACCCTGCAGGTTGCGCAGTTCGACCGCGGCCTGCTCGGCGCATCGCTTCGCAAGTTGGTAGTCGCGGCGATGCGCGGCGGTCTCACCGACTCGGAGCTCCCGGAGCTTTCGATTCGCGAGCACGGCGACCTCGTCCGCGTGGGCGATGGCCCAGTCCGCGATCGGAACGATCGTGTGGAGATACCGCTCACGAAGCGCGAGATACAGCGGATCGGCGGGCCTATGGAAGCGACCCTGCAGCTGCGAGTGACGACCGCGTTCCCGCGAGGTTCCCTTCGGTTCGTGCTCGTCCCAGAACTCGGCGTCGGCGAGGCCTGGATACGCCTCGCGCCACCGGGAGGCCACTCGCTCCAGCCAGATGGCGTCGATGCGACGACGCAGCTCGTCGAGGGTGGCCACACGGGCACAGAACACCAGCGTCTTCTCGCCACGCTCGACAGCGTCGAGCGCGTCCCGGATCGTGTGCTCGATCTTCGGATGGGTGTCGGCGACCGGCGAGAGCTCGCCCAGCACCTCGCGGAGCAGGCACCGGTAGGCCTCGGCCGACTCTGGCAGGGGCTTGCCCTCCTCGTGCATCAGCGATCCGCCGCTTGCCGCCGCGTAGGAGGATGCCATGTTGATCTCGACCGCCGCTTTGTGCGTGGGTCGCCCCTGCCGGAACAGCTCGGCGACGAAGCGCTCGTAGACAAGAAACGGGAGCACTGCCCCATCTCGCGCCTCGGTGACCGTCGGCAGACTCCGACGGTATTGCCGTTTTGCCGGGTTCAAGCTCCGAATCATCCACTGACGGAAGCCCGGCTCGATCTCCTGCTCTTTGCGGCGACGCAGCTCGCGGGCCAACCGAACGACCAATGCAAGCGTGGGATCGGCAACGTCGGCGGCCAGGGCCGGGTCCTGCGCGAACAGCCGTGAGAACGCGGCGACCACGTCGAGGTCGAGCCCAGCCCAGGTGGTCTGGAACTCATCGTAAGCGGCCTGATACTCGCGCACCGCGAGTAGTAGCCCATCGATCTGGTTGTCGAGGTCCTTGGGCGCGTCGATCGCAAGGTTGAATAGCGAGAACACCTGCTGCAGCTCGCCGATGTCGAGCTGGAACGGCGTCGCAGTGAGGAAGACAGCGCGGCGAAACCGGCGTTCGAACACCGAGCGCATGCCTCGGACCCGCAGCGACTCCCCAGACTTGAGTTTGTGCGCCTCGTCGACGATCAGCAGCTCGATCTCCGGCGTCAGACAGCCGACGAGCCTGAACCGCGCCCGGTAGATCGCGGCCCGGACGGCGTTGGCTGACTCGAACGCGGCCTTTCCGCCGGTTTCGTAGAGGTCGTCGAGGCCAGGATCATCGTCGACATCGACGCGACGAAACGCGTGTTCGAGGTGCGGCTCGATCTCGGCGAGCGTGAAGCGCTCGAGGAACTTCTCACTACGCGGATCGATCCGCTCGTGACTGCCGTCCCGAAATCGCGCGAGGAGTGCGTTTGTGGTGTGGAAATGGAAGCCGCGCCAGTGGCAGAACAGCGAGATGAGGTACGCCTGATCGCCGCCGCCACGGCCACCCATGAACATCGTCACTGGCGCCACGACGATGGGGTGGGCCCGCACGGCCTCGACGAACTCCGGTAGCCGGCGGACCGTGTGAACCTCCCGCTCGCCGAAGTCGTACATCGAACGGAAGCGCACGAACTCGGCGCGCCACTTGTCGTTGAGGTCCGGGCCAGGCGTCACGACCACGATCTTCGCGTCGGGGCCGCGTCGACGACGAAACGCCGCGGCGACGCCGAGCGCCTCGTAGGTCTTGCCGAGCCCGACCTCGTCAGCCAGTACGACACCCGGCCGAACGTCGAGCATGGCGAGCGCGCGCAGCACGGTGTCCTCCTGCCGCTGGATGTCGCCCGCGTCGATGCCCTCCTGCTCCCGCCGCGCGCCGAGATCCAAGAAGCCGCGCAGCCAGGTCCGGTCTCGAACTTGCTCGTCGGTCATCGGGTTCCCTCGCGGTAGAACTGGAGAATCGGCGCGATCCAGGGTCCCGAATCTGGCGCTGGCGACAGCGTCTCCAGATCTCCAGTCAGCGCCGCCTGGAATTGTCGTAGACGCTCTCGCTTCGAGTCGGCGAGCGCCCCGGCGCCGAGGTTGATGGCAGCCAATGCCCGACGAAGTTCGACTCCGTAGAACCACGCCTCGGTCGGAGCAAGACCCGGATCGGGCCCTGCTCTCGCGAGTTCGACCATCCGTCGCCACACCGCACTGGCGCCGAGTGCTCCCTCCAGTCGAACGCGGAAAGCTCCGAGCGGCAGATCGGTTTGAGCGAGATCATCCGCGAGGTTCCACCACGCTCGAAACACATCGGTTGGCTCGAATCCCTCGCCGAAGACCGCGTCGAGCACCGCATCTGGGTCTCCACGCCCGGGAGAACGGATCTCGCCGAGCTTCTCCCTTCCGATCCTTCGTCCCATCAGCAGGAGAAGGTCGCGAAGGTCGAACGCGTGACCGTCGGGCTCCAAGGGGAGCGCCACGAGGTCGGTGACCAGAATCGGGACGTTCGCGCTCCTGTCGCGGCTCGCCAGTACGAGTTCGCAGGACGCGGGGTTCAGGACGAAGTCGGCGATGCTCAGCAGCCCGTTCGGCGTCTCCGTTCCGACGGCGAGCTCTCGGCCGAGGTACGTCAGCGACCAGTCGCGGAGCGCAGATCCGTCACGCCACCGCACGCAAAGCTCGCGTCGGGCTGGATCGTGGATCGCAGACTCCACCGCATCGCCGAGCGGCGTCTCGCCGACCGGGAAGAGGCGCTCGCGGGTCTGAACCGTACCGGGCGGCGCGAAGACCAGTTCGGGGAGGATGTCGGTGAGCGTCACGGCGCCGTCGACGACGAATGCGATGAGGATCTCGTCGTTGCCACCTTGACCAACTGTTCGTAGCAGCGCTGTGCGCGACGCGTTCGGCGATCCGATGGCGAGCAGCGTCTTAGAGCGACCGGCTTCGAGCCAGGTAATGCTCACCAGTTTCGCGTGGAGTGGGCGTCGACGCGGACTGTCGTCCTCGAGTTGAATCGCGGGATGAAGCCAAAGGCGAACGTCACCGAATATCGCTCGCGCGGCGTCGATGGCCGCTTGTGGCGCGAAGACTATCGGATCAGGCGCGGGCCACAGACGGCCCTCCCGAAGCGCAGTCTCCGAGACCTCGCGGTCGTAGCGGCGCGACGCTCCGCGAGCGTCGACGTAGTGGAGCTGTGCTCCGCTGAGCTTCGTCGGCGTGAGTATCTCGATGACCGTCTTGTCGTCCTCCTCGTACTGCCAGGCCCAGAGTTTGCCGAAGTCTGGCTCGAGGGCGGCCGAGGGCGGGGCGTGACGCTCGATGGGAGGGTTGTCCCACAACACACCGACGTCGATGACCACTGTGGGGTCCAGGTGCTCCGCGAGCGCGCCGAGGATCGAGTCGGTGCCGGCCATCGCATCGGCATCGTCGAGCTCCCAGAATGGCGCGAGTAGTCCGACCCGGGTGATCGAGGCACCGACAGGTACGAGGGCGAACACCTGGTGGAGCAGCGGTCCGCCGTGGGCGCTGCTGAGCAAGCGCCATCGGGTGGCGTCCACGACATCGTCGGCGCGAGGGGAGCCGAGGCGCCGCCTGAGTTCGTCGCGGACCAGATGGAGTTGACCGGCCCCGGTTGGAGCATCGCGGGCCATACGCGCGAGTTCGCGATCCACTTCGCGCAGCAGTCCTCTATCGTCGACGCGGTCGTATCGGAGCTCGAGCGTCGAGAACAGCTCGACGTTGCCGCCGTAGCCTGCGGCAGTGAGGTTTCCCGAGCCGACGTGAAGCCGCGCGACCTCGTCGAAGAGCAGTATCGCGAGCTTGGGATGGAACACCCGATCGCGCACGTGCACGAGGTCGTAGGGTGCACGTCGGCCCGCCTGACACACGCCGGCGTCGGCGAATACCGCTACCGGGACCTGCTGCAGGGCAGCCAGCAGTTCCTCGCCGAAGCGCGCAGCCTGCTCCACGGGATCGGTCAGGAGCTGGAGCACCGTGCGCAGCACGTGCTGCTCGAAGAAGACCGGATCGAACGCGTAGGTGAGGAACACCGCCGCGCGGCAAGGTGCGGGATCTGACGCGAGTCGCTCGAGGGGTCGGCTGAGCTCCAAGGTCATGGGATCCTTCCGAGGTCTCGCAGAAGCCGTCGAGCTGCGAAGATCTTGAACGCAGGAAACGAGGGGACGCTGTCCGCACCGGTCCATCCGTGCACGTGGAGCGTGATCGCGGGTCCGTCCTCGCGCAGCCAGCCATCCCCCCAGCGGCGAGTCCGCTGCGCCGCGCGCTGGTATCGGAGCAGCGCGCTCAGGGCGGTGGCAGCGTCGCAGGCGGAGAGTTCCTCGAGCATCCGCACGAACGCGGGCCCATGGAACTCGAGGCGACGGAATCGAGGGGCTGCGCTGGTGAGCGCGAGCGCGGAGAGTTCCTCGCGCAGTTGGCTCATCCGGCGCTCCGGAAACGCGGCGGCCGCAGTGGCCGCAAGCTCGGCGCTCCACCCTACGCCCTCGACGTGGGCGTACGCGTCGACGAACGCGGACAACAGCGTGCGCGCGACGCGACCAAACCGAAGCACGGCCTCGCAACACTCCCGCACGCTCTCACCGACCTCGCCCCATCGCCCCGCGACGATGCCGGCAAGTACTTCCTCCGGGTCCGAGACCTTCGCACGGTCGGCCGCGATGATCGCCCGAGAGATCGCGAGCGTGGAGCCATCGGTCGAGCGCTCGAACAGTACCTGCCACAGGCGGTCGCGTTGTCGGGTTCGCTGTTCGGCGGCGAGCACCGACAACCGCGATTGCCGACCTACGCGACCGAGGGTGATGTGGGAGCGCTGCCGCTCGATCGTTCGGCGGCCGAGATCGAGCGCGGCGAGAGCGTACTCCTCGTAGAGGTGGGTTCGCGAGTTGTCGTCGGGCTCGCCCCAGAACGCCGCGAGGATCTCTGCGGCGGCAGGGGTTGGGCGCAGTGTGCCGGGGTACACCAGGCCGTAGTCGCGCAACGAAGTGACGTACGCGCCGAGGGCTCCCAGTTCGATCTGTCGAGAGATCATGCGGAAGTCCAGCGGTAGCGGCCGGTCGCCGCCGGTCCACGCGCGGCGTACGCCCCGTACACCGCGCATGGCGTCCTCTAGTCCGGCTTCGAGATCGCCCTTGCCGAACTCGAGGCTGGCGAGGCCCCAGAAACGCTCCCATCGCTCGTACAGCTTGCGACGCACGTCGTCGTCGTCCGGGTAGCCGTAGCGGGCAATCGCCGTCCCGACCAGGTGAAGACCATAGAGCACCACCGCGTAGTACTGGGCGCGGGTGGTTCGCGTCGTGAAACCGCGGAAGAGCCAGTAGCCCGCTTGCTGCGCGAGGTAGTCGAAGGCGAGGGGGTCTTCGACTTGGAACTCACTGTCGAGTGGCGGCGGGGCGGCGACGTACAGAAATGGGGGTAGGCGGGGGTGCGCGGTGAGCATCGCGGCTGTGGACCTTCTGGTGGTGGCAACCTGCCAACCAATGGGATCGAGGACGGGGATCGAACGACGTGTCCGGGTGTTCGAGCGATGCGAGTTCCGACGCGGGTGAGTGGAGCACGATCGCGTGTCGGGACTCCATGCTGTGCGCAACGCTTGGCGCCGATCGTCCCCGGCGTCGTTTGCCGCGCCCGGGTCACGGCGAGCCTCGGCGCGCTGGCCTTGATCCCCACGCTCGTCGCGCCAGCGAGCCACGCTGACCAAAGCGGGCCGCCACGTTGCTCAAGCCAACCGCGATCCCGGCCGATGCCGACTCCTGCCGTGCCACTGTCTCGCGCTCAGGGTTCCGTACGGCCGGATGCGGCTCAGTCTGGCCCGAGAACCGTGGACGCGGGGGTGCGGGCCGAACGGATCCGCACTGCCGCCGCTGCCTTGCTCGACGCTGCCGCTGCACCCGGCTTCAAGCTGCCGATGCTCCACGAGGTCGCCACCGAGGCGATGGGCCTCGTGAGCGATCCAAACGTTGCGATGAATCGACTCGAGCGAGTGATCATCCGCGACGGGCTGCTAGCGGCGCGGGTGTTGCGGATCGCAGGGTCTCCCGCCTATGGCGGCCAGGCCACCAGCTCGCTCACCGCGTCGCTGCAGCGCTTGGGCGCCACGGCGATCCGCGACATCGTCTACCAGAGCGTGATGGAGTGCCAGGTGTTCCGCGGTGCGGACCAGCAGGCTGTTCGTGGCGAACGGGATCACGGCGTTGCCGTCGGTCGCCTCGCCAAAGGCCTGTCCAAGCTCCGCGACGTGCAAACCGAACTCGGCTTCATCTGTGGTCTGCTGCATGATATCGGCCGGCTCGCGATGCACGGCCTCGCCGGACATCGAGCGCTGTCGGGACTCGATGCGATGGAAACGACTGCCGTTCACAGCGTGGTGCACACGTCGCTGGGTGCTCGCATGACCGCGAAGTGGGGCCTGCCCGAAGCGGTCACCGAGGGTGTGCGGCGTCACCATCGATATCGTGGCTACGCCGGGGATGGTGGTGGCTACTCGCCGATCGGTCACCTGTTGAACGTGGCCGACGCGGTCGTGGGTCACCTCGGGATCGGCCGCTCGCCCAAGCCGCTGACGCCCGGCGACGAGTTGACGATTCGCGAGTTCGGCGTCGAGCCCGCTGCGGTCGTCGAGGTCGCGCGGCAGGCATTCGCCAGCGGAATCTGAGCGCGGTTCTCCACGGGGCAGTCTCGGCCGACGGGGGGCTCGTACGATTCCTTGCGTCCTTTTGCGCCGAGCTCCGTCTTGGCCCGCGAAAGGCCGAAAACAATGAGCGAAACACGCAACGACGAGGTCCGCGCAACCGTGCGGGAGCAATATGCAGCTGTGGCCCGATCGACCGCGGGCGGCTGTTCGACAGCGTGCTGTGGGCCGGGAGCCATGGCGAGTCTCGGGCTGGGATATTCCGCTGCCGATCTCGACTCGGTGCCCGAGGGCGCGAACATGGGACTGGGCTGCGGCAACCCGCAAGCCATCGCCGCGCTGTCAGCGGGCGAGACGGTGCTCGACCTGGGTGCGGGTGGCGGGTTCGACTGCTTCCTCGCGGCCCGCCGGGTTGGGCCGACCGGTCGCGTCATCGGCGTGGACATGACCCCGGACATGGTCTCGAAGGCGCGGGTCAACGCGGCCAAGCTCGAGGCCGCCAACGTGGAGTTCAGGCTCGGTGAAATCGAACGGCTCCCGGTGGCCGACACATCGATCGATGTCATCCTCTCGAACTGCGTGATCAACCTCAGCCCCGACAAGGACGCCGTGTTCCGCGAGGCGTTTCGGGTGCTCAAGCCCGGAGGTCGGCTGGCGATCTCCGACGTCGTCGCGCTGTCGCCGATGCCCGAGACGCTCACGCGTGAGGTCATCGCACTCACGGGATGTGTCTCAGGGGCCGCCTCGGTCGACACGCTGGTAGGGTTGCTGCGCAGCGCCGGCTTCGATCGCGTCGCGGTGAACGTGAAGCCCGAGAGTCGCGAGTTCATCCGCGAGTGGATGCCTGGCTCCGGCGCGGAAGACTACGTGGCCTCGGCCACCATCGAGGCGATCAAGCCCGGACTTGCCTCCGGTTGCTGTGCCCCATCGTGTTGCACCCCCGAGAGCGCGGCATGATCGAAGCAAGTGCCCGCGGTGCGTGGATCGAACTCGACGCCAAGCTGCGCCCGTTCGTCGCGCGCCGCGTGCATGGGCCAGCCGACGTCGACGACGTGGTCCAGGAGGTGTTCTTGCGCATGCAAGGGGGCCTGGCTGCGTTGCGCGACGACGAGCGCTTCGGGCCCTGGGTGTATCGCGTCGCGCGCAGCGCCATCGCGGATCACTACCGGCGGCGGGGTCGCGAGATCGTCGCGGACGACCAAGCCCCTGAGCTCGAGAGTCCCGCCCTCGATGTCGAGGACGATGGCACTGTCGCGCGCGAGGTCGCCACGTATGTCGCGCCCTTCATCGCGATGCTGCCGTCGCCCTACCGCGAGGCGCTGACGCTGACAGAGCTCGAGGGACTCACGCAACGCGACGCCGCGATCATGCTCGGCATCTCTTTGTCGGGCATGAAGTCGCGGGTGCAGCGGGGGCGCCGGCTGCTGCGCAAGGCGCTCGAGGACTGTTGCCACATCGCGCTGGATGTTCGGGGGCGCGTGGTCGACTGTACGCCGCGAAGCGACGGGCGGCTGCCCGATGGCTGCTGCAGCTAGATCGCGCGGCCGGGATCCGCGAGCACCTCGCGACGGGCGGCCTGCGCACCGCCGTGGTGCCGTATACGCTGTTGCGCGCGGTCGGCATGCAGGCGACGAGCTTCGGCGACGCGACCTACGGCGCGACCGAGGTCCTCGCCGGTGTTCATCGCGATCGGGGTCACGGGGCCGATCCCACCCACCGAACTCGGCGTGACACTGGCACTTGCCGTACTGCTCGACGCAACAGTGTTCGAATGATGCTGGTGCCCTCGCTCATGAAGTTGCTCGGCGAGAACACTGACCCGACTCAGTGCGACAACGAGAGAGGTCGGCTCCATCAGGGCCGGCCTCCCTCGCGTTCGCTCGCACGTTGTTGGTCGACGACCCTCGCTCAACTCGTCACATCGATGACGCCCATCATGCCGAGGTCCTCGTGGTCGAGGATGTGACAGTGGTAGACGGTACGGCCCGGTATCTCGGTGAACGGGATGCGGATCGTCACAGCCCCACCCGCAGGAACGTTCACCGTGTCTTTCCAACCGACACTCGCCGGCGCACCCACCACGCGGAAGGACCACACGTGGAGGTGGAAGGGATGATCCATCGTCGAGGCGTTGACCAACGTCCACTCCTCGACGTGCCCGAGTGGGAGCTCGATGTCGGTTCGCGCCGGGTCGAACGACCGCCCGTCGATCGTGAAACCCATACCGCCACCCATGCCACCGCCACCACCCATCCCCATGCCGAGGGTCACCGTGCGAGTCGCCGATGGCGCCGCAGCACTCGCCGAGTCGTCCGCGGCGAGTCGCACCGGGAGCACAGCCTCGGATGCTGAACCGGCCACGGTGACTGTCGCGAGGGTGAGCTCTCCCGTGGAGATGGCACCGCCCATCCCGCCACCCATGCCCGGGCGGCCCCGGTCGTACCGCAAGGCCCGCAGAGAATAGTTCCCAGCCTTGCTCGGCAGCACCGCGAACTCGACGCGTTCACCCGGCGCGACCAGGATCTCGCTGACCTCGGTGGGCGCGACGAGACGTCCGCCGTCGGTCGCGAGCACGTGCAGTGCGTGACCGTCGAGTGCGAGACGGTAGTAGCGCGCTGCACTGGCGTTCACGAGGCGCCAGCGCTCCCGCGAACCCGCCCGCGCGGGGACGATCGGCTGGGACATGCCGTTCACGAGGACGACCGGACCCTGGCGACCCTGCATCTGGGTCATCGGGGAAACCGACATCGTTCCCGGCCCCGAGCCGATCGGCGGGTCCGACAGCACTATCACGCGTTCGACCGATGCCACCATCTCCGGGAGTTCATCGATCGCGTCCTCCACGATGATCGCGCCCGCCAGCCCGCCCGCGACCTGCGGAGCGACCGTTCCGTGTGCGTGCGGGTGATACCAGAACAGGCCGCTGCGGTGCGTCGACGGGATGTCATAGGTGTATGTGCGCGAGGCGCCGGGGGCCACCGTGGCGAAGATGTTGTCGGCGTCGCCGGAGGGCGACACGTGCAAGCCGTGCGTGTGCAGGTTCGTCTCGGCGTCGAGCCCGTTCTCGAGCGTCACGACGAGGCGGTCACCCGGTCGGACCCGCAACGTCGGCCCCGGCGTTGTTCCGTTATAGGTGAGTGCGTAACGGGTTCCCGAACCGTGCGGCACCATCGTCGGTGCCGCACGCAGCGTCACGGCGAGGGTGCCGTTCACGCTCGTCAGCACATCAGGTTGGCGGAACGCCAGCCCCGGAGCGACCGGGAACGAACTGCCGGACCGACTGCTCGCGCATGCACCCAGGAGTGCCGCCAGACCACCGAGCGCTGCGACACCGGTCCCGCCCAGGACGAGGAACTCACGTCGACTGCGCTGCATACCCCGAGGGTACGCCGACCCCACGAACCCGGTACCCAAACCCGCCGGATCGGGACCTTTGGCGACCAAGAACGGATCGAATGGACCGTAACCGCGTCACACCCCCCGCCGTCCTTCGCCCCGTACGATGGCGTCGCCGATCCGACCACCGCAGTTCAACCCGCTGCGCGAGCTCGCGGGCCTGGTCCGCGGGGCCGCATCGTTGCCGGCCCTGGTGCTCGACGCGCCGCGGGGCACCTCGACGGGATCACCGGTGATGGTGTTGCCGGGGTACCTCGCGGGCGACGGTTCGACGCTCGCGCTGCGCACCTATCTCGCGCGACGTGGTCACCTCGTGATCGGCTGGGAGCTGGGCCGCAACCTCGGTGATGTTCGGGCGCTGGTCGGGCGGGTCATCGAACGCGTGCAGCGCCACCGCGCGACAGGTGGCGTGCCGATCCATCTGGTCGGCTGGAGCCTGGGCGGCGTCATCGCCCGCGAGACCGCGCGGGAGATTCCCGAGGCGGTCGCGCAGGTCATCACGATCGGATCACCAGTGGTCGGCGGTCCGAAGTACACGGTGGTCGCCCGCTCGTCGCGACGGCGCGGGATGGATCTCGACGGGATCGAGCGTGAAATCGCCAAGCGCGAGGAGGTCGCGTTGCGGGTGCCAGTGACTGCGCTCTACAGCAAGCGCGACGGTGTCGTGGCGTGGCGTGCGTGTATCGACCCGAATCCGGCAAACCGCGTCGAGCACATCGAGGTCGACGCGACCCACATCGCGCTGCCGTGGGATGCCGCGGTGCTGCGGCACGTCGCCTCACGGATCGAGGCGCTCGCCGCCGCGTTCCCGCGGACGTGAGCGGCGATCAGGCCCGCACGCGCGCCCACTCGGCCTCTACGCCCAGCGCGGCGACCTGACGCTCGACGTACGCCACGTCGAGCCCCGCCGCGGCCAGCCCGACCAGCGCGCGACAATCCTCGAGCTGACGCTCGCTCGAGCCCATGCGGGCCCACTCGAGCTTGGCGACGATCACGTCCTCGATCGATGCGACGACGACGGTGCGCCCGAAGCTCGTGCGCGCCGAGCGTCGCGCGAACTCCTCGATGGAGAACGGACGCGCCTTGCGGATCATGAGGTCGACCTTCCACCCCGAGCGCAGGTCGAGCACGTTGAACTGCGAGCGTCGCTTCAGCGCGTCGACGGCGGCTTCCGGCGAGACGTAGTAGGCGGCGTCGGGAAGCCGCTCGACGAAGGCCTTCAGGCTCGCGGCGGTCGGCTCGATCACGATGTCGACGTCCATCGTCGAGCGCGCCCGGCCGTGCATGGCCGCGGCGATCGAACCGACGACCATGTACGGGATCCCGGCCGCGTCCAGGTGCGCCGCGATGTCCTCCAGCGTTCCGTCGAGATCGTCGGTCATGGCTCGAGCAGCGGCGCGCCGGGCTTGGCGGCCATGAAGAACGCGTCGTCGTCGAGCAGCAGCCGCAGCAGCGCGAGCTCGACCGCCTCGTCGTCGTACTCGGGGTGGCGGCCGCGGATGCCCATGCGCATGAGGTTGCGCGTGGTCCGACACAGGCGGGCCTGCTGCTCGAGGCGCTCGCTGACGCTGAGCCTGCGCATGCGCTCGAGCTGGAGCTCGTGCACGTGCGGGTCGGTGTCGCGCGGATGCACGCAGTCAGGTTATCACGCCGCCGCGGTCCAGCTCCCTCGCCCGATGGCGCCCGAACCACGCAGCGCACCGGGGCACGGTCTGGCCGGGCCCCCATGTCCACCACCACGGTCTACGCTTGCTGCGGATCGCTCCTCATCGTCGACGACGGCGCAGGGGTTGGTTTCGCACGCCGAGAAACGTGGGCGCGCGCTTCGAGCCCCCGCGCTCGGCATCAATCCGGTCGAGGTCGCGCGATTCGTACCAGCGCCTGTGCATGCAGGCTTCCAAGCACCAGCGTGTCGCCCACCGGTGTCGCGCTGGTGATCGAGTGTACTGCGCCGGTCGGGTCCTGGAGGTTGAACCGCGGCTGGCCCTCGGGGCCCAGACCAAGGACGAGGCCATACGGCGCAGGCACCGGCTGCAGCGCGGCCGGGATCCGCGACACCACCTTGCGGGCCCAGGGATGCGGCAGCAAGGCATCGAGCAGTCCGCTGCGCAGTGAGGGGATGCCGACCCACAAGGTGCCATCGGCGTCGAGGTCGAGGTTGTCCACGAAGCCCGGTAGCGCCTCGGCGAAGACCTCACGCGTACCGACCCGAGGGCCGGCGATCCACAGTCGCATCACCCGATACGCGAAGGTCTCGGAGACCAGCAGCGACTGGCCATCACCGGCCAAGACGATTCCATTGGCGAAGCGCAGCTCGTTGAAGACGACCTTCGTCGTGCCTGCGACCGGGTCGTGGTGCAGCACCCGCCCGGTGGCTTGATTCTCTAGCGCGTCGAGTACGCTGTCTGCCACATCCCAGCGCGTCGAGGCGTCGGTGAACCACACGGTGCCGTCGGGCGCGAGTACGAGCTCGTCGACCAGTGCCAAGGCGCTGCCGTCGTCGGCGCGCTCGATCGCGGACACCAGCACGCCAGTGGCATCGAGGTGCAACAGGCCCCGCCGCGCATCGGCGATCCACAGCGTGCCATCGCCGGCGAACGCCAGCCCCAGCGGCCGGCCTCCCGTTGAGCACAAGGTCTCGGTTTCACCGTCGGAGCCGATCGCGATCACGCGGCCGTCTTCGAGTCCCGTGAACAGCCGACCGTCGGGACCCACCGCGACATCCTCGGGTCCGACGTCGGTCGCGATCGCCGTGTGGGTTTGCAAGGCGTCGTTGACGGCCCAGGGCCCCTCGAGCGGCGTCGCCGGGATCGTCGGCCACGCGACCGGCTCGATCGGACTGGGCGCAACCAAGAGGTAGATCGTGCCGGTCAGCAGCACGAACAACGCCGTCCAACCGAGCTTGCCCAGGGCGCGGCGGAGCTTGGAGCGCGCAGGCCTCTCCGGGTTCACGCGCTACGCTCCTGTCCACACCGGTGAGAGTCTGGCCCCGGTTGCCACGGGGCACGCGGCGTAGTGCGAGACGTCGTTGAACGACACCAAGCGGACATTGACCAGGTCCTTGAAGTCGAGCGCGTTGAGGCACGCGGGGCTTTGATCGAGCCGGTCGCGATAGCCGCGAGCGTCGATGCCCAGCAGCGCACACAGCATCAGGCGAATGGTCGCCTTGTGTGACACCACCACGATCGTCTGTCCGACGCTCTCCTCGACGACCCGACGCAACGCCGGCAACGCGCGGGCCATGACTTGCACACCCGACTCACCACCGACCGGCGCAAACGTGAACGGATCGATATCCCAAGCGGCCGCCTCTTGGGGGTGGCGGTCGGCGACCTCTGTCCGCGTGAGGCCTTCCCAGTGACCGTGATCGATCTCGCGCAAGGCATCGATGCTGTGGGGCTCGAGTCCGTGGGGCCGCGCGATCGCGGCGGCACTCACGAGCGTTCGTCGCATCGGGCTGCACACCACGCGCGCGACAGGCTCGCTGGCGAGGCGCTGTCCGAGGCATTCGACCTGGGTGATCCCCGCGCTCGAGAGTTCGACGTCGGTCGAGCCCGCGAAGCGATCCTCGGCACTGAGCACCGTCGCGCCGTGGCGGATCAGATAAACCCTCGTGGTCGGCATCTCGGCAAAGGTAGCCCAAAGCCGCGCGATCGACGTGTGAGGTCGTGGCGCCGTTTGTGGGCCGAGACCTTCAGCGCGCCAGCCATCTGGGCATCGCCGTCGCGTCCGCCCCGCCTACCTCGACATCCCTCGAGTTCGCCGGTGACGCCCACTCGCGAAGATCTGCCACCCTTGGGTATGCTCTAGCAACGATGTCGCGCCCGTTTCGCTGGGACGTGCGCCACCGCGAGCCGCTCGGTTCGCTGGTGGCCGGGCCGCGGCGGCTGCCGGGGCACATGGCCGAGCTGCGGCTCGCGTGTGCGCAGGTGGTGGCGCGGGCCGGCGACGCCGAGCCCGTGTTCGTGGGGCGCTCGCTCGAGAACAGGTGGTCGGCTGCATGAGCAAGGCGAAGGTTGAGATCATTGCGTCGTCGTCGAGCTGGATCGAGCAGACGGCGGTCGACCAGCTGCACCAAAATGCGCAGCTCGAGGGGATCGAGCGCGTGGTCGGTCTGCCGGACCTGCACGCGGGGCGCGGGATTGCTGTCGGTGCTGCGTTTTGGTCGAGGACCCATGTCTATCCGCACCTCGTCGGCAATGACATTGGTTGTGGCATGGGGCTGTGGCAGACGGACCAGGCCCTGCGCCGTTTCAAGCCGGACGCGGCCGAGAAGCGCCTGACCGGACTCGAGGCCGAATGGGACGGCGACTTTCGCGCGGCGCTGTCTGATGCGGGGCTGCCTGTCACCCTGACGGGGGAAGCGCTCGGCAGCATCGGCGGCGGCAATCACTTCGCGGAGCTGCTGTGTGTGGACGCGGTCGAAGACCAGCCGCAATTCGAGTCTGCCGGTCTCGACGGTGAGCACGTCTACCTCATGGTGCACAGCGGCTCGCGCGGGCTCGGCAATACCATCTTGATGCGCCACCTCGACAGCCAGGCCGTGCAGCCGCTGATGGCGGGTTCCGACCGGTGTGCGGCCTATCTGAAGGATCACGACCAGGCCGTGCGCTGGGCCGTGCTCAACAGGAAGGTGATCGCAGCGCGGTTCTTCGAGCGACTTGGGATCAGCGGCACGCAGCACCTGGATATCTGCCACAACAGCGTGACGCCTCACGAAGGTGGTTGGCTGCACCGCAAGGGGGCGGCGCCGGCTGACAAGGGCGTCATCGTTGTCCCCGGATCTCGCGGGGATCTCACCTACATTGTGCGGCCGCGGCTCGAGGCTGCGGACCGCTCGCTGTTTTCGCTGGCGCATGGCGCGGGGCGAAAGTGGAGCCGCAGCGAGGCGCGTGCAAAGCTCGACCGTCGCTTCACGATCGCGGATCTTCAACGCACGAAGCTTGGCAGCCGTGTCATCTGCGAAGACCGCGAGTTGATCTACGAAGAAGCACCCCAGGCCTACAAGGCGATCAGCCAGGTGATCGACGACCTGCAACAGGCCGGGCTGGTTGATGTGATCGCGACCCTGCGTCCGCTCATCACCTACAAAATGCGGCGGGAATGAGCGAGGTCATGCTCCACATCACCGCGGGGCAGGGCCCTGCGGAATGCGAGTGGGTCGTGGGCAAGCTTGCGGCTGCGTTCTGCAAGGAAGCTTTGAAGGTGGGCGTGACTTGCGAACCTCTCGAACCGCTGGCGGGGCCGTGTGCGTCCGTTGTGTTGCGGGTGTCGGGTGCTGGCGTCGATGCGTTTGTGGCGGCACGAACCGGAACCGTCCGCTGGGTTGGTACGAGTACGCTCAGGCCCGCTCACAAGCGCAAGAACTGGTTTGTCGGTGTCAGCCTGGTGACCGGCGAGGACGACACGCCCGAGCTTGCCGACAAGGACATCACCTACCAGAGCATGCGGGCTTCGGGTCCGGGCGGGCAGCATGTCAACAAGACCGAGAGTGCCGTGCGCGCGACGCATGTGCCGACGGGCTTGACGGCGGTGTCCCAGGAGCAGCGTTCGCAGCAGGTCAACCGGAAGGTCGCGCGGTTGAAGTTGGCGCTGCTGTTGCACGAGCGCAGGGCGCAGATGGTGGCTGAAGGAAAGACCGCGCGCTGGGCAGAGCATCATGCGCTGGAGCGCGGCAATGCGGTTCGCACTTACGAAGGCGTTTCGTTTCGGCTCAGATCATGACCGAGCAACTGTCTGCCGTGAGTGGTCTTACGTAGCGGGCGGTGCACGGCCGCGCGCGGGCGGGCGTAAACTGCCGGCATGCGGGCAAAGCGGAGGATCGCGGTAGGTGGTTGGATCGCGCTCATCGGCTGCGGCGAGCCCGATCCGAGTGGTGGCGGATCGTCGGACAGCTCGGGCGGCAGCTCGAGCGGGAGCCCGATGACGACGACGAGCCCGACGACGTCCGCGGAGGTCACGACTGCGGATCCGACCGCGTCGACATCCGTGAGCACGAGCGCGAGCACCACCGCCGATCCCGATACAGGCGAGGCGTCGTCGGGCGACGCCGAGACCGGATCACCGGTTGCGTGCGAGGTGTCGCTGCCGGCGGGTGATCACGAGCGGATGATCGACTACGACGGCGTCGCGCGGCGCTACGTGCTGCACGTGCCCGAGGGGCTCGATCCCACCGTGCCGGCGCCGCTCCTGGTCAACATGCACGGCTTGACGTCGAACCCCGAGCAACAGATCCCGTGGTCGGACATGAACGCGTCCGCCGATCCGCGGGGCTATGTTGGCGTGTACCCGGCGGGCCTGTCGAGTTCGTGGAACGCGGGCACGTGCTGCGGCACGGCGCAGTCGAGCGGTGTCGACGACGTCGGGTTCATTCGCGCGGTGGTGGCCGACATCGAGTCGGCGATCTGCATCGATCCGCGACGCGTCTACGCGACCGGCATGTCGAACGGCGGCCATATGTCGTACGCACTCTCGTGCGAGGCCGCGGATCTGTTTGCGGCCGTCGCTCCGGTCGCCGGCGCCAATCGATGGCCCGACTGCATGCCGAGCCGACCGATCCCGACGTTCGCGTTCCACGGTGTGCAGGATCTGATCGTGCCGTACGTCGACGACGTCGCCTCGGTGGATGCGCGCGTCGCAGCGAACGGCTGCGATCCCGAGCCCGTGCAGGAGGACTTCGAGGGTGGCAATTGCCGCACGTGGTCGGGCTGTGATGCCGACGCGACGGTCGGCCTGTGCACGCTCGATCCGATGGGCCACTGCTGGCCGGGCGGCAGCGAGGCGCTGTGCTTCGAGGTGATCCTCGGCGCGTACAGCGACGCGATGGACGCGAACGCGGCGATCCTCGACTTCTTCGACCAGCATCTCCTACCGGAGTGAGAGCGGACGACGACGTCGTCGGATCCCGACACCGACGCTCTCCTCGACGACCCGACGCAACGCCGGCAACGCGCGGGCCATGACTTGCACACCCGACTCACCACCGACCGGCGCAAACGGGTAAACCCTCGTGGTCGGCATCTCGGCAAAGCTAGCCCAAAGCCGCGCGATCGACGGGTGAGCTCTTGCGGAGCTTTGGTCTCCGCCGCGACCACGCTATGCTGAACGCTCGTGTCTCTGTCCGCCCAAGTAGCGCTTGCGCGGTCCCGGCGGTCCCGACGGTGAAGACGCGCTGGGCGTTGGCTGGGTTCGCCCTCGCGGCGCTGGTCGTCGCGCCGTTCGTGGGCCGAGACCTTCAGCGCGCCAGCCATCTGGGCATCGCCGTCACGTCCGCCCAGCCTGCGAATCCCGTGCTGGTGGTGTTGGACCGCGGGGGCGGTCGGGCGTCCGCGGGGCCTGAAGACGCCGACCAGCTGCGCTCGGGCGTGGTCGAACGCAACGGGTACGCCTACCTCGACATCCCAGAGTTCGCCGGTGACGCCCAGGAGTGGCAGGCCTTGCTCGCGTGCGTGGAAGGCCACTACGCCGACTTCGCGGTCGACATCTCCGATCGCGCGCCCGCCCGCGGTCCCTACATTCGCGTGATGATCGGAGGCCCCTCGCTCGACTTCGGATTCGACGAATCCGTGCACGGCATCGCGCCGTGGAGCGGCCGGGTGCTGCGCGAGGCGGTTGCCTTCGTGTTCCAGCCCGACGACTGGGATCCCGATCACCTGTGTGAGGTGGCCGCCCACGAGATCGGCCACGCGCTCGGGCTGGATCACTCGCGTAACTGCCGCGACCTGATGAGCTACGAGTCGTGCGGACCCAAGGCCTTCGTCGACGAAGTGGCGCCCTGCGGCGAGTGGGAGGACCGCGCTTGCAGCGACGGCCGCCGGCGGCAGAACTCGTACGCGGACTTGATGCTGCGCATCGGGGCCCGCCCGCCCGAAGGTCGCGAGCGCTGGCGCAACCGCGACGCCAACGTGAGCGGCCGCGTATCGGACTTCCTGGGCCAGGTCCGCAGGTACGTGAGACGGGCATTGAGGTAGCCTGACGATTCGCCGTCGTGCAGCCCGCCGGTTCCGCTGAACATCAGCGCGTCGGGTCGGGCCGCACAGACCCCGAGGCCCGCGCGCGAACCACCGCGGGCACGCCCCCGCGCGGCCGCAGCGTCGCGAAGTCATCCTCGACGATCTCGCGCGCCGGATCGATCTCGAAGCGATGGCTTCGCAGCAGGGTCGCGAGCACGATCGGACCCTCCATCATCGCGAAGTGCATGCCGATGCAAAAGCGCGGCCCGGCGGAGAACGGCAGGTACGAGCCCTTGGGACGCTTCGCCTCTTCGGCGGGCAAGAAACGATCGGGATCGAACCGATCGGGATCCGGCCACGCGTCGACCCGCCGGTGCTGCGCGTAGGCGCTGACAAACACCAGCGTGCGCGGCGGTAACATCGTACCGGCGATCTCGACCTCTTCGAGCGAGCGCCGCGGAAACAACGTCAGCGGCGGGTACAGCCGCAGGGTCTCGCGGAAGACGCGGGTGGTGAGCGCGAGTTGCTCGGGCTCGAAGCGATCGGGGCCAGCGTTGGCGAACGCGTCGGCCTCGGCGACCACCTTCTCGAGCACGTCGGGATGGCGAGCGAGCAGGTACATCGCCCACGCGAGACTGGTCGCCGTGGTCTCGTGACCCGCCACGAACAGCGTGACGACCTCGTCGCGGACCTGTTTGTCGGTCATCATGACGCCCTCGTCGGCGTCGCGCGTGGCGAGCAGGCGACCGAGTAGATCCGTTCGCTCGACGGAATCGCGGCGTCGTTCGTCGATCATCTCTTGAATGCGTTGGTCGACGACGGCCACCGCGGCTCGCA
This sequence comes from Deltaproteobacteria bacterium, assembly GCA_947492135.1. Lineage (GTDB taxonomy): Bacteria > Myxococcota_A > Polyangia > Nannocystales > Nannocystaceae > Xiheibacterium. The sequence continues at coordinate 872 of CANLQR010000044.1, read as the reverse complement.
GCGCGCGGCTCCGCGAGCCGGGGACCAGCACCGGCGACTCGAAGCCGTCGTGGATCCGCTGGAGCACGCGACGCAGACGACCGCGGCTGCGCGCGGCGAGCCGCCGCGTGGTATCGAGCACGAGGATGTGCGGCGCCAAGGCGGGCGAAGCGATCGCACCGTTGACCCACCCCAACGCCGTGGTCATCGCCGCGCCAAGCGCGTCGGCCTCGTCGAAGGTGTCCACGCCAAAGAGCGCGCTACCCACGACTGTCATCGCGATGCGCGTGGTCTCGTGGGCGAGATCGATCGACTGACCGGGGTGCATCGCATCCGCGGATCGTTGCGCGGTGGTCTGCATCGCCGCGGCGAATTGGGCGAGCGCCGCGGGCGTGAAGATCGGCGCCATCAGCCTTCGCTGACGCCGCCACAGCTCGCCCTCGCTGGTGAACAGGCCTTGGCCCCCGAGATCGTGGAGCAGCACGCGAAGGCCCGGCGACTTCTCGAAGCTCTTGGCCTTGGTGACCAGCACCTCGTGGCATGCCTCGGGGGTTGCGGGCAACGCCAGCGGAAGGTGCAGAATCCGCCCACGCACCATCGGCGCGCTCGCGGCGGCGATGTGCCGCTGCATCTGGAGCCGCTCTTTGGTCGTGCGCCCGAAGCTACCCAGCCAGCCTGCGTCGGGGATCCGTGGGAGATCGTCGAAGCCAGCCATGACCTGCAACATAACGAATCCTCGCCAGCGCGGGTTACGGTTGTGCAGCAGGCTGGGACTGGACGCCAAGCCAGCGCGCACCTAGGCTCACCTGTCTCCCATGTTCAAGCGTCTGTTCGTTGCCATCGTCGTCGTCGCGTTGTCGTCTTGCGATACAGGTCCGACGCCGACAGTCCCC
>CANLQR010000043.1 GCA_947492135.1 Deltaproteobacteria bacterium | reverse complement strand
CGTGCCGCTCGACGGGACCTCAGTGCGCAAGATCGGGAACGGAGGCTGGGATCTCGGCATTCTCGACGATCTGACCGGCGACGGTTTCGTCGACGCGGTGGGATACCAGCCAGGGGTGCGTCGGTTCCTGAGCTCAGCGCCATAGTTTGGGTTGTTCAGCAGTGACTTGAAGTCCGAGAAATCTCACACGTGCCTGCTTTGCGCCGGCCGGAGGCAGACATGCGCGCAATCACTCGAGCGACGACACTACGTCGAGCAATTTCTCCGCTGGAAGATCTTCGACGAGGCCGCTTCGCGCGCAAAATTCACCGTGCTCGCCGACCCGTTCGCGACGTCGGCCGACGAGTGCGGCGCACCAGGTGTCGGCGACGCGTGCTACCCCGGCGACCCGAACACTGTGGACTTGCTCGACCCCGCCCAGTGGACCGACGACGGACTCGACATCTACTATCGGGGCTGCGACGAGGATCCGACGCAGGCCGATGCGTGTGGCGGTGTGGTCGATCCCACCCGCCTCGGCTACGAGCGGCCGCTGATCTTCGCGAATTTCACCGAGGGAATCGAGGCCGAGGGCGACGAGCGATTCGTGGTGGATACACTCGCGCGCATCCCCTATGTCGACTGCGATGACGAGGACCTCGAACTCGGGCCATCGACCTTGGGTGGCGACGTCACGATTCCGGTCGGAGGCGGTACCCCGACGGCTTGTGTCGGGTACGCCACCGCTGTGCTCGGACCGACGGGCAATGATCCGGCAATCGCTGCGTCGCTGCTCGACTTCCACGCTGGGGGTGCACTTCGCGTCGGCTTCGGCGGCACGCTCGATGACGCCGAGGTCCGCTGGTCACTGCGCGATGCCCAGGGAGATCCGCTGGCTGCGGTGACGGGCTACACGCACCTGAGCTTTCGGATCGCGAACGTTGTCGAAGAAACCGACATGCTCGCCTGCGACGTCCCGACCGACGAGATCGCGTTCGACGTCGTTCTCGAGTCGGAGAGCGCGGACGGTTCGGCGACGGTAGCAGCAACTGCGACCATCGGAGTCCTGGTGGACGCGCATACAGACCTCGTAACGGGCCCATGCCTAGCCGGCGCGTGCTGCCGCGGCACGCAGTTCATGCAGACTGTCCGCGTTCCGCTCGCGCAGTTCTGCGATACCCCCGACGGCGAGTCGCTCGATCCGAGCTCGCTGACGTCCATCCTGCTCCGCTTCCCTGACCCCAACGTCCGGCGCAACGTCCTGATCGACAGCATCGAGTTTACGCGTGACCCAGACGCGGTCGAGACGCCGCTGTGTCCGCAGACCCAGCACGACTGGAACTGCGTCGCAACCAACGACCTCCTCGCAACCGAGACATCCTGCGCCGGCGAGCCCACGCCCGATTGCAACGCGGGCGACATCGTGGCCGACGACAGCGTGCCTCTGCCGGAAGTTGCGGCAGACCCCAACAACGACGCCTTCGACGGCTGGATCGTCCACTCGCCACGCGGCTGGATCCGCGACCCTGAGTCGCCGACTGGAGCCGAGATCGATGACATCGTTGCGCTCTGCGCGGCCGCATGCGAGAGCGAGTGGGCGAACGAACCCGGGGTCGCGGCCAACTGCTCCGATGCCGGCGTCTTCCAAACCCCCACCCTGCGCGCAACCCCAGGCATGGCTGCGTTCCACCGGATCCCCGACGACGCCCGCAGCGGAGCCGGGCTGTTCGCTGGGTCATCGCTCGCATCTGACCTGGAGAGCGACGCCTGCGAGTCGTTCGACGAGTCGCTGTGCGCCGCGGCGCCCCAACGCGTGACCACATCCCCGCTTCCGCTTGGCCGCGGAGAGGAATGGCACGTCAACGTCGCCGGCAGCGTCTATGCCGACTCGCCCGAAGCCCCGAACCCGGTGTCGGTCGGCCTCGAAGGGTCGATCGGCTTCTCGCACTGCGCCGGCGGCAACGCCAGCGCGGCCTGTCCCTTCTACCTCGGCTCGCTCGATCTCGAGATGCTCGCCCCGCTGACGCTCGCACTCGAGTGCGACGGCCAGACCGAAGTCCACGTACTCGACAGCATGGCTGTCCGCCTGGTTCAGCCCGCGTTCGGCATCGCGCCTCAGGGCTCACAGTGGCGCGGCTTCCCTGAGGGCGCGCTCGTCTTCGAGGCCGACGGGGTTGTCGATGGCGAGGCGTTCCATGCGATCGGTCCAGCCAAGCGGGACTTCAAGTTCATCGCGAACAACGGCTGGGTGCAGCTTCAAGGCTACGGGGGATCCTACCTGGAGCTGACCCTGCCGTGCGGCGAAGGCACGGCCGAGGTCGTGGCGTGGATCGGCTTCAACTCGGTCTCGTGGCCGGGAACGCCGCCCTCGGTGAACATCACGGTCCCGAGTCAGGTGACGTGCCCGAGTACGGTCAACCTCACCAAGACCCTTAGCGATGCGCAGCAGGACATCGTCAGCGTTCGCTGGCTGGCCGACGGCGTGCTGCTCGAGGACGGCGTGACCTCGATGCCCTTCACTGAAGCCCACGAGCTCACCGCCATCGTTCGGGACGCACGGGGCGCCACGTACACCAAACGCAAGACCGTCGCATGTCTCTAGATCTAGAGATCCGACCCGGATCCACTCACGGTTTGAGCCGACCGATCTCACGTCCGCCCTTGGTTGACCCTCGAATTCTCTCGGGGACCGCCGCTTCAATCCGCGGCGACCTGCTCCGGATCCACGATCGGCACCACCGTCCCCACGGCACCATCGGGCTTCGACTCCCGCACCGGCGCCCCCTCCATCTCGATGTCGCAGGTCATCCGCCCGCCCTTGGGAACCACGCGCCAGGGCAGCATTCCCGGCAGCGGGGGCGGCGAGGCCGAGCAGCCTGGATCGTCCATGTCGACCTTCTTGTCGTAGTCGTTGTCGACACCGTCGCTGCACGACGTCGTCGAAAACTGCGACTCGGGGTCGGGATTGAGCACCAATACCGAGTCGGGCAGGGCCGTCCACGTGCGTTCGAAGAACGCATGATACTGCGCCGCGAGCTCGGGGCTGCGGATCAGCAGGGTGTTCTCGTCGTTGTTGTACTCGCCCGAGCTGGTCCAGTTCATCGACCCCGCAATGACGACCTCGCCGTCGACCGCGGCGGACTTCATGTGCATCTTGCCGCCCCAGTTCTCGACTTTGACGGGGATGCCCGCGGCGCGCAGCAGTTCGTGCTTGCTGTACTCGTTGCGCGCGCCGGTGGAATCCATCAGCACCCGGATCTTCACGCCGCGTGCGTGCGCGGCGATGAGATCTTCGACGATCCGCTTGTGGGTCAGGAAGAACACCGCGATGTCGATCTGTTTGCGCGCGTGCTTGAGCAGCGGGCGCACCCCGTCGCGGATGGGATCGTCTTGTGGCGAGAATCGCAGCTCGACCTCGCCGTTGGACAACTTCACCCGGCGGGGCCCGTGCTGGCGCTTGAGCGTGTGGAATTTTCCACCGGCGTACATCTGCTCGAACTCTTCGGCGTACCAGCCGGCGAGCTGCTGCGAGTGCGCTACGACCACCAGGTTTGCGTTGTAGCCGCCGCTGCACGAATCGCTGACGTTGGTCGAGCCGGTCCACACCGACTTGCCGTCGACCACGAAGAACTTGTCGTGCATGATCGGGTCGCCGGTGCCCAACGGCTCGCGACTGGCGTGCGCGGCGAGCAGACAGCTGTCGCCGAGGTCGTAGGCGAGGCACTGCACGGGCCCCTGGGTGCCGGCAGGGCGGTCGCAGTGGGGTTCGCCCCCGAATCCGTCGCGGGCGCGCTGCTTGGCGAGCTTCTCGTCCGCGAGTTGGTCGCTGTGGACGGAGCCGACGGCTTCGACCAGCGTGTCGGTGCTCGAGTAATAGTTCTTCCCGTGGCGGTCGCGGTCGACGATGCCGCGGACCTTTACGCCGCGGGCCTTGGCATTTTTGATGGCCTCGAGGACCCGCGACTGGTTGCGCATGCCGTAGATCGCGAAATCGATGGTCGTCTTCGCGCCGTCGATCAGCGCGACCAACGACTTGCAGAGCTCGACGTCGCAGGTGTCGGTCGGTGCCGGCTTTCCGCTGGGCTCGTAGAGCAGCAGCTCGAGGCGGCCGCTCGGCTCTTGCCCCGGGGCCGCGGACGAGCCTTCGGTTTTCGCGCGATTGCAGCCCAGACCCAGCGCCAGGCCGGTCACTAGCAGGATTCGGGTCCTAGAAATCACGATCGACGACCTCCGGATGCATGCGCACGTATTCCACTGCCGCCCGCTCGGACATGCCCGCGCCCCGCAGGAAGTCCACCGCGATCCGGCCGATGTGCGAATGCGGCAGGTAGGCGGTGGCGAACGGAGCCTTGGCCTGCTTGGCCCAGCGTAGCGACTCCTCGATCTCGGCCACGACGTCCGGTAACGTGCGATCGAACGCCTTTTTGAGCTTTGGATCGGTCGCGTTGCAATACGCCGCGGCGTCGAATTTCTTGGTCAGCCGCAGGTTGCGGGGCTGAAAGGTGCGCAGGTGGTTGTCGTCCACGAGGATGGCTCGCAAGAGCGTCTCGTCGACGATTCGCAGGTCCTTCGACGGCTCGATCACCGGATGGCCACGGTGCGGGTCTGCGGCTCCGTCGCCCTCGCGCTTGTCCTGCAGCACGAGGTGGCTGTTGGTCAGCACGCCGGCGATGGCCGGATGATCGAGCAGGGGCTTGCCGCCGAACTGCCACGCGCGCACGTTGGCCAGCGACTGTTCGTCGGGCGCTGCGGTGAAGATGACCACCGCGCCGCCGAGGGCGGCCACCCGGTCCAGCGCTACGGTGGCCCCAGGCGCGAGCTTGATCTTGCGGCGCTTGCCGTTGTGCTCGACGTCGAGATCGAAGCATTTCTGGGCGGTCGCCGGATCGTAGGACTGGTCGTATAGGGTCTCGTCGAGGTCGAAGACCACGATGAACGTGGCCTTTGCGAGCTTGTCGACGTCGCGGCGGCCCTCGAACTCGCCACGCTTGGCCCGCTCGAGTGCAGTCTTGAACGTGGCTGTGGGATCGGCAGAGGGCTTGGCTCGCGACAGGTCACGGTAGTGGTTTTGCAACTCGACGGCGAGGTCGCGGGTGAGACCGTGCTCGTGCATCAGCGCGGAGATGTTGAAGAACCGCAGGTCGCCGACGTTGTCGTCCGCATAGCGATCCATCCAGGCCGGTCGTGTCGGCAGCGTCCACTTGGCGAGCGGCACGGCGGTCTTGGGCGCCGGCTCGGCGGCCGGCTCGAGGGCGGGCGCGGTGGGTTGCGGCGTTGCCGGCGTCGGCGATGCAGCGACCGGCGGCGGATCAGGTGGTCGAGTGCCCGCGCTCGCGCGCCACGTACAAGCGCTCGAGGCGAGCAGGCCGAGCGATCCGAGCGATCCGAGCAATCCGAGCAATAAAGGTGCGGTGTGACGTCCCATGACCGCCGCAACCATCGCGACTCCGCGGGCGGTTGACCACCCGCGTTTGCTCACGCGAAGCCCGGTCACGCGGTACGAGCGTCGCGGGCGATCGCAAGCACCATTGCCCCGGTCGCACGCAGTTCGGCTTCGCGCGCACTGCCGGCCACAACCACGAAAATCTCGCGCCCCGCCAGGTCGGGCGCCTCGGACATCGCCACCGCAAGCGGTGAAATCAAGCGCTCTTCGATCACCCGCTTGAGCGGTCGTGCGCCGCGCGTCGGGTGCCAGCCGGCGACGGCGAGCAGCTCGCGGACCTCATCGTCGACCCGCAGGCGCAAGCGTCGGCGCTGCAGACCTGTGCGCCGCGCGACGAGCTCGAGCTCGAGATCCACGATGCGTCGGATGTCGCCGCGCTCGAGCGGGCGGAAGCCGATGACGTGATCGATGCGGTTGAAGAACTCGGGTCGAAAGTGGGCCCGCACCGCAGCCACCACGTCGTCGGGGGCCTGCGCGCCGCCCAGACCCAGAGCCAGACCCACAGCGGTTCCCCGAGCCACCCCGAGGTTGCTGGTCATCACGATCAACGTCATGCGAAAATCCACGAGCCGCCCGTCGTGGTCGGTGAGTCTCCCCTCACCGAGCAGACCCAGCAGCACGTCGAACACCGACGGATGGGCCTTTTCGATCTCGTCGAACAGCACCAGCGACAGCGGTCGCGCGCGTACCCGCTCGGCGAGGCTGCGGCCACCATCGCCGCCGGCGAGCAATCGCTGGGCTGAGCCGGGCAGCATGTACTCGCTCATGTCGACGCGGATCATCTTGTCCGCGTCGCCGAACATGTAGCGGGCGAGTTGCTTGGCCATCTCGGTCTTGCCAACCCCGGTCGGGCCGACGAAGAACAGACTGCCGATCGGGCGCTCGGGGTCGTTGAGCCCAGCCTTGAGCCGAGTCATCACCCGCGCGGCGGTAGAGCAGGCCTCGTCCTGACCGATGACGCCCTCACGCAGGCGAGCCGCGATGTGTTCACGCCCAGCGCGTTGGGTGTCCGACACGAGCTCGAGCGGCAGACCCGTGATGCTCGCGAACGCCCGCGAGATCAGCTCGGCGTCGATCTCCAGCGGCTTGCCGTCGGTCGCGGGTGGATGCAGCTTGGCGATCGCATCGAGGACGCGAAAAGCCTTGCCGGGGAACGCGAGGTCGCGCTGGAACAGCTCGAGGTGCTGCACCAACCGCCGCCAACCGCCACCATCGATCGCCAGGTGGGGGTGTTCGCGCAGCTGCCACGTCGCGAGCATCTGGGGCATCGCCGACGATGACGGCGGCTCGATGCGGACGACGTGGAACAGCGCCAGAAACGTCGGCGAGCGCTGAACCATGCGCTCGTGCTCCTGGGCGGTGCACTCCGAGAGCAGTGCGAGGTCGCCGGCGGCGATGGCAGGCATCAACACATCGGCGATCGACGAGCGTCCGGTCTGCGCGGCGAGCACCGGGGCCAGGCGCTCGAAGTACAACAGGTCGCCCTGGCCCGTCAGCTCGTCGACCAGGTCGAGACAACGCTGCTCCCACATGCCCAGGTATTTCATGCCTGCGACGATGCGATCGGCCGAGGTGGCCCAGATTTTCGGCGTGGGTCCGTCGGGCTCGCGCTTGCCGAGCCAGCGCGCGAGCGCGTAGATCCATGCGGTCTTGCCGACGCCGGCCGGACCGACCAGGAGAATCGAACGCGGGCGCTCGCGCACGATCAATGGTTGTTCTGCAGAAAAGTCGAACTGGCCGACGAGGCGTCGGCCGGTGCGACGCCGCTCGCGCTCGATGAGGTCCTCGGCGATCGCGTCCACGGTCGGATGAACGGGTGCGCGGGCAGCCGGAGGCGTGCGCGTCCGCTTTCGCGACAGCGTCGGAGACCACTCGAGGATCTGTTCCTCGAGGACATCGACCAACGCGTAGACCCGCTCGGCCTGTTCGCCGAGCAAGGCGGTGCCGATGGTCTGGCCCAGGACCTCGGCGGCCATCTCGAGGTCCTCCAGCACGAAACTCCAACCCAGCGGCGGGACCACGACCTTGAAGCCGCCTGTGGGCAGCTTCGCCCACGCGTAGCCGATCCTCAGAGGCACGGTCCGCTTGCCGATGACGACCCGCTTGGCGATGACCGCTCGCGGACGGATCTCGAGGTCGAGCCGACGCAGCGCCAAGGTCTCGCGCCACTGATAGGGCGTCAGCTCGCCCGACATTTCCTCGATGGCCAGGGCGATCTGCGACAGCACCGCGGCAGCATCGTCGCCGTAGCCGACCGGGGGCTCGGCCGGCACGGGTGCGTACGGCACCAGTCGGCCCGTGATGCGGCCATCGTGGTGGGTCTGCAGGTGGATCCGCAGGGTGGGCCGCGTCATTGGGGATCCCCCTCATCGATGGGCACCTCGGTGGCGGGGTCGGGCCGGTACATCCACACGACAGGCAGCACCTCGGCGAGCTTGCGAACGTGCAGACGCAACGCTTGGGCGATCGGAAAGTCCTCGACCTCGATCTGCACGGGCTCACCGCCGGGGGCGGGATCGAAGTGGTAGGCGCGGACCACCGGCGGCACGCCATCGGGGTTCGCGGGCAACGCAGCGGCGGGTGCACCGGCCTCCAGCGCCGCGATGAAGGCAGCGCGCGCAGTGTCGAGCGCAGCCAGGTGTGCAGCGGCAGAGATTTCGACGGCCGGGAGCACCCGGACGCGCACGATCTCGGTCGCGCCCGACAGCGCGTGGCGGACATGAGATCCGGCTTCGCCGGCGAAGAAACTGCGAACCCCAGGACCGGTCACCCGCAGGAGCACGACGCGTGCGGCCTGCGACAGCGAATGCTCGAGCACGTCGGGGCGGAAGTCCTCGAGGAGGTGGGTGCTGCCGTCGTCGAAGGCGACGACCATCTCGTCGACGCTACCGCGCGCACCGGCGTAGCCTTGGGCGAGCCACTCGAGCAGCCCAGGACGGGCCCGAGCAAAACGGCCGTCCGCGCGCGAGCGGCTCACCAGCGAGAGTTCCAGCAGCACCGCATGCTCGCCGGCATCGTCGGCGTGGGCAGTTGCGTGCTCCAGCGCGCGGAGCTCGGCGAGTTGCTCGAGCACCGAAGGGCGTGAGCGCAGCGGCAGTGCCGGCACCAGGCCCCGCGGATCGATGCTGCGCACGAACACCTCGGTTCCGCGATAGCCCCAGGCCCGCCGCGCCATTCGCGTGTAGCCGAAGCCCTCGGCCTCCACGAGCTCGCCCTCGATCTCACCGTCGGCTTGCTCGGCGAGCAGGGGATCATAGTCGGCCTGCACCTGAAACCGAGAACGCAGCTCGAGCAGGTCGCCGCGCAGCGCATCGAGATTGTACGCGGCCTCGCCCGCAGCGCGATCGCCCGCGAGCGAACGCGCGACCACGACGAGCATCGTCGCAGCCAGACGCACGAGCGCGTCGCTGTCCAGCAACGCCTCGACGCGCTCGAGTGCCGCCGGAATCGAGCGGCGTAGTCGCTTGGCATCGTAGGCCATGAGTCGCGCTGCCGACCCCGGCTCGCCGACGACCTCGGCCTCACGCAGTTGCTCGCCATGGAGGCCAAACTCGCCGTCGCGAACGTACAGCCAGAACACCCGGAGTGCGGCTGCGGGCCGAGCGGCGATCTCATCGGCTAGCCACGCGCCGATGTGGTCCTCGAGCCATCGCTTGAGCGAGCGAGCGCCATCACGTTGCGCAAAGCCCCGGGCGACGATGAGATCGACGACGGCCGGGGTGTGGCGGACGAACACACTGCGCTCGATCAGACCGGGCCGCTCGAGCAGCATCGCCAGTTCGCGGGCCGCGATGCGGTGGGCGGTCTCCTGGCTGAGCGCGTCGAACGTGACGATGCGGTCGATGCGATTGAAGAGCTCGGGCGGGAAGAAGTCGCGCACGGCACGTTCGACGTCGCCACTGGAGGCCGCATGGGTCTCGCCAAACCCGACCGACGGGCCGCGTCGCGCCCCGAGGTTCGAGGTCAGCACGACCACGGTGTGCGTGAAGTCGACCAAGTGGCCGTTGGCGTCGGTGAGGCGGCCGTCGTCGAAGACCTGCAACATCAGACCGAGCACCTTGGGGTCGGCCTTGTCGATCTCGTCCAGCAACACCACACAGAACGGCTGGGCCCGAACCGGCGTGGTCAAGGTGCCGTCGGGGCGAAACCTGTCGCCGACCAACCGCGCCGGCGCATCGGGACCGCTGTACTCGCTCATGTCGAGACGGATCAAGCGGCGCGCATCGCCATAGAGGTACTCCGCCAGGCACTTGGCGAGCTCGGTCTTGCCGGTGCCGGTGGGGCCAGAGAACAACAGCACGCCGTACGGGCGCGAGGTGTCGGCGAGCTGGGTGCGCATGCGCAGCAGCACGTCGGTGATCGCGGCGACGGCAGCGGGTTGACCGACGACCTGTTGAGCGAACGCCGTGGAAATCATGGCGCGTGCGAGCGGTCGGTCGGGCACCAGCATCAGCTCGGGGATCCCGGTGCGGCGGGCGAGCAGACGCACCACTGCCTGCGGCCCCACCGCGGGCGGCGGTGGCTCGCTGCCCGCGCGAGCATTGAGCAGACCCACCGCGGTGTAGCTCGTCGTGGCCGTGGCCGTGGGGGTGGACGTGGCCGGCCATACGCCGCGGGCTGCGAACGCCTCGACCGCATCCTTCGACACCTTGAGGCCGGCCCCGGTGAGCTCGCGGTAGCGCCGGATGGCGTGAATGAGGCGCCCTTGCGCGACTTCGTGTTCGACCGAGCGCAGCCCATGGGACCAGCCGAAGTCGCCCTTGGCCAGGGCCTCGAGCAGCTCGATCGACTTGCCCGGCTCCGAGGTGCCGGAAACCAGCGCGCCGCCGAGTTCGGTGATCGTACGAAACGCTCGCAGATCGAACGCGACACCGTGCTCCAGCTCGAGCCGTCGGGCGCGGTGGTAGACCAGTCGCGCCGTCGCTTGGGCGTCGGTGGGCTCGACCCACAACACCGTGAACGCAGCCGCGAACTCGGGCGCGTCATCCACCAGCATGCGGTAGTGCTCGGCGGTGCACTCGCCGACGATGGTGAGTTCGCCGCGGGCTACGGGTCCGCGGAAGAAGGTCGACAACGAGCGGTCGGCCTCGCGACTCTCACCGATTCGACCCCACGCATGCAGATCGTCGACCCACAGCAGCGCCCGATGATCGCGGCAGGCGTCGAGCAGATCGACGCAGCGCTGCTCCCACTCGCCGAGGTGCGACATGCCGGCGATGATGCGGTTGCCACGGATGAGCCACACCGCGTGGACGCGGTCGAGGTTGCGATGAAGCGCCCAACCGTCGGTCTGGAGCAGGTCGTGGACCCATCCGTTGAGCAGGGTGGTCTTGCCGCAGCCGCTGGGGCCGACCAGCAGCACCGAGGTCTTGCGCGGGCCGCACAGCAGTTGTTGCAGTTGCTCGCGCCACGGTGCGCGTGGCGCTGCAAGGGGCAGGCGCTCCTCGGCGGCGCGCTGGGTCTGATCGCTGCCGAGCTCGGCCAGCAGCGCGGCGCCGCGCTTGCGCTGACCGGAGCCGACCTTCGGGGGTTCGGAGGAGGTCTCGGCGAGGCGCTCGAAGAGACTCTTTGGCTCCGCGTGAAACGAAATCAGACGCAGTGACTCGTGGCCCTGGGTGGGTAGCTCGTCGAGTTCCCACTCGGCGAGGTCTTGCCAGCGCTCCCGAAAGAACGCGGCGGCCTCCTCGGCGAGCACACGTCCCTCGCTGTGGATGAACCACTCCTCGGGGCGCAGCGGGTGATAGGCGAACCACAAGGGTTCGTCGGCACCCTCGAGCGGGCCGCGATCGCGGGGCTCGAGCACCAGCGGAAATTTGGCGCGAATGCGTCGGCGGGCAGCGCCGGTGGTGAACTCGAGCGCAACGCGCTCGAGTCGTCGTCCGGACACGAACTCGATCGCTTCGAGATCGCCAGCCGCGAGCTTGGCGATCGTCTTGCGCAATCCATCGGTGAGGCGTTGCTGCAACTTCAGGGCGCTGGGGCCGTGGCCTTCGCGACCCAACGCGCCGAGTCCGAGGGTCTGCCAGTGCAGAGTGCCGGCCAGGCGCCGCTCGAAGATCGTGATGCGAAGCTCCATGGCGGGTCGCTTGGTCTAGCTCGGAAGCTCCGCAATGGGCTCGAGTCCCTCGCGTGCGCGGCGGACCAGCTCGCCGAACCACAGCCGCTCGAGCACGTCGGGCGCGCCCAGATCGACACCGGCGACCGAGGTAAAGCCGAGCTCTGGCATCGTCACCACACCGTCGGCGAAGACCTCGCGCACCGCTGGCATGCGATGGAGCGCTTCGGTGGCCTGGCGGGGTTGCGGGGCGAAGGCCAGCGTCCCGAGCTCTGGCTCGCCGAGCTGCGTTCGCGACGTGATCGCGCGGATCCACAGGTGGTCGGCGCTGGTTCGATCGGCGGGCCACAGCCGGTGCAGACCGCACTCGAGGTGGAGCAGATATCCACAGTGGGTGCCGGTGACGCGGAGCAAGAGGTTTCGCCACGACGCGGGCTCGCTGGGGTGGTCCAGTGCCTCGCGGATCGACCGCAGCTCGCGGCCAGGGCCCCAAGGCAAGGCCGTCGACCACTCGGCGCTGCGATCGCCCTCGCGATGGACGAGCACGGTCCACTTGCGCTGTCGCGCCCAGGCGTCGAGCCAGCCGAGCCAGCGCGCCAGCGGTGCCAGGCCAGCGGGCGCCGTGACGAGCACGCTGATGCCGTCGCGTGGCTCGGCGTCGAAGAGCGCACCGACCACCGCCGTCTCGAACCGGGCGTGTGCGGCCCGGGCTTCGCCGGTCAGCTCGGTCAGCGTCGCGTGGTCGGCCTCGGCACCCGCGGCGAGCGCGAGCTCTTCGATGGACTCGATCGCGGCGTGAGCCTCGTCGACACGGGCGAGCGACGCGGTGATCTGCTGATGCTCGCGCAACGCCGCCAGTGCGGCCGTGCGCGCGTGGGAGGTCGACGGCGCAGCCAGCTCCGAGGTCAGGTACGCCGCGCGCTGGCGCAGTTCGGCCAAGCTCGTGGCCTGCATCGCGGCCGCCGCATTGCGGCGCAACTGCGAAAACCACTCGATGCCGGACTCGGCACCGCGCTCGGTCGCGGGTGCGGTCACCAAGGCGATGCGGAGGTCGCCTTGGGCTGCGATCACGTGGGCGGTCGCGCGATGAGCGACGAGAACCTCGGCGGCCTCGTCGTCGCCGAGCGCGACGAACACGGTGGCGCCCTCGGCCAGCGCGCCGGCCTCCGACAGCACGCCAGCGACCGGCGCCACCAGCTGGTCCTCGAGCTGTCGACGCAGCGCTCTGGCGCCGTAGACCGCCGAGTAGCCGCGGTTGGCGAGCGCAGCCATCGCGTTGTCGGTGACCTCCAGCGTCACCCCGCGCTGGGCAAACACTGCGCGCTCGCGGATCTGCTGCATCGAGACTCGCGCCACCAAGGCGATCTCGTCGCGGGCCAGCGAAGCAAACGGAATGATCCGATCGATGCGGTTGACGAACTCGGGTCGAAAGTGGCGGCTGACCTGTTCGGCGTAGTACCGACGCTCCTCGTCGCCGGCGTGGCGGGGCCCGGTGAAGCCGACCCCAAGATTGGTCCCCGAGTTGGCCCCGGTCGCGCGGTGGCTGGCGCCGAGGTTACTCGTCATGATGATGATGGTGTTGCCAAAGTTGGTCGTGCGACCGCGCGCATCGGTCAAGCGGCCCTCGCCGAGCACTTGCAGCAGCAGATCGAACACCGCGGCGTCGGCCTTCTCGATCTCGTCGAGCAACAGGACCGAGAACGGCTGCTGGCGGATCTTTCGGGTGAGCTCGCCGTCATCGGTGGCGGTGCCACGGATCAGGCGCTCGGCCGCGTAGATGTCCGAGTATTCGCTCATGTCGAAGCGGACCATGCGCTCGGGGCCGCCGAACAGGATGCGCGCGAGAGTCTTGGCGACCTCGGTCTTGCCGACACCGGTCGGCCCGACGAACAAGAAATTCGCCAGCGGCTTGCCGGGCGGCTGCAGACGGGCCTTCACCGTGCACAACATCTCGGTGACACTCGTGATCGCCTCGCGCTGGCCGATGACGCGGCGGTGAAACTCCGCATCGAGCGTGGCGCGGCGTAGCCCTTGGTCCTCGCGCAGCAGGAACATCGGCATCCCGGTCCGCAGCGAGAAGGCCCGGTAGACATCATGGACGCCGATGACGTGGGGGTTGCCCGAAGCGTCGACGTCGTGGCGGTGAATCGCCCGCAGCTCATCGAGCAGGCGCACCGCCTTGCCGGGAAACGCGGCGTCGACGAGGTAGCGCTCACACAACTCCACCAGGGGTGCGGCAGCATTCTCGGCGAGCGACGGTCGATCGGGCTCCCGTCGACGTGCATGGGCGGCGGCCTGCTGGACGATCGTGCGCGTGACCTCGGCGCCCAGCGGTTCGATCGTCACCCGGTGCATGCACGCCAGCAGCGTGGGCTGCTGCTTCTCGAAGCGCTCGAAGGCCTCGACGGTACACTCACCGACGATCCGTACCCGGCCGTCGACGATCCACGGGCGCAACGCGGAGCCCAGATCTTCTACGCCCCCGCTACGGCCCGCAAAGAGGTCGGCGAGATTGTCGAAGTACAGCACAGCGTCGAGCAATGCCGCGGCTTGCATCACCGCTTGGACCCGCTCGGCGAGCTCGCCAAAGCCGGACTGGCCGGCCACCAATGCTGCGCCCGAGGTCGCGAAGACCGGGCTGCTGCGAAACGGTACGACCGCCTGCGACAGGAGTGTCTCGAACACCGCGGTCTTGCCGGCCAGGGCATCTCCGACCAACGCGACGCCGACGCGCTCGTCGCCGGTGAGCAGTGCGGCGATCCGCTTGACCTCGTCGTCGCGGCCGACAGCCGGCGCACCGCGACGCAGCGCAGCGAGTCCGAGCACGTCGGTGCCGATCTGGGCGAGCAACGCGAGTGCCTCGGTGCGCGAGCGCCCGCCTTGGCGGCCTCGGCGTGACTCGGCGCGCCCGTGCAGGTCGCCGTGGTCATCACGAGTGACGTGGACTGGGATGCGATGCAACGTGTGCGAGTGGCCCGGCAGCAGCGCTGCCCACTCCTTGGGGCCGACGTCCTGGGCGGCGAGCTGGCGCAGGGTTTCGTCGGTCACGCGACGCGCGAGGTCCTCGCCGGGTTCGACGTAGACCATCAGCCGCAGCGGCAGCACGTGCACCCACCAAGCCTGGCCTTCGGGGACCGCCACACAAGGCACGGCGATGGCGGCGTCGATGCCGAACCGGCGCTCGAGGTCGTCGCGCGGAATCACCATCGGGAGGTTGTGCAGGACGGCGGTGTCGGGAAAAGCAAAGGTTGCGATCACGTCGGCGGGGACCCGGGCGAGGTGCTCGGCGAGAAACATCGACAGGGCGCCGAGCGCCTGGTCGAGGTCATCGGCGCGGCCGATCAGCTCGGGGTCGCCCAACGGATACGCATAGACCGCACCCGATGCGTGCGTACGCGCGACCACCAGCGGCGAGAGTTCTAACGTGACGGGCACGCGCGGTCGGCATGATACCCGGTCCGGGTTCGCCGTCGGCACGTTGGGGCGATCGCCCCGCACACGCAGGCTCTACGCCGTAGCGCGGCCTGCTAGCATCCTCGGAGCAGAGTCGCTCAGCCCTCGGGCGGCGGCGGCGGCGGCTCGACGTCGCCGGGGATCGGGATCTCGCAGTCACCCTGCGCAGTCTTGTCCTGCTGGGTGACCTCGCCGTCGTGATCGATGAGCGTGCTGATTTCCACGCCACCGCCGCCGTACGGTGTGCCTTGCACGCCGTACACGACGTCAGGTGAGTAGAAGTCGAGTGCGTCGCCCGTCATCCACACATAGCCATCCGCGGCAAAGTCGTGATCGACGCCACCCGCGGCGTTGTTGGGAATTTCGGGGCCGCCGACCAGGTAGGTGCTGCCGACGTTGTCCCAGGTGCCGTTGACCTGCTGCAGCTCGTAGGTCAGCGACTGGTGCGCGCTGGTGGAGTTGTCGGCGTACATCGTGCGCTCCGACACCAGCATCCAGCCGGTCGCCGCAAAGCTGAGGTCCGACACCGGGTTGGAGTGGGTGCCCAGCAGTGCCGGCATGGTGGCTTCGAGCTGGTCGGTGGCGGGGTCGGGAATACCGTTCTCGTCGAAGGCGACCGACCAGATCTCGTTGGCCTCGGCGCCGTTGGGGCGCCCCGAGTCTTCCCACCACACGCTGTAGTAGATGCGGCCGTCGTGCGACTGCACCGCCCACATGCGCTGGCCGAGCGGACAAAACAGGCCGTCGGGCTCGCCCGGGTCGTTGGCGTCACCGATCGTCACGTCGCCGAGTCCGTGACTGAAGGTGCTGACGACATCGCCGCCCATGTCGAGCTGATAGATGCGGCAATCTTCGTGGCTGACCACGCGGATCGTCTCGCTGTTGCAGTCATAGTTGATGTTGCCGAATGCCGGCCCGGTGTTGGGCAGCGTGGCGAACACCGAAACCAACGCGGTGTCTTTGTCGACCTTGTAGATCGTCCCTGGCGTGCTGGTGGTGCCGTACACACGGGACGGTGCGATGTAGATGTTGCCGTACGAGTCCAAGGTCAGCCCGAAGATCCCGCCGCCGAAGGTCTGCGAGGTCCAGGTCGGGTGCGACCAGATCGGTGCCTGGTAGTTGACGTTCGGCGGTGGCGGATCGCCGGAGACATCGATCGCGCGCAGTTCGTACTCGTTGCCCTGGTAGGCGTAGCTCGTCATGAACAGCACCTGCTTGCCCAGGTAGTCCGCATAGCCCGGATCGTCGAACGCCGGATAGCCACCGGCGGCGCCGTATTCTTCGGACTGCCGACAAGAACCCGGCCCGTCGTACTCGGTGTCGACGCCGGTCTCGCCGCCGGTCGCGGTGTCACCACCCACGTCGAACTTGGGTCCTTCCGCGGACGCGGCGCTGCCACCCGAATCGGCGTCCGTCGCCGTTGCGGAGGCGCTTGCCGTGTTCGCGCTGGTCGCCGAGCCTGTGGCTGACCCGCTATCGGCCGCGCCCGTGGAGGGTTCGCCGACAGAAAGTCCGGACTCACCCGCTTCGCCCGAGACGCTTTCGGCCGGGGACGGGTCAGCCCGCGCAGCCGAGCAAATTGGATCCGGCACAGGCAAGCCCGACTCCGAACACGCCGACGAAACTCCGACCAAGTCTTGTTCATGTAGTCATGTCGAACTCCCCTGCAAACGATCAGCGAGTACCGTAACACGCGCGGTGTCCAGCGGTAGCGCCGTTTCAAGCGCGCAGCCGCGTTGCGGTCGACCGACCTCGCGTTCACGCACATCCATGCTCGTGGCCAGCATGACGGCCCAGGACTCGGCCGGCCGGCCCACCAGCGGGCCACCGCGTCCCGCTGCTCGCCCGTCGTTGGAACCGCAACACGCGACGTCACTCGGGGATCAGCGCGATCGGGTTTTGGCACGGTGCGTGGAAAGGCCGAACCCATCGCCAATGCCACCTGGGGTCACTTCTGTTGCCGGCCAGCTCGAGCTGCTCGGATTGGGTGCATCGTCCGTTGAAGGCGGCGGCAGTCCTGCGGAGCGCCTGCGCGGGCGATGGATGGGCCCGCGCTTGCCGTGCGCCGGCGAGGCGCAGCTCCACTGTGCGACGTGTGGGCTGGCAGCCGCAGTTCGGTTCCGTTGTGCTGGCCGGTGTGCGCACGAGTGTGCACAAGGCGAGGCTGCGGCCGCGGCGCTGCTGCGGGTGATCCCCCGGGTCCCGGTGCGGCACTGGGTGCTGACGTTGCCCGGTGTGCTTCGGCAGGCGTCGGCGATCGACCAACGACTCGTGCGCGAGCTATCGCGGGCGTTCCTCGCGGAGGTCTTCGCGTACGTGCGCGCGCGGCTCGGCTCCGGCCGCGCCCCGACGATCGAGTGTGGCGCAGTGAGTCTGGTCCACCGCGCGGCTCGGGCGTTGGTGCTCGATGTCCACGTTCACGCCTTGGTCCTCGACGGTGGCTACACCAATGCCGAGTCCGGCGTGCGCGAGTTCTTGCCCCTGGGCGATGGTCCCTCGATCGACGAGCTCGTCGCACTGACCGCAACGCTGCGCGAGAATCTGCTCGCGCGCTGGCGACGTCGCCGCGCGACGATCGAGGGTCAGGCGTTGTGGCGACTCGGGGTCGAGCAATCGCTCGTCGCCGGGCCGGTTGCCGCGACGGCCGTCCGCCGGATCCGTGTCGAAGGGGTGGCTCCGGGTCGGCCGCGCCGGGTCGGCACCGGAGCGCGTCGCGATGGTTTTGGCGTTCATGTGATGGAGCGCATCGACGGCAGTGCTCGCGGTTCGCTCGCGGCTTTGGCTCGGTACTTGGTGCGGGCACCGGTCGCGCTGGCCGAGTTGCGGCCCAGTGCGCCCGGGCGGGTGGTCCAGCGGTTGTCGCGGCCGTTCGCCGATGGCAGCACGCACGTCGAGTTCACCACCGACGAGCTTGCACGGCGGTTGTTGGCGTTGTCGCCGGAGCATCCCGTGCATCGGGTCTCGTACCATGGCGCGCTCGCACCGGGCGCGGCCGCGAAGTGGCGGGCGCGGCCGGTACAGATGGTGTTGGTCGATGCGGTACGCCTCGCCGGGCCGGCCCGGGGCGCGCGGCACCGTGAACGCGCGGCCTTCCCCTCGCGTGCTCCCGAGTGTGTGCGCTGTGGTGGACGACTTCGCGTGGTTGGGATCGACGAGAGCATCGACCCCACGCCCTTGGCGATCCCACGGGGGAACTCTGCCGGGTAGGCCCCGCGCCCGCCGCCGACGCAAACCTTGCCGGGGCCTCGCGGCGCCGTGATCAGAACCTGCGGGTCGCCGGCGGCGAGGCCGTCGTATGGTCAGACCGGCAAAGGGCCGCGGCGGCGTACGCGGGGCGAAGTTCATGAAATGGCTCATCGGCGTGGATCTGGAAGACAAGGCCACCGGCGCGCTTCACTTCGCGTCGTGGCTCGTGCATGCGCGGCCAGACGCGCACCCGCAGCTGCTGCCGGTCCATGTGCTCGAAGAGTCGTATCTGCTGCAGGTGCTCCGCCACGCGCACGTCGAGAGCGTCGAGCGCATCGCGCTGGACTCGACCGTCGCGCAGCTCGATCGCCATGGCATCGCGGGTGCGGTGGTTCCCGCCCGGGTGGTGCGGGGCATCGAAGCCAGCGACTCTCTGATCCGTGAGTTCGACGCCGAGCACGCCGATGCGCTGATCATCGGTCGCCAGGCGCCGACCGGCACGCGTGACATCGTGCGGCTGGGGCGCGTGGCTCGGCGTTTGGTGCGGGCGCTCCCGTGTCCCGTCGTGGTCGTACCGCCAGAGCTGCGTCGCGATACGGTCGGCGACGGTCCGATCGTGCTGGCCACGGATCTCGCAGAGACCTCGGGCAGCGCCGCGCGTTTTGCCTCGCGCCTGGCCCAAAGCACCGGCCGTTCGTTGTTGGTCGTGAACGTGGTCACCCGTACCGGAGATGCCGCGCGGTATCTTCCCGCGGAGACCGCCGAGCAGATCTATGCCGAGGTCGGCCTCGAGCGACAGCGCGAGCTCGGGGCGTGGATGGACCGGCACGGACTGGCAGGCGCGGCCTCGGTCGTGGCGTATGGCGACGTCATCGGTCGGCTGTCGAGCCTGCTCGCGGCCGAAGGTGCGCCGCTGGTCGTGTGCGGCTCACGGGGGCTCGGGCCACTGGAGCGGATCTTCGTGGCCAGCATCGGCACCGACCTCGCGTGTTGGGCGGGGTGCGCGGTCGCGCTGGTTCCTGCCGCCTGGGCAGGCTGAACAAGGGCAGCCGTGGTCGCGCTAGAGTCCAGGGCGATGCGACGGCTCGAACCTGCCGACCTCGTGGTCACCACGTTGGGGCTCGCGACGGATGCCTCTCCCCTGGCACTGTCGACCGTCACCGGTGACGGGGTTGCCGACTACGTCCCCGAGGGCGCGCGGGTTCTGTGCGATGTGGAGGTCTCGGTCGATCGGCCGCTGCCGCGCCCCTTGATGTTCGACAAGGCCGGACCTCGCGAGCGCATCTTCTTCGATCCCGCTCGCACCACCGCAGGCATCGTGACCTGCGGCGGTTTGTGTCCGGGGATCAACAACGTGCTGCGCTCGATCGTGCTCGAGCTTCACCACAAGTACGGCGTACCCCGTGTGCTCGGGTTTCGCTACGGCTATTCCGGCCTCGATCCCGCGCACGCCTTGCCGCCGACGCTGCTGACCGCCGAAAACGTGCGTCACATCCACCGCATGGGTGGGAGCCTGATCGGGGTCTCGCGGGGCGCGCCGACGGTCGCTGCGATGGTCGACGAGTTGGTCCGCCACGACGTGCAGATTCTATTCACGATCGGTGGCGACGGCACCCAGCGCGGTGCGCATGCCATCGCCATCGAGATCGCCCGGCGCGGGCTCGCGATCGCAGTGGTCGGCGTCCCCAAAACCATCGACAACGACATTCCTTTCGTCGACAAGACGTTCGGCTACGAATCCGCGGTCGAGGTCGCCCGCCAAGCCGTCGACGCCGCCCACACCGAAGCGCTCGGCGCCCTCAACGGGGTTGGCATCGTCAAGCTGATGGGCCGCGATGCGGGCTTCATCGCCTCCGCCGCGACTCTGGCCAGCCGCGAGGTGAACTTCTGCCTGATTCCAGAGGTCCGGTTCGAGCTCGGGGGACCCCGCGGACTCCTCGCCGCACTCGAGCGGCGGTTGGCGGTTCGACAGCACGCGTTGATCGTGGTGGCCGAGGGTTGCGCAGCAGCCTTGGTCGACGAGCACAGCGCGCGGGATGCCTCCGGGAACGTGCGTTACGGAGCCGCCAAGCTCGACCTCGGGCCGCAGCTGCGTGATGCGATCATCGATCACTTCCAGCGCGCCGGCATTGCGATCGTCGTGAAGTACATCGACCCGAGCTACATGATCCGGGGCTGTCCCGCGAACGCGTACGACGCGATCTTCTGCGACGGACTCGCGCGTCACGCCGTACACGCCGGCATGGCGGGAAAGACCGACGTGCTGATCGGGCGCGCGCACGACATCTTCACGCTCGTGCCGCTGCCGTTGGTGACGGGTGAGCACAAGCGCATCGACCCCGACGGCGCGACCTGGCTCGCGGTCACCGAGGCGACCGGCCAGCCCGCGCTGCACGGCTGAAGCCCGCGCGTGACCTACCGCAGCGCGAACACCAGCTTGCTTTCGCCGGCGTTTGCAGAGAGCCCGGCGGCGACGCCGACGAAGTACAACTCGTGCCGATCGCGCTTGTGGATCATCCGCGTGGCGCCGGCGCTTTGCTCGATGGCAGTCGCCGAGGCCACCTCGCCGGTGTACGTGCCGTCGAGGCTCTCGACCGCCGGCAGCCCGGTGGCGAGCACCACGCCCCAGCTGGCCGAGCCGCCGACCTGCGCACCGACGCTGGTGGACTTGATCTCGAACGTCCGATCGTTCGCGAGGCCAGCGAAGCGGATCGTGCCGTCTCCGCGCGCGATCTTCACGACCAGACCGCCCTCGCCCGAGCGGTACACGCCCACACCCTGCACACCCTGGCGGGCGAGGATCGCGGCGAACTTGGCCGACGCGAGAAGCGCGTCGAGCTTCTCGCGCAGCTCGGCCCGCTGCGTTGCGGAGATTCCCAACGTGTTGCCGAGTTCGTCGACTTGCTTGCGGATCGCAGCCTGGTCGTAGCGGGCCGTGATCGCGGTGTTGCCTGCGGCAGGCGCCGCCGTGGTGGGTGCGGTGGTCGTGGTGCAGGCGATCGGCAGCAGCGCGGCGAGCAGGAGCATGCGCAGCAGGGAAGGGGTCGGCATTGTGTGCGAAGGCTAGCGATGATCAGTCGCGGAGCAACGGGAATCCGCGACGCCTGGTGACCTCGCGGCATTCGTGCCGGCAATCTCGTCGCCCCGAGCCGCCGGCGATCGCACGCCCTGCGCTTGGGAAGTGGGGCGGTCGGGCCCACTGTGCGCGATCATGAGGGTTGCGAGACACTTGATGCTCACGTTGGGTCTGTCGCTGACGGCGTGCTCCGATGGCTGCTGGTGGACCGATCCAGGCAGCCCCGAGCCCGGGCCCGTGATGCGGTTGGGGCAGGCGTACCCGAGCGAAGGCGGTGAGTTCGACGTGACACTCGAGGCGCCCGATGCCCCGTGGCCACCGAATGGGGAACCGTTTGCGCTCGACGTGCTCGTCGTCCCACGCGGCGACGTCGAGGTCACCGACGTTCGCGTGGGGGTGCCCGAGTTCGAGGACGGCGACCTCGTGGCGCAGGAGGTGCCGGGGGTGACCTCGGTGGAGCCGAACACCCGGTGGCGCCTCGATTCGATCGTGCTGGATGCCCCGGGCGTGTGGGAGATTCCGCTGACGATCGATACGCTCGGAGACGGCGACCGGTTGGGGTTGCGGGTGCAGTGCGACTGTGAGTGAGGAGTCGACGAGCAAAGAACGCTTCGAGGCGGCGAGGTCCTCTGCAAACCCGCGCAGCTCCAAGCCCGCATGGGCCCATCTGCACAAAGATACAGCCATGCTTTATCTTCGCGATTGCACAAAACTAAAGTATGGCTTACGTTTTGTGTGATGGTCGAGGCCCTGACAGTCCATCCCGACTGGGACCGCCTCTACGAGACGGCGGCAGGCCAGCAGGGCATGTTCACGACGAAGCAGGCGGCCGAATCGGGCTACTCGCCACAGCTCCTCGTCCATCACACGCGCGCCGGGAAGACTGCTCGCGTGCGCCGCGGGATCTATCGGCTGGTCCACTTCCCCCCGGGTGAGCACGAGGAGCTCGTCATCGCCTGGCTGTGGTCGGAGCGCTCGGGCGTACTGTCTCACCAGACCGCGCTCCGGCTCCACGGGCTGTCGGACGTGCTGCCCGCCCACGTCCATCTGACCGTGCCGAGCGCCTGGCGCCATCGCCGATTCCGGCTGCCACCCGATGTCGTGCTGCACCACGCGGACGTGGCCGCCGAGGACCGCGCATGGTTCGGCGCGGTGCCGGTCACCACGCCGCGCCGCACGCTGAGCGACTGCGCCAAGCAAGGCCTCTCGCCCGAGGTCCTCGGGCAGGCCGCGCGCCAGGCCCTACGTCGCGGACTCGTCGCGCACAGCGAGCTCGCTGAGGTCGAGCGCGCGCTCGAACCGTTCGGAGGAATCGGAAACTGAAGCCGGCTCGCACCTACGTAGCACCCGAGCCGTTCAAGCAGGCGCTGGAGCAGCGGCTCAAGTCGTCGTCGATGAGCGGTGCCGACTTCGCGCGCCGCCGGCAGCTGCTCGTGTTCGATCGATTCCTCGCCCGCGTAGTTGCCACCGTCGGCGAGGCCGCGACGCTCAAGGGCGGGCTGGTGCTCGAGCTGCGACTCGAGCGCGCGCGGACCACGAAGGACGTCGACCTGCGCATGGTCGGGTCGCCCGACGAACTACTCGCGAAGCTCCAGCAGGCCGGCCGTCTCGACCTGGGCGACTTCATGGCGTTCGAGGTCGTGCCGGACGACGAGCACCCCGAGATGCGCAACGACGCCGTGCAGTACGACGGATTGCGGTTCCGCGCCGAGTGCAAGCTCGCGGGCAAGATCTACGGCCAGCCCTTCGGGGTCGACGTCGCGTTCGGTGATCCGATCCTCGGAGAGCCCGACGTCGTGGTCGCCGAGGACGTGCTCGCCTTCGCGGGAGTCGCCGCGCCGACGCTGAGGCTCTACCCGATCGAGACGCACATCGCCGAGAAGCTCCACGCTTACACGATGCCGCGCCTGCGTCCGAACTCGCGCGTGAAGGACCTTCCGGATCTCGCGCTGCTCGCGTCGGCACAAGCCATCGACGCCAAGCGCCTGCGCGCTGCGCTCGAGCAGACCTTCACGTTTCGTACGACCCACGAGCTACCGCCGTCGGTACCGGCGCCGCTCGAGGCATGGAGAGCGCCGTATGCCGCCATGGCGCGGGAAGACCAGCTCGCGTGGCCGACGCTCGACGAGGTGACGAAGGCGGCCAAGGAGTTCCTCGACCCGGTGCTCGGGGAGCCGCTCGATGGGAGCTGGGAGCCGGCCAAATGGATCTGGCGACGGCACTGACTCTCGGCGGACGATCTGCTGCTCACGTGTCCCCACGTCGGCTCGCGATCCCGGGTTTGTCACATCGGACGAACTTAGCGCCCGATTCACGACTTCGCCTTTTGCGGATAGATCATCTCGCCGCGGGCGAGCATCGCGACGAAGCGTGCAATCTTTGCCGCGCGCGCTGACGCGGTCTTCACACTTCGCGTGCGAATCGCGAGAGCGAAAAGATTCTGTTTGGAAAGCGCTTGGAACGTCGCGAGCGCCTCTCGATCGGCCCTGATCGCCGCAGCCAAGTCGTCCGGGATGGTCATCTGACTCGCCGGCGCGTAGGCAGAATCCCATCGTCCGTCTGCCTTCGCGGCTTCGATCTGACGCTGACCGTGCTCGGTCATGCGCGCGGCGCTGATGAGGCGTGCGACGTGGCGGCGGTTGACCTGACTCCACACGCTCTTGGGCTTGCGTGGTGTGAACCGCTGCAAGAACGAGCTCTCGTCGAACGACTTCTTGAGGCCGTCGATCCAGCCCCAGCACAGCGCGACATCGAGCGCCTCCGCGTAGGTCACCGTCGGAAGCCCAGAGTCCTTCTTGTGGATTTTCAGCCAGAGCTCAGCTTCGCGCGCATGGTTCTTCCCGAGCCACGTCTCGAACGCCGCAGCATTCTTGAAGCTGCGGACTCGTGTGGGGTCGGGGACCACGGGCGCCATCGGATGCCCTTGTAACATGGCCTGGTGGGTCGTCTCGACCCGGGCATGGCGAGCGCGAACGAAGGGACTGCTCGTGCCGCTGCGACGCGCCACGAAGAGCCCACGGCGTCGTGGCATGTTCGATCCGATCGACGTTGTTCATCGGACCCCCTCGAGCACGCGTTCACCAGCGCTTGCGCCACTTGTCCCGATAGCTCGGCGACGCGCCGATCGGCTCGTTGGCCTGATGAAGACCGCGACAAGGGCAACATCGAGTCGTGAACTCGGAGCGCGTCGTACTTCGCGACGAACGCCTCCACGGCAAGCAACACATGGACGACCACGTGAGGGCGCTCAGCGTGGGCAACGCATGTCGTGCTCACCGCCCCGAGCACGCAGCTGCGCTTCGACGGTTACGTCGGCAAGCACATCGAGTGGCGGCTCGCTGACGGCAGGCCGTTCGCGGTGATCGTCAGCGTCGACGCGCAGGGCGCGACATGGTGGGCCAGGGCATCCTCGGCATCGCCGCGCGACGGACCGCCTCAGCACTCCCTTTGCGCAGCGATCGAGCCGGCCGCGCGCAGGAGGCGGTAGTCCTGCGCCGCCTGCCACGCCGTCGCGAACGAGCACGAGGCTTTCCTCGCGATGTCGGCGATGGACCGCTCGGGCGCGTTCTCGAGTGCGGTCCACACGTCGGCGCGAAACGATGGGCCCATCAGCACGCGGTTCCGATAGCCCGCGTGACGTCGAACCAGGACCTCCGGTGAGAGCACGTCCTCGTGGCGATCTCGGAGCGTGGCCTTGGGCACGCGCAGCTTCGACCCGGTGAAGCGCGCATCCTCGCCGCGACGCTGTATCTGGAAAGCGTTCCCGGTCGGCACTTGCCGGAATTCCCCGAACGGATCGAGCTCCACGGAGGTGTACTGCCGAGCTTCATCGCCGGTCAGCGCCGGGACCGGAAACAAAACACCTTCACTTTATTAATGTTTGAAGGCAATATGTCTCCGTGGGCACGAGGGCCTTCCAGCATGAGGTCAAGCTGTTCCGCCAGCATCGCGGCGGTCTCCGCATGTCCGAAGCGCTGCGCCTCGGCATCAACCGGAAGACGCTCTATGCCATGCGCGACGCGGGCGTCGTCGAGGCTGTCACCCGGGGGCTGTACCGGCTGGCGTCCCTCGGGCCGCTCGCGCACCCCGACCTCGTCACCGTCGCGACGCGCGTCCCGCAGGGCGTCCTGTGCCTCATCTCGGCGCTCTCGTTCCACGAGCTGACGACGCAGGTGCCGCATACAATCGACGTCGCGCTCGAGCGCGGTAGGCGGAAGCCACGCCTCGACTACCCGCCGACCCGCTTCTTCTGGTTCTCGGGTCCGGCGTTCCGCGAGGGCATCGAGACGCACACGCTCGATGGCGTGCCCGTCCGCATCTACGACCCGGAGAAGACGCTCGCCGACGGCTTCCGTTACCGGAACCAGATCGGCATGGACGTTGTGCTGGAGGCGCTGAGGCTCTGGCGTGAGCGCCGCCGCAAGAAGCTCGACGTCCTCCTGAAGTACGCCCGCATGCGCCACGTCGAGCGCGCGATGCGACCCTACCTGGAGGCGATGCTGTGACGGTGAAGAACGTCTCGAATCTCTCGGCCTCGGTGCAGGCGCGCCTCCAGAACCACGCGCGCGCCGCGACGCGGCCGTTCCAGGAGCTGCTCCAGTACTACGCGATGGAGCGATTCCTGTACCGGCTGTCGACGACCCCTCATCGCACGCTCTTCGTCCTCAAGGGTGCGCTGATGCTGCACGTGTGGGACGCGCCGCTTGCACGTGCGACGAAAGACGTCGACTTCCTCGGCCGCCTGGATAACTCGCTCGAGAACCTGGAGCGCGTCGTCCGTGAGGTGTGCGCAGCCGAGGTCGAGCCGGACGGCATGGTGTTCGACGTGGCCACGATGA
>CANLQR010000042.1 GCA_947492135.1 Deltaproteobacteria bacterium | reverse complement strand
GCGGCCAGCCGCGGGGTCGCGACCACGTCATGGCCACCGACGCTGGCGATTCCGAAGTCGGTCACCTGCACGCGCTCGCCGTCGATCAGCACGTTGGTCGGCTTGAAATCGCGATGGATCATGCCCAGCGCGTGGGCGGCGACCAGGCCGCGTCCCGCGTCGACGAACGCTGCGACCGTGCGCACCCAGCCCCGAGGCTCGCCGCGGCGGCGCTGCGCCCACTCGTTCAACGTCGTGCCTGGCACGTACTCCATCGCGAGAAACACCTGCTCGCCGAACTCGCCGACCTCGAACACGGTCACGACGTTGGGGTGGCGGAGCTTGGCCATCGCTTGGGCCTCGCGCAGCAGTCTGGCGCGCGCCTCGGTGGCCCCTTGGCTGGGTGCGATGTCGGGGCGAAGCACCTTGAGCGCAACGGTGCGCTCGAGCTTCGGGTCGTAGGCCGACACGACCATCCCCATCCCGCCGATGCCGAGTGTGCGCAGCACGATGAATCGTCCCAGGTGCTGGCCGCGCGCGACCTCGTCGGGCACCGGCATCGCGCGGCCATCGGCGGTCGTTCGGGCACCGAGCCCGAGCGTCGACGGCAGCTCGTCCGAGGGCAGGCGGTCGGACACGGTCGACAATGTACCCGGGCTTTTGGGCGTGAGCGGCGGTTCACGGGATTTTCCATCGATCCGGGAACCTGTCGACCGTGCGTGTGTCCTGGGCCCCGAGTCGGGAGCTCCAACGATGTTGATGCGCGGATGGATCGGAACACTGGGTGTGTTGCTGGGCGCCTGCACGGCTCATGGGGTGCTCGTCGATCGAAGTGGTGGCGGCGAGGACGTGCTGACGCGCGAATCGACCGAACCCGGCGAGGCCGACGAGGTCGAGGCGTCCGCGGAGCCGACCGAGCCTGCTGCGGGCGACGAAGCCTCGGTTCTGCCTCCGGACAGCGCGCCGGACGAACACTGCGAGCGCCTCGCTGCGGCGCGGGCCTCGACCCCGGTCGATCCGCAGGGCCCCGGCGGCGGAATGCTGCTCACCGCGCACGGCGGCACCGTGCTCGGGCTGCCGCTGTCCGACACGCGCTTCGACACCACTGTCACCGGCACGATCGCCGCGACGACCGTCACGCAGACCTTCGTCAACGACTTCGATCGCGCGATCGAAGCGGTGTACACGTTCCCTCTACCTCACGACGGTGCAGTCGATCGCTACGTGTTCCGCTTTGCCGGTCGTGAGGTCGCCGGCGTGCTCAAGCGCCGCGCGGACGCGGTCGCAGACTATGAAGCCGCGCAGAAGGCTGGGAGTGTCGCGGGCCTGCTCGAGCAAGAGCGCCCCAACGTGTTCACCCAACGGCTCGCGAACCTGCCGCCGGGCGAGGTGATCGAGGTCGAGATTCACCTCGTGCAGCCGCTCGCGCCCACCGGCGGTCGCTACGAGCTGGTGCTGCCCACGGTCGTCGCCCCGCGCTACATCCCCGGCACACCGATCGGTCACGCCGGCACCGGCACCGCCGCCGACACTCACCGAGTCCCTGATGCCTCGCGCATCACACCGCCGGTGCTGCCGGAGGGCCGTCGCACCTGCGGCGATCTCCACATCACGGTTGCGTTCGATCCGGGGCTGCCGGTCGCGGCCATCCGCTCGAGCGCGCACCGGATCCACGAGTCTCGCCGAAAATCCGGCGCGGTGGTCATGCTCGATGAGGCGTTCGCGCTGCTCGACCGCGACTTCGTGCTGTCGTGGGACCGCGGTGATGCCGGCCCGCAGGCGATGCTGCTCACCGAAGAGGTCAACGGCGAGCGGTTCTTCTCGCTGACGATCGAGCCGCCCGAGCTGATCGCGCCCGAGCCGAGCCAGGCCCGCGAGCTGGTGTTCGTGCTCGATGCTTCGGGCTCGATGAGTGGCGAGCCGATCACCGTGGCCAAAGCGGCCATGGTGAAGTTTCTGCACGGGATGCGGCCGGGCGATGCATTTCAGGTCGTGCGCTTCTCGGACGCCTCGTCGGGCCTGGGTGACACCCTCGTGCCGGCGACCGACGAGAACGTTGCGCGCGCGGTCGAGTACATCGAGGGGCTCGTGAGCGAGGGCGGGACGAGCATGACCGCAGGCATTACCACCGCGTTGGGATTTCCTCACGACGATAATCGGGTGCGTTTCGTGGTGTTCTTGACCGACGGCTTCATCGGCAACGAGTCCGAGGTCTTCGCCTTGGTCGACGACTTGGTCGGCGAGAAGATCGGTGCGGCACGATTGTTCTCGATCGGTGTGGGCTCTGCGGTCAATCGTCACCTGCTCGACGGGATGGCCCAGATGGGTCGTGGCGTCGTGGCCTACGTCGGGCTCGGCACCGATCCGACACCCGTGGTCGATCGACTGTATGCCCAGCTCGATCGTCCCGCGATCACCGACATCAAGGTGGACTTTGGCCGCACCAAGGTCGAGACGATCGTGCCCGCACGCATCCCGGACCTCCTGCACGACCGGCCGGTCGTGGTGTTCGGGCGCATGCACGGCCGCCCCCAGGGCGACATCATCGTCCACGGCATGCGCGGCAGTGAGCCGGTTGCGCTGCGGGTTCCGGTGCACGAGCTGAAGACCGCGAGCGTGTCCGGCATCGCTTCGACGTGGGCGCGCGGGCACATTGGCGAGTTGATGATGCAACCCGGCTTTCTTGCCGGACGCGCGCCCGCGGCGAAGCGGATCGAGTCGAAGGTGGTTGGTCTCTCGCTGCGCCACAACGTGCTCACCGAGTTCACCGCGTTCGTCGCCATCGACAAGCGCGAGCAGTTCGACGGCCACGCGGCGGGCACGACCGTCGTCCAAGGGGTCGACCTCGCCGAAGGTATGTCGCACCAGGCGACCTGGGGTCATGTCGCCGAAGCCCCGCCACTCGCCAACGGAAGCGGAAGCGGAAGCGGAAGCGGAAGCGGAAGCGGCACGGGCAGCGGCTTCGGGGGCCGAGGCGCTCGCGTGCCCAGGGTCCGCAGCGCGAGCGCGGTTGCGGTCTCCGGGTCGCTCGATGTGAACATCATCCGGCGCATCGTGCGTGCGCACCACAACGAGATCCGCGGCTGCTACAACACCGCGCTCGCCAAGGATCCCAGCGTGCGTGGCCGGCTGATCGTGCACTTCGTGATCGCGGCCAACGGCGAGGTGGCGGCGGCCGCGATCGGCTCGAGCGAGATCGTTGATGCCGCCCTCGACCAGTGCGTCGTCAGCAAGGTCCGACGCTGGCGATTCCCCACCGGTGACAATCACGGCGTGGCCGAGGTGCACTACCCATTCGTGCTCGAGCCGGCCGTCGTCCCGGCGGCGAAGAAGCGTCGCGCGGGGCGGCTGGCGCGGTGATAGGGTACGTTGAAGGGGCCGATTCGGGCCGCTGCAGCGGATGATCCGCGGCTGTGCGCCGAGCGGCGCCGCGAGCCCAAACGACCGTCCGCATCGAGAGCGGAACCCACGGGAGTCCAAGATGTCCGAGCGATTCACCCGAGGCAACGATGCCTACTACGCCTGGATGGCGATCCGGCCCAGGGCCAGGATCACCGAAGCCGGCATCGAGATCTGGGCGGAAGGGAAGGGACGCTACACCCTCGAGATCGACTTTCGCGGGGATCAGCGGATCGACCTGAGCTTGCGTGATGCCGTCGGGCCCACGTCCGACCTTGTGGCCCTGACGCGGGCCGTCCACACCGCCAACGCGGAAGGTGGCGAACCGCTTTTCGAGCTCGATGATCCGTTCGTGTTCCTTCGCTGCAGCGTGCTCTACGTCGACGGCGGGGTCAGCCTCGACGAACTGGAGGCTGCACGTCAGGGGCTGCTCGCGCGGATGGACGCCCATCATGAGGCGTTTTGCGCTCCCGGCCGGCGGCCCTTCGGAGTCCACATCGACGATGACGGAGTCGGGACGCTGGTCCCGCCGAGCTCCGGTCGTCACGACCCAAGCGTCGATGAGTGAGTAGCGGCCGCCAGCGGCTGCTGCGGCGCCGCGCGCTGCTCGTGCTAGGGGGAAGCACCGGGCCGCGACGCCGCGCGTGCTAGACTCGTCCTCGATGCGTGCCCTGGTCAGGCTGCTCCCTTTGCTCGCCGCGGCGCCTCTGGCGTTCGTGCTGACGTGCGGAGGCGAGACCAGTGTCGCCGAGGGAGGTGGTACCGGCGGTGCGGACTCCGGCGAGACCACCGCGGCCACTGCACCGCCCGCCACCGCCACCGCTACCGCGACCGCCGGCGGCTGCGATGTCGACCCCAGCGCGAGCTGCGACGATGGCGATCCCTGCACCAAGGACCTCTGCAGCAGCGACGCGTGTACGCACGAGCCGCTGCTCAACAACGAGTGCCGCCCGCGCATCGACGTCGACTTTCCCGCCCGCGCCGCGACGATCACTGGCGCTGCCGGAGACCCGCGCGTCGCGGTCACCGGCACAGTGTCCAGCGGCCTTGGCGAGATCACGTCGCTGCAGCTCAACGGCGAGGTCGTCACCGTCGCTGACGATGGCAGCTTCACCCACGAGGTCGGCGTCGACGTCGGCGGCAACGTGCTGGTGTTCGACACCACGGACAGCGCAGGCAATGCCCGGCACCGCGTGCAGTCGTTCTTGTGGTCGACCGGCTACCGCGCGCCGATGACTCCACCCGATGCGCCGGTCCCCGAAGGGCTGGCCTTCTGGTTGGCACAAGAGTCGATCGACGACGGCGATCACAGCCTGCCGGTCGACGACCTGGCGACGGCACTCGAGCTCGCACTGGGAACCTTCGACACCGATCAGTTTGCGAGCGCCGAGACCCCGGTCGTGTCCTCGATCGGTTACGACGTCTATCTGTCATCGCTGCAACTGGGCGCCGCGACGGTGGCGTTGCAGGCCGCCGATGGTGGCATCGCCCTGACCGCAAGCCTGCAAGACATCACCGGCAGCCTCACCTTCGACTGCACCAACGTCGGTTGCTTGCTCGCCGGCGGCGACGGGACCGGCGGCCTGTCGATCACGGCGGTCAGCGTCGAAGGCACGCTGCTGCTCTCCGTCGACACCAATCACCAGCTCACCGCCACGCTGGTCGATGTCGACGCGACCGTGAATCCCGACGATGTCGACATCTGGTCCAACAACGTCTGGACCAACGTGCTGTTGTCGGTGATCGAGCTGTTCATTCACGATTCGCTGGTCGCGAGTCTCGAGACCGCGCTCGAGCAGCAAGTCGAACAACAGCTCGGCCCCGCGCTCGCCAACGGTCTGGCGGCTCTGACGCTGGCGACCACCTTCGAGTTCCCCAACCTCGGCAACGCCCGCAAGTCGATCCCGGTCGACCTCGTGGCCGACTTCGCGGCGGCCGAGTTCCACGACGGCGTGGCGCCGCCGGCCCAGTCCCCTGCACGCGGCGGCGCGGTCATCCTGCGCGCCGGTGGCTACCCGACGCTGACGGTGACGCGCTACGACAACCTCGGCGTGCCCGACCGCGCTGGCTGTGGCAGCGGGCCCCAAATTCTGGCACTGCCGCGCGAGGCCCCGCTCGAGATCGCGCTGTCCGATGACACGCTCAACCAGCTGCTGTACGCAGGCTGGCGCGGTGGCCTGCTCGAGTTTCCCCTGGGTGGGATCAATGGCGGCGGGCTGATCGAGAATCTCCAGGTCGACGTCAGCGGCATGCTTGCGCCGACGGTGTCCGATTGCGGCGCGTCCGGGACCTTGCTCGCGACGATCGGTGACATCGCGATCGATGCGAGCTTCACGATCAACGGCAATCCCGTCGAGTTCGCTGCCTTCACGACGCTGGTCGTGCGCGTCGACATCCAGACCTCCGACAATGGGATCATGCTGGACCTCGCCGAGGTCGAGCGCGTCGAAACCGAGCTGACCGCCAACGACGACGGCATTGCCATGGAAGCCGGCTATGTCGAGCTGCTCGAGGCCCAGCTGGTCAACGGGCTGCTCGGTCAGCTCGGCACCACCGGCTTCGGTGCGATTTCGCTGCCGCAGATCGACCTGTCGGGCATGCTGGGCTTGCCCGCAGGCACGGCGGTGCTGACCATCCACACCGACTCGGTCACGCGCAGCAACGGGACCTCGGTGATCGTCGGACGCTTCTGAAGCGGGTCAGAACACGATGCCGCAGTTTCGGCTTCCCAGCTGGTCGATGGGATAGGCCAGCACGAAGTTGAAGCACATCTCGTCACCGGTGCCTTCGCCGAAGTTGACCATGGACGCACCGGGATTGTCGTAGGTGCAGGTGGTCTGCAGCGACTCTCCGGCATGCACGACGATCTCCTGATCGTTGAAGTACATGCCCTGGCTCTCGAAGTTGAACGGCTTGTCGATGATGGTCTCGGTCACGCCACCCGGTCGGGTCAGGATGGTCTTCATCGCGCGCCCCAGTTCGTGCATGTGGGGGGAGGCGCCGATGATGTGCAGCTCGGGCCAGAAGAACGTCGACAGACCTCCGCAGGTGCCCACCTCGGTGTGGTTCTGCGCCCCGGCGGGAATGTTGAGACTGGTGGTGCCCAGCGTGAGCACGCCGGCGGTCTGGGGCTCGGGCTGGTCGGGCACGCAGAAGGCCACGCCGCTGGCGTCGACCGCATCGGCATAGTGCGCACTGTTATGGTAGTGCACCTGCATGATGTAGAAATCGTCGGGCCCGCCGAGCTCGAGGCCGACACTCGGAGGCATCATGACGTTGCCGCCACCTGGTGCCCAGCCAGCGACGAAGTCGGCCTGCAGCTGCAGCGAAAGATCGCACGGGAACACCGCGCCATCGGTCTGGGGCTGCTTGCTGCGATACAAGATCCAGTGGTGGATCACGCGCTCGTCATCGATGATCGGCGCCCACGCAATGGCCTGGGTCGGCTCCGTGAACGGAGACTTGAACGCGAAGCACTGATAGAGATCCTCGGCGCCTTCTACGGGCACGACGAACGGCTGATCGCTGCCGGGCGCATGGGCGCGGATCACAAACTCGGGATCGCACGGCAAGGCATCCGGTCCGACCGGATCGACGTCTTCGCCATCTTCGGGCTCGTCGCAGTCGGCGTTCGGTGCTTCGGGCGCGCCCGCGGCGATCCAATCGAGCAACACCGTGCGCTGGTCTTCGCTCATGTCGCCATCCGGGGGCATGGGCTTGACCTCGGCGACGAGGCGTTCGGCGACGACGTCGTAGACCTTGCGGGTTGGATCGGTGGGCGCCGGCACCTGGAGGTCGGCGTAGCTCGCCAACGGCATGGGCGCGCCGAACGATGGCGCGGCGCTGTGGCAGTCGCCGCAGGCTGCGGCGAGCGCGTCACGGACTTCGCAGGGCAGGCCCGACGAAGGCGGCATCGGCTCGGGCTCGCCCGACTCCCCGGTGTCGTGGGCACCGGTCTCGGAGCTGCTTTCGCCCACGGGATCCCACGTCGGCGACTGGCCATCGGCGGAGTCTTCGGATGGAAAACAGATCTGCCACGCGGGGCATGGCCCGTCGTCGCCATCCTGACCGGCGGTGCTGCAGCCCGCCATGGCGATCAGACCTAGAAAACCCCCGAGAAACCGGTTTCGAACGATGTTCGCCATTGCTGCCCCTGCATCGAGGGACTGCAACCTCCGTGCCCTTGGTCACGCGCCCTCCGATCAAGGCAAATGCGACGATTTCGAGGGTTCGCCGCCGCCACGACTGTGCGAACTGCTCATGGGTCGGCCACAGTTCGCGCACGCGCGGCCGGTCCGAGACCGCGCCAGACGCCGATCCCGATCCGATCCGATCAGGGATCCGACCAAAACACCGCGGTAAAGTCGCCGCGTGCGTCGGTGAAGGCGGTCACGAGGTCGACCGCGCCGTCCTCGTCGAGGTCACCGTGGTCGACGGGCCGCACCAACGCACCGAGGGACAACGCGATGGCGAGGTCGAGCGTACCGCTGCCATCGTTGGTGAACACCTGCAGCTGACCCGCGCCCGCGGCGGTGATCACCACGTCGGGGTCGCCGTCCGCATCGACGTCGGTGATGATCGGTCTCAACGCGCCTTGCGGGACGTCGTAGAGTTCCTTTTCGGCGAAGGTCCCGTCACCCAGGCCTGGCACGACCGCAAACTGATCGGTCGAGCACGAGACCACCAGGTCTTGGTTGTCGTCCCCGTCGAGGTCGCCGATCGTCGCGTTGTACGCTCCGGTTCCGGTCGGGCACACCCAGGCGTCGGCAAAAACCTGCAGGCCGCCGGTGCCGTTGGAGGTCATCACCTGGGCGTACTCGGAGGTTCGGTTGAGGTACAGGACGTCGGCAATCTCGTCGTCGTCGAAGGCCCAAGGCGCCACGGCGAGGCCCGATGCGTCCTCGGTGTCCACGCTGAAGATCGGGACACCGTTACCAAAGTCCCAGTTGTTGCCGTCGGCGGCGCCACCTTGCGTGTACATCGACAGCGTCGTGGTGTGGACCAGATCCAGACCGGCGGTGACATCGAGTTCACCGAGTACGGCGTCGTTGAGCTGATCGGGGAACAACCCGAATCCCGTGTCGGTGACAGCCTCGAGCACCCCGGCGTGGTTGTTGAGTACGGTGACCGCGGTGCCGATCGCGACCAGATCGAAGTCGCCATCGCCGTCGAGATCCCCGGCGCGCAAGCGGAACCCCTGACTGGTCGCAGCGAAGCTCTCGGGCTCCGAGAACCCCCGTGCGCCGTCCCCAAGGCGAATCGATACCGTGTTGGCGTCGGCCTCGAGCGTCGCGATGTCGAGGTGCCCGTCGAGGTCGTAGTCGGCGACCGCGACGTCCCAAGCGCCGCTACCGGCCGCGAGCAAGAGCTCTTGTTCGACAAAACAAACCTCACCGGGGTCGACCGTGCCGTTGCCACACGTCGTCAGCTCTCCGGTGCTGCTCTCCTGGGCCCCCGCGCTCGACGACGACGACGACGACGAGTCGGCGTCGGCCACCGCCGTCGTCTCGCTGGAGGACTCCACAGCGGCGGTCGTGTCGGTCAGGGGCGCAGTCGTGCTGGTGGTGCTGCTCGAGGTGACGTCGTTGAAGACGTCACCATCGAACCCCTGGGCATCGACGCAGGCCGTCAATACAGCGGCGGTCCATAAGAGCAAGTTCGAGCGACGCATCCACCGATGCTAGCCCAGTTCGTAGGCTCGTGCAGGCTCGGTGGTGGGCAGCGCCGCGCCGGCCGCAGACCGCAGTGGCCGGTGCCTATTTGGATGCGGGCCGCACCACCGTCGCGCCTTTGGTCGGCATCGCAAACTTCGTCGGGTCGACTTTGGCGCCGAGCTCGATCTTCGTCAGGGTCTGGGTCGCCGTGGCGAGCATGGCATCGGTGACCTGCAAGTACGGCAGCTTGAGTCCCTCGACGTCGCGATAGTCCTTGAACTCGGTGGACATCGGCATCTGGCCCATCGGTGTGGTCTGCTTGAACGACTGCGCCACCTGCAGTCCCGACTCGGCGTCGAGTGACAGCGTTACCGTGGCGCCGCTCTTGGAGGTGAGCATCACGTCGTAGACCTTCTTGCCGCCGATCTCGCGCTGGCCGGTCGTCGCGGCGCTCTCGAAGTAGCGCTTCCAGTGCGCGGGCAACGAGAGGGTCGATGCCCACGCTTGCTGTTCGGCCTCGCCACCGGTGAGCCTGCGCAACCCGTTGATGGGATCCTCGGACCAGATCACGTCGCCCTGCTTGCCGGCGCGGACTGTGCCGATGCCGACCATGGTCTGCTCGATATAGAAGTCCCCGGCCTGCCACCACAGCTTCATGGCGCCCTTGATCTTCTGGGCGGAGACCAACAGCTCGCCCTCGAGATAGAAGCTGTCGAGGGCGTCGATCTTCTCGCGCCCACCCTGGGCCGCGACGGCTTTTTCGAGCAGGTCTTCGGCCTTCGGGAGCGCGGCGCCAGCGTTGTCGGACTGGGCGTCAGCACCAGCGTCGGCGACCGCCGGCGGAGCACCACTGGCCTTGCTCGGCGCCGCATCGGCGCCAGCAGCGGGGCCTTCGCTGGTCTTCGGAGCGTCGCAAGCGCCCAGGAGCAGCACGGCAATCAGCACACGGATTCGTGGGTTCACGGGCTTCGCTCCTCGGGGTTCTTGGCGCCCAGCTGGTCTTTGAGCTGGGCTGCAAGGTGCTGGACTGCAGCGTCGAGCACCGCATCTTTGCCGGCGACGAAGTCGGCTCGGGTCTCGACCACCATCAGGTCGGGGACGACGCCGACGCCCTCGACGAGGGTGCCCTTGGGCGTGCGATAGTCACCGACCACGTATTGCAGGATCGCACCGTTGGAGAGCTCGTCGATCACCGAGGGCAGCGCAGCGCCGGCCGAGGGCCGCGCACCGACGATCGTCACGCGGCCGAGATCGTGCAGACCCGCAGCAAAGATCTCCGATGTGCTCGCCGTGCCCTCGTCGACCAAGATCGCCACCGGACCTGGAAACGGATCAGCGCCGGCCTCGACGTTGAAGTCCTGGGTGAAGTCGCGGAACGCCAGCCGACCGAGGCTGGCGGGTTCGTCGAGCAGCAGTCGGGCGATCGGGACCGACATCGCCCCGACCCCACCGGGGTTGCCCCGCAGGTCGAGCACCAGTCCGGTCATGCCTTTGCTGCGCAGGGCGGTGATGCCATCTTCGACGCGCTTGACCATCGGCAGCATCCACACATTGAAGGCCAGCACGCCGATCTTGGTGCCTGCGATGAGGTGAGATTCGACCTGGGTGGGAATGTTCTCGAGGTTGCCCAGCGTGATGCGTTCACCGATGGGGTCGACGCAGGTCAACATGCGGATGACCTCGCGCTCGGCGTCGCTGGGGTCGGTGACCCGCACCTTCTTTGCCTGACCGGCACGATCGCACGAGAGGCGTGCCTCGGCTTTTCGCGCGATCTCGAAGGCGAACGCGGAGGGACGCGTCGTACGCTGCTCGACCTCGCGGATGGCGTCGTCGAACGAGGTGTCGTCGACGCCCAGCAGCACGGCACCCCTGCGCACGGGACCCAGATGCCCCGTCGCCGTGCTCTGCACGACGACCAAGCGGTCTTCGATCCATCGCACGGACAGCGGCGGCATCGCGGGGCCGGTGTGGTCCTCACCGTGGTCGCCGCTGGGCGGGAACAGGCGAAAGTGGCTCTGCCCCAGCTCGCCGAGCATTCGATTGATGATGGCGTAGGCCTTGGTCGCGTCTTTGACCGCGACGAGTTCGTCGGCGTAGCGCAGCCGCAGGCCCGGCCAGTCCTTGCAGCCGAGTTTGGAGTCGTAGTGCTTGCGGAGCACCACGAGCCACACCTCCTCGAGTGTGGCCACGAACGGGCTCGACGGCAGGGCAGGCAGCGTCGCTGGATCGAGGGACGCGAAGTCCGGGCAGGCGTCGGGTTTGGCGGCGGCAGGGGCTGGCGCGGCGGCGACGGTCGCCGGCTCGGCCGCGCCTCTCGCGGCACTCGCAGCCGGCGCCGGTTCTGAGCATCCCGCAGCCAGCAGCACCGCTGCGCACCTCCACAGACCGGTGGCGCGTTCGCTGGTCATCGGCGCACCGGTCGTCATGGGCGCACCGCTTCGGGCGCTCACTCGTAGGTGACGCGTTCGAGAGCGGCCAGATCGAGCACGACGATCTCCTGCCGGCTCAGGTTGAGAATCCCGTTTCGCTGCATGCGGTTGAGTGCTCGCGAGATCTCCTCGCGCACGGTGCCCAACCGGGCCGCGACGGTGTTCATGTCGAGCTGGCGCGGAATGATGGTCTGCTTGCCCGGCTCGGCACCGTTGCGGACGGCGAGTGTGTAGAGAAACGACGCGAGCCGGCGCTCGACCGATCGCAAGGACAGATCCAGCACCAGGTCGATCAGGCGGTTCGCACGGAACGCCATGTGCCGCATCAACGCGAACGCGAGCGTCTCGGAGCGCGCCGTGAGCTTCACGACCGCTTCGGTCTCGAAGCGATAGACCTCGGAGTCGGCCATGGCGAACGCCGATGCGGCGCACTGCACGTCGCGCGGCAAGAAACCCTCGCCGATCATCTTGCCGGGCTCGGCCAGGTAGAGGATCTGCTCGCGCCCCTCGCTCGAGATCAGGCTGAGCTTGAACTCGCCGGACTTGACGAGGAACAGCCCGGGTCCCGGCTCGCCACGACGAAACAACGAGCGCTTGCGCTTGACGTCGAGTAACTCGGCGATTTGGTTGAGTTGACCCAGGACGTCATCGGGAACTTTATCCCAACCCGCCCAGCGCTTGAGCATCTTCGAGACGAGCTCGGCATCCCCGGCGTCGACAGCCATGGGGCGCAGTGTAACCGGATGGGCAAGCACACGCGACTGTTCTCACGGGGAATGCTCGGCATCGCGCGCCGAGGGTCCGAACCCCGGCAGCGAGTCACCGGTTTTGGGGTGTGGCGGGCCGCGGCGTGCGTCAGACGAACTTTCCGCCGCGGAAGCTGCCCTGTTTGAGGCCCCCGGGGGCGGACTCGGGGGCGAGCTGGCGCAGCCAGGTCCACGAGAAGATCCCCGAGTCGTGGCCATCCGAGAAGCGGATGCCCAGTGCATAGGAGCCCATCTCGTACAACCCGGTGGCCGAGATGTCGTCGCCGACCGGCTGGAATCGGATCTCTACGCCGTGGCCTTGGCAGCCCGCGCACGGACACCATCCCCGCAAGTAGGGAATCGGCAGCTCACTGCGCTGCTCGTCGTCCCAGGTGATGACCAGCAGGTTGCGGCCAAGCGAGTGCGCGATGTCGACGGGGCGGCCCATGGAGCCGGCACTGTAGCGTCCCCGTCCGAAATTTAGACACCCAGGGCGCGAAGCACTCCGTCGAGGCGGTGGCACAGCTCGACGGGGGCCCACAACGCGCGACCGTGGGTTCCGCCACGGAAAGCCAGGCCGCACTGTTCCAGCATGGTCAGCGCTGGCGTTGCGCGCGGCCCTTCGCCGACCGCCGTCGCGTAGGCGGTCTCGGCCAGCGCCTCGGCGCACGCGGTCTCGTCGAGCGTGTCTCTAACCAGTCCTCCGAGCAGCTCGAGCGCGCCGCGCGGGAGCGTCGCGATGAGGATTCCCAGGAGGTGATCATCGCGCAGCAGCGTCGTCACCCCCCGCTCGAGTTGCTCACGCAGGTCCTGCCGAGATGCTTGACCGGACACCGCAGCGGGACGCCGTCCGAGACCGAGCCGGCGGGCAATCGTGTTGAGGCTGTCGTCGTCGAGCTCGCTCAGACCGCAGCGCAGCGAGGTCGGCCGCAGGGCCAGGTCTTCACACGCCGCTGGTGCGTCGTCTTCGGGCGCGCGATCGGGCTGCACGAGCGGCGCCTCGAGGTCTTCGGCGCTCACGCGGATCGACAGCTCATAGGCCCGCAGACGCGCGCGTTCGTGATGGTTGAGTCCTGCAACCATCGCCCTGACGACGGCCTGCAGCGCGGCGCACGACACCTGGACCTGCTCGACGTCGACGCGCTCGGGCTCCGACAAAAATCGCGCGGTCACGGCGTCGGCGTGCGCGAGCCGTGACACCAAGGCAGCGGGCCACGACGCGATGGCGTGGCCGCTGACCTGCAGCGCTCGCAAGAACCGAGCGACGCTGCGTCGAGTCGCGCAGACCTCGTCGCGCAATCCACCGACGGCGTCTTGTTCATCGGTCCCCTCGACCAAGCGCAGATGTCGACTGACTGGTGGCGTCACGTCTGGTTGCATCGCGACAAACCGGCCGCGGCTTGAAGGCACAACGACGATCGTCAGCCCCACCACGGGCCAGGACCCGCGCTGGTCGCCCGCGGGGGTCGCTGGGGTTGCTGGCTCGTCGCAAATTTTGGCCCGGCTGTGCGCGTGGGTAGGATAGGTCGCATGACGCCCGAAAACCGCGATGCTCAGGGCCTCCGGCCTGCGACGACCTTCAATGTCCGTCCGCTCCCGCGGCCCGGCGGCGTCCGCGGGGACCGGCGCAAGCGACGATCCGCAGCGGTCGCCACGGCCATCGAGCTGGCGCTGACCAGCGCCGCCCACCGTGGTGGCCTCGATGCCGTGCTCGTGGTCGACGACGACGGCCTCTTGGTG
The DNA here is from genome assembly GCA_947492135.1 of Deltaproteobacteria bacterium. Taxonomy (GTDB): domain Bacteria; phylum Myxococcota_A; class Polyangia; order Nannocystales; family Nannocystaceae; genus Xiheibacterium. The sequence goes on along the minus strand of CANLQR010000042.1, from coordinate 12,157 downwards.
GCGCGCAGTCGGTGTTCGATCGATCTATCCATGCTCGCTGCGGTCACGCCCATCGTCGGCCGCGGCCAGGCGATCCCACGCATCAAGCGCGACGGGCAGTCGCTCGACCTGAGCGTCGAGGTGATCAAACTCGGTGGCGAGCGCTTGTATGTGGCCGCGTTGGGCGGTGGCTACACCGCTCGTCGACGTGAACTCGCCGACAGCGTGGCCGCCGCGCAACGGATCCTCGCGTAGGCTCGAGCTTGCGAGCTACCGCTTCAGCGCAAACGCATCGAGTGCTGCGCGCAGGCCCTCGTCGACGATCCCCGCCGCGGGTGTCGCCGGCGTGAGCAACACCTGGACGTCGGGCGCCACGCCCTCGCCGTCGATCAGCCGATCGTTCGGTGAGTAGTAGCGCGCGATCGTGAAGGTCGCGACCGAGCCGTCCGCCAGACCCATGACCTCTTGCACGGTACCCTTGCCGTAGCTGCGTTCGCCGACCACCAGCGCGCGCTGGTGATCCTGCAGCGCGACCGCGAGCAGCTCCGACGCCGACGCGCTGTGGCGATCCTGCAGCACGACGAGTCGTGTCGCGGTGTCGGTGTGCGCGGCGTGGGCCGACTCTTCGCGCAAGATCCGGCCCCCGCGGCCCCGCGTGCGCGTCAACACCCCACTGTCCACGAAGTGATCGGCGATGACCAACGCCTCGTTGACCTCGCCACCGGGGTTGCCCCGCAGATCGATCACGACGCCGGCGAGGGCATCGCCGAGCGTCCGTTGTCGGGCGGCCAGTGCTCGATTGAACGCATCGCCGCTCTCGGGGCCGAAGCGACGAACGACCATGTGCACGAACTTCTGACCCGCGGCGTTCTGTACGATCGCGCTCTCGACGGTCTTGGTGCGGAGCTTGCCGAGCACCAACGCGAGCACACGGGGCCGGGGGGTGTCGGACGACTGGACCCGCAGTGCCAGCTCTTCACCGACGGCACCGGCGAGCAGTAGCTCGGCTTCGAGCTGACTCTCGAGCGCGGCCACTTCGCGATCGCCGATCTGCATCACGTGATCGCCGGGTCGCAGGCCCTCGCGGTCGGCCGGCGAGTCGGGCGCCACCGCAAGGACCTCGAGGTGGCGCTGACCGTCATCCCCGCGCAACGCGACGGCGAGCCCGGTCACGCCGCCCGAGGCCCGCTCGCGGATCGCCTTGCGCTGGGCCGCGGACACGAAGTGGCTGTGAGGATCGAGCTGCGCGAGCATCGCCCTCAGGCCGGCCGACAACACCTCGGCCTCGTCGACGGGCTCGTAGTAGCGCGTCAGCACGGCGTCAACCGCCCCGTTGAAGGCCGTTCGCTCGAGCGCAGGGGCCCCGCGTGCCTGCAGAACGCCGGGTCCAAAGATCGCCGCCATGGCAATCGTCGAGGCCACTCCGAGAGCAAAACCTCCGAGCGCGATCCGGCACTTCACCAACCCCATCGTGTCGTATCCTCCGCGCGAGGTCAAAGCACCCCCATGACATCCACGATGCTCCGCCCCAATCAAAGTTCCATTCTCCGCTCGCAAATCCGGCCCGCAGGTTTGGTGTTCGGTCTGCTTGCGCTGGGCCTGACCGGTTGCAAGAAGGACGAGCCTGCAGCCGAGCCGGCCAAGACGGTCGCGGGCAAGGACGCGACGCCCACGCCCACGGGCGCCAAGGGCTCGGCCGGAACCAAGATCGAAGCGGATGCCCCCAAGCCCACGAGCCCGGTCGCGGGGTTGTCTCCGGCGGATGCTCTACAGCCGCCGTCGTCCGCGCTTGCGCGGGGCGAAGTGCTCGGCCACCTGTTGCTGACCAACCCCTCGGTGTTCCTCGCCGAGGTCAAGAACCAGGTCGCACCCGCCGCCCAGGCCACCTACGTCGACGAGACCGTGCTGCGCACGATGGGCGGTGCCGTGCTCGGCTCGCGCAGCAAGCTCGCCACCAATCTCGATCTCACCAAGCCGATGGGCTGCGCGCTGGTCGACCTCGCCAGCGCACCGCTGCCGCTGGTGTGCGTGATGGGCTACACCGGCGGTGCCGAGTCGCTGATCACCGATCTCGGTGCCGAGGGCAAACAGGATGATGCGGCCGGGCACGCCGCAAAGTACGTCGTCGGCGGTCAGGAACTCTTTGTCGACGACGCCGCGGGCCAGGTGGTGGTCAGCAACCACGCCGACGCGTTCGCCAAGGGCAGGGCGTATGTCGAGACCAACCTCGTCGCCCGCGCTGCGTCGGTGGCCACTGACCTCGAGTTCGTGGCGTTTCCCTCGGCAGTGCTCACGCGCTACAGCAAGGAACTCGCGCCGGTGCTCGAGGCGATGGGCAAGATCCCGACGCCGTCGGGTGGAGGCGCGTTCGCCGATGCGCTCACGGCTTACGGCATGAAGGCCAACGCGCAGTCGATCGAGAACATCCGTGGGTTCGATCAGATCACCGTCGCGCTTGGCCTCGAGCCGTCGGGCTTCGTGGCTCGCTTCGCGATGTTCCCCACCCCGGGTTCCCAGGCCGAGACCCAGGCCAAGATCGCCGCGGCGGGCCCCTTGGATGCGGGTTTCGTCCGCAATCTCCCGCAGGACTCGTGGATGCTGATGGGCTTGAACGCCCATCTCGGCGACGCGATGAACACCGGGGCGTTCAAGGATCTCCGCAACGTGTTCGTCGACGCCTATGCCGAAGCCGTCGGCAAGGACAAGGCCGCAACCCAGGGCTCGGTCGACACCTTCATGGCCGAGCTCAAGGCGACGTACTCGGGCCAGTCCAGCTTCGCGTTGATGCATCAGCCCGGCACGTTGGGCGGCTTCGTGCTGGTCAGCGGCCTGCAGTCAGGGGTCGCGGCCCGAGAGAGCTGGAAGACCTGGGCGAGCACGTTCACGCCCGAGGCGGTGCTCGGGGCCGAGGCAGCCAAGAAGCTCACCTGGTCGTTTCAGTTCGATGCGACCAAGATCGGTGACGTCGCGATCGATCGCTTCGTGATCGAGCCAGGTGCTGACGAGAAGGCCAAGATGCGTGCTGAAGGCGGCGCCACGCTTGCCGAATGGGAGACCCGGCTCGGGGGCTTGAAGCTCGTCATCAACCGCGCCGAGCACGATGGCAAGGTCGCATGGATCGTCGGGCCGGGCTCGGACGACAAGTATGCGCAGTCGGTGGTCGAGGCGCTTGCCGGTACCAACGCGCTGACGAGTAACGCGGGTGTGACCACGGTGCTCGATCGCAGTCCGGGCGCGTCGGCGATCGTCGCGTTCGACGTCAAAGGGATGTTCGGATGGTTGTCGGAGATCGTGCCGCCGGCGGAGCGGGCGAAGCTACCCACCACGATCGGCAACAATCTCAGCGACGTCTTCATGACGTCGTCGTATGGGTCGACCGGTGCCCAGAGCGGCGAGTTCCTCGTCTCTCAGGGGCTGATCGATCAGATCCGCGCGCTGGCGAACTAGACCCGAGTCGAGCGCGGTCGCCTTGCCCGGCGGGAGAGCCTAGCTCCCCCCGGGCTGGCCCGGGCTGGCCTGGGCTAGCACGGCTTCACGCGGCGCGAGCACTGGGGACCACGCCAAGCGTGGTCACGGTGGCGCGCGAGGTCTGCAGGTTCAAACGCCGCGCAGCGCGTGCGCGTTTGAACGCTTCGTCCAGCGCACACGTGGTGACCGCGTTGACGAACTGAGACACGAAGGCGAAGTAGCGGGGAGTTGGAGCGTGCATGGGAGGTCTTTCTCGTGGTGCTGTCCAAACCCAACGAAGCCGAGGGTCCGCGCTGACACCGTCACGTCGTCACTGCAGGCGGCGTACCATTGTGAAACCCGAGCGCTACGATGCTGGACGTTCCCAAAAAACGTCACGATCTCGCGATCCGTATCGGGAGCCCTTGGGTCTTTCGTGCACGCCTTCGCGCCTCATGTGGCGGATCTGCAGCCGCCCGATCGTCAGAAACCCTCGCAAGGTGTTGGGCGCTTGACGGATCCCAAAGGTGCGACCGACTCCTACCCGGGCGATCGGTCGCGTCTACCCCGGCGGACCGGAGGACGACTCGAAGCCCAGTGTGACCCGCAATCGCTCGGCGGTTCCGATCGTGTTGCCCATGGTCGTGTTGGTCTGGAGGTCGCCGTCGATGGTGAAGTCCACCGTCTCGGGTGCGCCGTTGTCTCCGAGTGCCACGAAGCTCGCCACGTAGTTGCCGAACTCGGTGGGCAGGCCCTCGAAGTCGAGGCCGATCTCGGCGAGGTTCAGCCCGCCTCCGGCCGGCAGGGCAAACCCGAACACGCCCGAGATCGTCAGGTAGCGGCCGTCGATGTCGAACACGCCGTCGATGTCGGAGTAGTACACATCGTAGAACTCGCTGGTCACTCCAACGATGTCGCGGTTGGCGTCGGACAGCGGGTCGTCGAGCCTCGTGGTGAGTTCAGGGCCGTTGACCGCGAAGGTGTAGGGGGTCGGCGCGTCGCCGCCCGAGCGCTCATAGAAGGTGATCGACACCAGGTTGGGGATCATCCGCACGGGATAGGTCGGTGTGCCCGAGACGTCGAGACCCGGCATCAAATCGAACTTCAAGCCATCGGTGGTGTCGGCGTCGTCCGCCCCGGTGCTGGTGTCGAGTGTCGCGCTGCTGATGGTCGCGCTGTCGTCCGAGGTGGCCTCGGTGGCCTCGCTGGCCCCGCTGGTCGTCGGGGAGGTCGTCGTCAGAGTCCCGACCGACAAGCCCGACGACATCGAGTCGCTGGCCGTGTCACGGTCATCGCTTGGCGCCGCGCAGCCAGTGCCCAAGCCGCACCCCGCCAACAACACATACGCGCCCGCCAGCCTCGAATCCATGCGCGCGCAGGTTATCACCCCTGCAGCCGCGGCACGATCTCGGCGAGCAAGTCGTGCCAGCACGCGCGCTCGTGGGCAGGCTCGACGAGCGCGCGCAGTCCTTGGCAACGGCGCTGCAGCGCCTCGAGAAACCCCGGCTCGGTTTCGCAAGCCAGCAGGCCCCGGGCGAGCCCTTGGGCATCTCCGACCGCGAAGTATCCCGGGTAGTCGGCGCCCAAGATCCCGATCGAACCGTCGATGCGCGTCGACATCACAGGCACGTCGCAAGCGATGGCCTCGGTCACTGCGTTTGCGCCGCCCTCGACGACGCTGGTCAACACGAGCAGATCGGCACCCGCCAGGATGCGCAACGCTTCGCGGCGTGGCCGATTCCCGAGCCACTGCCAGCGCGGTGTCGCAAGCATGGTCGCCTCGGCGAGCGCACGCCATCGTTCGTCGGGGGCGCCACCGAGGTGCAGCACCTGGATTCGCGAGGACTCGGGGAGCTGGCCCACGGCTTTGGCCGCGAGCAAGGGGTCTTTGACGTCACGCAGGTGGCCCAGGACGCAGACGATGAACGCCCCGGGCGCGCCCAAGTGGAGCGCGTCGGGCGGAGCCGTCGCACTTTGGGCAATCGTCCGCGCCTTGGCTTTCACGCGATCAGGAAGCTCGCGCAATGCGAGTGGTTGCAGGACCACCAGCCGCGTCGCCAGATCGAGCGATGCTTGGGCCTGCGCATCGGCGTTCAGATCGCCGTAGACATCGGTGCCGGTGAGCGTGACGACGCGCGGGTCGTCGGGACACCGCTCGGCATGGCGCTCCACCGAAGCGTGACTTCGGCGAGCATGCAGCGCGATGAGCACGTCGCAGGCTTCCCCAGACCACTGCTCCCCGATGCGCACGTGCCAGCCCAGCTCGCGCAGGCGCTTGGCCCAGCGCAGCGCGGTCACGCGGTTGCCGTTGCGGCTGCCACGGGCCGCGGGCGTCGCCACGAAGGCGGTCAGTCCACCGCGCATGTGCGAAACCCCGCCCACACGTCGCGCCGATCGGGCGTGTAGAAGTTGCGCCACGTCGGTCGTAACAAGCGAGCGCGGGTGACAAAGCAACCCCCGCGCAGCACGCGATGGTCACCGAACCACGGCTCGCTGTACTCGGCGTACGGATCGCGGACAAAGCCGGGGTAGGGCCCGAACTCCGACGAGGTCCACTCCCACACGTTGCCCGTCATCTGTCGGCAGCCCGCGGTGCTGTCGCCGATCGCGAAGGCCGCGACATCGACGGTGTCGGCGATCGCGAGATCGAGGTTTGCGTCGGGCCCGATGGCAGCTCCGATCGCCGCGCGGTCCCACTCGGCCTCGGTGGGCAATCGCCGCCCGGCCCAGCGGCACCACGCTTGGGCCTCGTGGGCGCAGACGTGAATCATGGGCCGATGCGGCTGGCCCGCGATAGGCACCCAGCGATCGAACACCCGACGCTCCCACCCATCACTTCCCTGCCGCCAGTACAGCGGCCGGGTGGCTTGGGCCTGCTCGCGCCATGTTCGACCGGCGTCGCTCCACAGCGAGGCTCGCGAATAGCCGCCGTCGTCCACGAAGGCGGCATACTGTGCTTGGGTCACCGGCGCCCGGGCGATGTGGAATCGCTCGATCTCGACGTCGTGTGCCCACTTTTCGTTGTCGAACACAAATGGGGGGCCAGGGGCTCGCTCGGCGCCGAGGCGATGGCGGCCACTGGGGATCATCACATCGCCCGGCCATGCACCCACCGCGTGATGCTCGGGGGACGCCACGCCGATCGAGCGCACGGGAGGCACAGGCCAGCCCATGGCCTGTCGTGTCATCGCAAACGCCTCGCCGTGCATGTCCTCGTGGAAGACCCCGAGCATGGTGAAATATCGCAGCGCCTCTGTCAGCGGTCCGCGGTCGAGCGCAGCGAGCACACGGTCGCGCACCGCGGTGAGGTAGTTGATGGTCGCGCTGCGCGTTGGCAGCGGCAGCGACCAGCGTGAAGCGTGGGCGACGATCGCGGAGTTCCACAGCGCGCCAGGGTTGTCGTACTGCGGCGGCTGTCCCTGCGCGTGAACGAGCGCCCAGTGCTCCTGGAACCATGCGACATGACCAAGCTCCCACACGGGCGGGTTGATCGTGCGCAGATACGGCACCGCGAACTGCAGGTCGTCGAGATCCGCGTACATCTCCAGCGTTCGCTGGCGGGCATCGGAGACCCACGCGGCCAGCATGGTGTCGACGTCGGTTGGCACGAGGGCCATTGTTCGGATCCTACTTGCAAACCCCGCGGCGAGGAACCGCGGCCCCAAGACCACGCCCAGCCGGTTCAGATCACGATGCCCTCGTAGCGCGAGATCCATCGCGTCGGCGCAAACTCTGGGATCGCCAGCGGCTCGAGAGTCGGCTGGCCATCGCGCCAAAATGAGCGGAACGGCGGCTTTTCACCCGATTGATAGTAGTGCAGCAGATACGCGAGGTCGCAGGCGGCGAAGTCTGCCAACCACTGGTCGAGGTCATGCACACCGATCTCGTGCAGCAGCTGCAGACTGTAGCGGCAGGCCTGACGCTCGTACTCGATCATGATCGCCACCAGCTCGGGTGAGTGTCCCGAGCCGCTCACGCCGCTGAGCCTCCGCAGCTCCTCGCTGATGTTCCACTGCACGGTGTGACCGAACAGGTGGACGAGGATGAACAGCGCGTCCTCGGCGATGAGATCGAAGTCGACGTGGATCTCGGCGCCATCGAGATCTCCGGTGAACGGGCTCGGCACGTCGTTGATCCGCACCGGCACGCCCCAACGCGCCGCGATCCGCCCCTGGGCGAGGGCGAACACCTCGCGGAAGCGGTCGTCCGTGACCGTGTCGCGGCCTGTCAACGAATCGCCTGCGCGGCCCGGGACTGCGTCATCGAGTGGAGCATCTCCATCACGGTGTACGCCGCGAGCTCCGCGAGCAAGGCGGTGACCTTGGCATGCTGCTCGTCGCTCAGTGCGGGTTCGACCGCACGCATCGCGGCGATCAACCGCTCCTCCTGGCCCGCAAGCTCCTGGTGGTCGACCACGCCATCGGCGAGCGAGGTCGTGAAGTGCTCGAGTCGCTGCATGTGAGCGTCGAGTGCGGGGTGGTTGTCATCGTCGATCCAGTTGGCGCGGGACATCGTTGTTACCTTCCTTCGAGGAGCTGTTTGATCGCAGTGAGGCGCTCTTGCAGTCGTTCACGGCCGCCGAGCTCGCTCATCTTCGCGAGCTTGGCGGGGGGCAAGAATTCGAGATCGGTGCACTCGATGATCGCCGCGAGTTCCTGAGCCTCGCGCTCGAGCGTCTGGGTCGAGGGCATGAAGCCGGCCAGTGCCCCCGCGAGTGCCTCGCGTGTGATCGACCGCGAGCCGGCCAGCAAGGACGTGCGCCAGGCCCGGCCAATGATGCCCTCGATGTCGGCACCCGACAGGTTGCCCTTGTGCTTGATGTCGGTCGGCACATCGGCATCCGCGAGCGTCGTGCCGGCCTTCTTGGCCAGCATCAGAAACATCTGGTGCAGCTCGGCATCCTCGTGGGGATAGAACAGCGGCACGTGAACCTCGGCGCGACCCTGGCGCTTGAGGTCGATCGGCAGCTGGTCGGGGCGCGAGGTCAGCAACATCCACACGATCTTGCCGCGATAGGCGGTGTCGCCCATCTGCGCGGCGATCATCCCGAACACCCGGCCCGAGACGCCGCTGTCGCCGCCCTGATCGCGATCTCCGAGCATCGCGTCGGCCTCGTCGATGACCACCACGACCGGACCCATCGAACGCAGGACGCCGAGCACGCGCTCGAGGTTGCCTTCGGTTTCACCGACGTACTTGCTGCGGAAGTTCTTCAGCATCACGCAGGGGATGCCGATCGAGCCGGCCACGCAGGTGGCCAGAAACGACTTGCCGGTGCCGACCGGGCCGCAGAACAGGTAGCCCATCGGCACCGAGTCGAGCTCGCCGCGTCGGATCAGCTCGGCATCCTGGGCGAGGCGGCGCTTGGCAGCCTCGTGGCCGACCACGGTGTCGAGGCCCCAGCGCGGTTCGATGAACTCGAGCATGCCTTGAGCCTGCCGCTCGATCAGGCGCTTCTTGAGCTCCTTGAAGTAGCTCTGGTCGAGACGCCGCCCGCCTTCGATGGACGAGCGCACCAGCACCTCGAGGTCGGTGAGCGAGATCCCCGCGGTGAGCTTGCCGAGCTCCGCGAAGCTGTAGTCGGAAAAACTCGCGGGCTCGCGTCCGCCGCTGGTGGCGGTGAGAAACGCGGCGCGTTGCTCGGCGTCGGGAAGCGCGACCTCGATCGAAGCGACATGCGGGTTGCCCGTCAGCCGTTCGTTGATGTCGGACAAGCGCCCGTCGATCAGCACGAACGCGAGGTTGAGCCGCTTGACGTAGGGGCTGGTCGCCCAGTTCAAGAGCGTCACCAGATGGGTCTGGTCGGCCAGTGCCAAGCGGTCGCCGCGTGACGCCACGTACGAGGCGTGGTCGATGATGATCGCCGCGCGCACCCGCTGGTCGGGCTCGGCCATGACGTTCTTTCGTACGAACAGGTCGAGCGCCGCGAGGCCCATCGTGGGGTCGCGGGCGATCTTGGTCAGATCGCCGAGCCAGCGATTGACGACCTCGACCATCTTGGTGAGGCGCTTGGAGTCGCTGCCGGCCAGGCAGCGCAGCCCGCGGGCCAGATCGTAGTGCAGCACCAGGTCCCAGCGGCCGAACACCTGCTCGGCGAGGAACTCGGCGAGCCCGGTCCAGCGGGGATCGGTGTCCGGACCGGCGCGCACGACGTCGAAGACGTTGCCGTGGACGACGAACATCGAGGTCGTACCCGAGAAGTAGAGCTCGGCCAGCCGCGAGGCCCAGGTTGGGAAATGCGCGGGCAGCTGGGCCAGTCGCGTGACGCCTTCGACACCGGCGAGGCTCTTGGGATCGGCTTGGGTCATTGCCTCACAATCTCCGTCAAGTCACTGCCGAGGATCCGTGGGGTCGCGGCGTCGATACCAAGGCCGGTGATCGCCTGGAGCTCGCGAATCGTCGCCTCGGTCTGTTGCATGCCCTCGGCGACCGCATCGACCTGAATCGAGAGCTGGTCGGGATCTTGCTGGCTGACCGCCATCTCCGTGAGCGCATGGATCTTCTGCTCGATGCGATCGAGCTCCAACGTGATGAACTCGTGGTTGCTCCGGGCCTTCTCGACGTTGGCCATGCGCAGCTCTGCGGTCGCGATCGCGTCGGTGACCGAGCGGACGATGCGCTCGTCGGCGCGAGCCTCGGCCTCGCGGTGCTTTTGCTTCAACGCCGCAAGGCTGAACTCCAGCGCCTTGACGTCGGTCGCGCGCAAGAAGCGTTCGACGGCCTGCTGTGACAGCAACAGCCGCAAGAACATCCACAGCAGGCGATCGAGCGCTGGCGCCCGCAGGTCCTGGGCCGCGCCCGAGGCGTCATGGGTGTCGCCACGAACGGCGTCGGCGATGCGCTGCATCTCGACGCAGCGCGTCCGCAGTCGCACGAAACGACCGCGGCGATCGTTCTCGAGCCCAGCGAGCAGCTCCTGCAGCTTGCGCTGAACGTCGAGCTGCTCTTGGCTGGCCGAAGCCTTGTCCGGCTTGCCCTCGGCGTGCGCGCGGGCGTCGATCGCCGACTGGAACCGGGCGTTGCCCGACAAAGCCGCGAGGTACGCGAGCTCAGCCGCGACGATCACTGGGATCAGGATGTCGGGAGTCGGCAGCAGCATCGCAGCCGCGACCGCGCCGCCGAAAAACAGCAGGTTCCAGCGAAAGGCGAAGGCCGAGGCGAGGTATCGCCACATGCCGGCCTTGGGTTTCGGCGCGATCGCCATAGAGAATCCCCGCTAGTCCCCCGCCCGGTTGGATGACTCGAGCTTTTCGATCATCTCGCGGATCCCGAACACGGTGTCGAGGAACTCGGGATCGCGTTGGGCCTCGAGCGCGGGTTTGTGCGGTGGCTCGAGTTGCATGACCTTCAGCACCGTGCCCGGTGACGACGAGAAGATGATGATCGTATCGGCGAGATAGACCGCTTCTTCGATGGAGTGGGTGATGAGGAAGATTGTCGGCGACTGCTCGCGCCACAGCTTGACCATCACCTCTTGCATCCGACTGCGCGTCGGGGGATCGAGCGCGCCAAACGGCTCGTCCATCAGGATGATGCGGGGCTCGAGGATCAGGGTGCGGGCGATCGCGACGCGCTGGCGCATGCCGCCCGAGAGCTGGTGGGGATACTTGTCGGCGTCCTTGTCGACCGACAGCCCGACCTTCTTGATCCATAGCCTCGCCAGATCGTTGCGCTCGGCCTTGGCGACGCCGCGGCACTCGAGGCCGAACGCGATGTTGTCGAGCACACTGCGGTTGTCGAACGAGGTGTAGTCCTGGAACACCATGCCGCGATCGGGGCCGGGCCCGAGGATCTGCTGGCCGTCGACCAGCACCGTGCCGCTGCTGGCGGGAAACTGCGGCGTGAGGCCGGCGATCAGACGGATGACGGTCGACTTACCGCAGCCCGAGGGGCCCAGGATGCACACGAACTCGCCACGACCCGGGTGATCCTCGATCGAGAAGCTCACGTCCTTGATCGCGGTGAAGTCTCCGAAGCTCTTGGTCACCTTGTCGAAGGTGACGACCGGCAGCGGCTTGGCCGGCGCGAGCGGCCGCAGCAGAGGCTCGCCGACCACCGCCGAGACCGGCTTGGCGGGCGCGGGGGCGGGCACGGGCGCGGGCGCGGGCACGGGGGTGCCTGGCGCGGCCTTCTCATCATCCTGTGCGTCATCCACGGGCGTCGCCATGGCCTACAGATCCGAACGGTAGGGGAAAAACCCGCGCTGGAAGAAGCGAATCAGATGATCGAGTGCGAACGCGATTGCGGTGATCACGAACAACAGCATGTAGACCCGCTCCATGCTGTCCGCGGCATAGGAGCGCTGGGTCGACCACAGCAGCGCGCCCAGGCCACCTTGCTGCATCTCGTTGGTCTCGACCAGCATGATGTAGCCAAGTGCCAGGCCGAACTGAAAGCGCAGGCCCGTGATGATGTCGGGCAAGGCGATCGGGAACAGCACCTTGCGGATGATCTGGAACCGGCTCGCGCCAAGGGTTTGCGCGGTCTCGACGTAGCGCTGCGGCACGCTGGCGATCGACGCGAAGGTGTCCGAGAAGATGAACGGCACCACCGCGAGGAACACGAAGGTGGTCTTTTGCTTCTCGGCATCGCCGACCGCGATGAGCAGGACCAGCGGGAACAGGGCGCCCATGGGGATCGAGCGCAAGAAGACCACGACGGGGGTCAGCGCCGCCGCCACTGCGCGATACGACGACGCCAGCACGCCCAACGCGACGCCGAACACCGCCGC
>CANLQR010000041.1 GCA_947492135.1 Deltaproteobacteria bacterium | reverse complement strand
CGGAACGAGATGTACGCGTCGTCGACGGTGAACCGGCGGACCCGCCACATGTTGTTTCCGAGCAACAACATCGGCAGGAGCAGTCCGAACACCAGGTGGACGCGCGCAGATGGATCGCGACCAGAGAACCATGCTCCGATCCCGAGGCCACTGCGCACGCGATCGATCAGGCTGCGCTTGCTGACGGCATTCATCGAGGCTCGGAATCCGGTGGCGCCGTGGCGCCGCGGCGGGAAAAGTACCACGCACTGCCGGCGAAGGCAGCGGCACAGCCAAGGCCACAGGCGTACGAGAATCGCCGAAAGAACTCGAGCCACGACAGCTCGGCGTGGGCGAAGTTCTTGAACAACAGCACGCCGATGGAGCCGAGATAGCCAAACGAGTCGGTGACGTAGATCATGAAGACGGCGGTGCCAACGGCCCCGGTGGCGGCGATGAGCCGGTCGAAAAGCACGGTCCCGAACGGTACGTAGCCGAGGTACAGACCGACGCCCATCGCGACCATCCAAACCGGGCCCGACACGAGACCGAGATCGAACAGCAGAGTTGCGGCGGCGATCAGCACAGCGCCGCCGCCCATCAAGGCGTGCACCCAGAAGAACGCTCTACGGTTGTCGCGGATGCGGTAGATGGCAGCCAGGCCCATGACCACCGCCACTGCCACGGGAATCTCGGAGTACGTGAACATCGAGGGCGCGTCGCCATAGCCCAGCGCGTGCCACAGCTCGGCGGCGAAGTTGTCGCGGAAATCCCGATACGCGGTGAGCGCGACGTGGGCCAGGGTGAGCAACGCGATCCCGACGAAGAATCGACGGATGAACGCCTTGCGCTCGGCGCCGTACATCGGCGCTCGCAGTGTCCGAGCGCTCTCGTCTGCGGGCGATGGTCGGGGTAGGCGGGCCAGCATCCATACCGCCACCAGAAACGGGGGTACGAACAACCCTCCGGTCATCACCGGCATCCACGCCTCGCCGACGCCGAGATCCAGCAGCCAGCGACCGATGGATTTCACCGCGCCGCTGGCCAGAATGTAGGAAATCGAGAGGCCTGCGCCGAGGATCTCCGTGGTCCGCCGACCCTCGAGGAAGCCAAAGACCAGGCCCCAGATCGCACCCAAAGGCAAGCCGTTGCAGAACATCGCGATCACCTGCCCGCCCGGTGGCAGCACCGCAAAGGCCAGCAGCGCGAGCTCGGCGACAGCGAGCAGCGCGATCAATGCCAGCGGACGTCGGTGCGGCGGAATCTCCGAAAGGAACTTGATGCCGAGGAACTTCGACAGGGCGTACCCGAGCACCTGGCCCAGCACGAGTGCGATCTTGAGTTGCACGCCCCACACCGCCACGTCGGCGAACGTCGCCGCGGCGAACGGCTTGCGGACCGCGTACATGGCGAAGTAGGCCGTGAATGCGGCGCCGATGGCGTAGGTCGCGAAGGCCGGCGTCGATGCCCGGGACAACCACCGCTCCACCGCCCAGCGCACGTCGGGCGCTAGCGTCGCCCACCGCGCTCGGCGGCGCAATCTCACGGGCTTTGCTGATCGGACCGGACGAGGCCGCGGGTTTGACGGCCCGCGGCGTGCCGGTGTATCTCCCAAGCGCGGACGGCAGCCCTAGCGATGGGCCTGCGATCCAGGAGCGCCCGATGAACACCAAGCATCTTCTCCTCGCGTGTGTACTCGTGTCGATGACCGGCTGCGCTGGCCGCAAGGCCGCCTGGCAGAATCAAGACGGTAGCGGCAAGACCGCTGGCGCGGCAGACGTCGCCGCCCAGATCGCCGAGGGTGACAAGCACTGGGCCAACCGTACCGACGCGGCGGAGATTCGCGCGGCGATCAAGATCTGGGAGCAGGCCGCGGCTGCCGAGCCGAAGAATTTCGAGGTCCTGGTCAAGCTCACGCGCGCCAACTACTTCCTCGCGGATGGCTATCTGCGCAACGACGAGAAGGAGTACCTGCGCACGATGGACCTCGGCGTGAAGTGGGGCGAAAAGGCGATCATCGCCTCTTCGCCCGAGTTCGAGGCGAAGATGCGCGCCGGCGGCAAGCTGCCCGAGGCGGTCAAGCTGGTGCCCAAGTCGGGTGTCCCGGCGATGTACTGGTATGCGAGCTCGCTGGGCAAGTGGGCCAAGCGCAAGGGCTTCGCCGTGCTGCTCGGCCAGAAGGACAACGTCAAGGCGACGATGGATCGCGTGCTCGAGCTCGATCCGACCTTCTACTACGGAGGTCCGCACCGCTACTTCGGTGCGTTCTATGCCATCGCGCCGGCGTTCGCCGGCGGCGACCTCGAGAAGTCGCGGGTGCACTTCAACAAGTCGCTCGAGATCTCCGCCACCTATATCGGCACCAAGGTTCTATGGGCCGCCGAGCTCGCGGTGAAGGAGCAGGACGAAGAGACCTTCGAGAAGCTCCTCAACGAGGTGATTGCCACGCCCGACGACGTGATCCCCGACGTGAAGGCGGAGATCCTCGTCGAGAAGCAGAAGGCCCGCGAGCTGCTCGCGGACAAAGAAGAGCTGTTCTGATCGCGCGCGGCGGCGCGAATTAGCGCGTGCTGGGCTGCGCTGGACAAGGCCTCGTCGGCCTTGAGACCGATCGTGCGCAGCGCGCCGCTGGTACAAACTGTGTTCCGGGGCTTGTGGACCCGTCCAGGCGCGGGCACACAATGTCATACCCGTGAAGATCGGCCGCCGCGGCCCGTCTCAGTGCCCGCGCTTCAACCCGTCGACCTTCTTGCGTCCCAAGGGAGTTTTCGTTCATGCCCCGCCTGCTCACGTCCCCGACTCGCCGCCGTTTCGTCCAGGGTTCGGCCGCCGCCGCGATCGCTCCGTTCTTCATCGGTCGGTCCGCCCGCGCCGCTGACAGCCCGGAGTTCACGATGAAGATCGCCACGGCGGCTCCGCCAGAGACCCCGTGGGCGAACCAGATGAAGGGGCTCAAAGCTCTGATGTGGGAGGGCAGCGGCAAGCGCCTCAAGGTCAAGCCGTACCTCGGCGCGGCGCTCGGCGACGAGCAGTACACGGTCAATGAGGTCAAGCGCGGGGCGATCCAGTGCTACGGCGGGAGCGTGAGCGCCCTGTCGTCTGCGGTGCCTGAGCTGGCCTGCATCGAGTTGCCGTATCTCTTCCCCACCGAAAAGAAGGCCGACGCCGTGATCGACGGGGCGTTGTTCGCAGATCTCGATGCGCTGCTTTGGGACCGCGGATTCAAGCTGTTCTTCTTCTCGGAGAACGGCTATCGCTCGATCGGCTCGACCTTCCCGATCAACTCGTTGGCCGACCTCAAGGGTCGCAAGATGCGTTCGCAGGAGTCTCAGGAGCACATCGACACCTGGACTGCGTTCGGTGCCTCACCGGTGCCGATCTCGGTGACCGAGGTCTTGCCGGGCTTGCAGACCGGCGTCGTCGACGGTTTCGACAACACTCCGCTGTTTGCGTTCGCAGCGTCCTGGTACCAGGGCATCTCCCACTTCACCCTCACCGAGCACATCTACCAGCCCGGCATCGTGGTGCTGTCGCGCAAGTGGTACGAGACCCTCCCGCCCGAGATCCAGGCGCTCTTCACCGGCAAACTCCCCGGGCCTGCACTCGATGCAGACGGCAAGGCACCCAAGGGCTCGCCGGATGCCGACGCCGACGGCTACGTCAGCCAGCTCGAGCTGTCCAAGGCCGGCCGACGCGGCGTGCGGGCCATCAAGGGGCAGCTGCTCGGAAACTTCGAGACGGCGGGAATCACCGTCACCAAGTTGAGCGCCTCGGAGAAGGCGGGGTTCTCGTCCACGGCCATGATCGCCCACGCGAAGTTCCTGGGGCGCGCCTCCACCGAGGGCAAGGCTCTGTTCAAGAAGCTCACCGACGCGCTGTAGCCTCCCGAGCCCGGCCGGGCCGCTCGCGTTGGCGGCGGACCGGCGGCTCGACGCCGACCGCGGTGGTATTCGCTGGGCGTACGTTCCGGCGCGAAGCTGGTATGATGCGCCGCGGTGACGGAGCAACTCAGTCAGCTCAATCGCCTCGTGTACAGGATCGAGCGAGCGTTCGTCTCGTTCGCCCTGTTGACGATGGCGCTGGTGGTTTTCCTCGATGTTCTGCACCGAGCTACGGCCGGTGAGCGCAGCAAGGGGATCGACGCTTCGATCAAGGTGATCGGGTGGGTTGGTCCGGAGCTCACCGAGGGGACCAGCGGATATGATCTGGCGCTGAAGCTGATCCCGTGGGTCGCCTTCGCGATCTTTGCCGGGCTCGGCTGGGCGGCAGTGCGCGCCGCGACGCGCGGCCGAACACCCCACACGCACGCTGCCGCTGCGGGCGTTGGCGCCACGGTGGTGGGCTACGGCCTCGTCCAGCTGCTTGGGCGCGCGCTACCCAACGGGTTGATCTGGTCGCAGCCACTGGCGTTGATCTTGACCCTGTGGGTCGGTTTCATCGGCGCGTCGATGGCGACGTACGAGCACAAGCACCTCAGTGTCGACGCCGTTGTGCGACTCATCCCGCCGAACCTCCGCAGGTACGTCGGCACGTTGTCGGCGGTGACCACCGCGCTGTTCTGTTTCGCCCTGATGTGGGTGTCGATTCGCTACGTGCGATTCAGCTACGACGAGTACAGCTCGACCGCGGGCCAGGGCGGTGTCTTCGCTGGACTCCCAGTCCCCAAGTACATGGCGTATCTGGCGCTGCCGCTCTCGTTCGCGATCATGGCGTTGCGTTTTTTCGGCCATGGCGTGCTCGCCTACCAGGGCCGCCTGAAGGAGGTCGATCCGCTCGCCGGACTGGTGGACGACGCCGCCAAGCAGATGCTCGCTGCATCGACGGCTGCGCCTCCGAGCGACATTCCGACCGAAGCGATCCGACCGATCCGCGACGAAGACGATATCCCCCGTCGGCCCAAGGACAACGCGCGACCCGGCGTCGTCGTGGGTGATCTGGTCACGGGTCGTCCGTCCGAGGTCATCACGGATCGCCTCGGTGAGGCCGCGGCCGAACCCAAGGCGGCGCCCAAGACCCCTGACGACGGAGGTGCACGATGATTTGGCGCAGACTTCCTCCGATGACGCGTGCCCGCGTACTGCTGGCACTGCTGCTGGTGACGTTTCTCGCCGTGGGCATGACCTCGTCCGGCTCGGTCGCCGAGGCCGCGCAGTGGGTCGGACCCGCCGTCGATGACGCCGAAGCTCCGAGCACCGATCTTGGCGGACCGGGTGCCTCGGGGATCCTCGTGCTGTTGCTGGCGATGGGGGTGATGATCTCGCTGGGCACGCCGCTGTTCATGATCATCGGCGTCCTCGCTGCGCTGTGCTTCTTCATGTACAGCGACGGCTACGACGACCTTGGGGTCTGTGCCACGCTGGATCCCGAGACCATCTGCGGGTACGACACGTTCCCGGCCAAAATGGCCGGCCTGACCACGAAGAACGTCCTGCTCGCGATCCCGTTCTTCGTCGTGTCGGGTGCGATCATGAGCGCCGGCGACATCGCCAATCGACTGGTCACGGTCGCGAAATCGATGGTCGGTTTCCTCCCGGGTGGGCTTGCGGTCGCAAGCGTCGGCGGCTGTGTATTCTTCGCGGCGATCAGCGGCAGCAGCCCGGTCACGGTCATCGCGATCGGCACCGTGATGTATCCGGCCTTGGTCAAGGCCGGGTACAGCGAGCGCTTCAGCTTGGGTCTGGTGACCAGCGCCGGCTCGCTCGGCATCGTCATTCCGCCGTCGATCCCGATGCTCGTGTACGCGATTGTTGCCGGCGGATCGGCGCCGATCGACGTCAGCGAGTTGTTCATGGCCGGCATCGTGCCCGGGCTCATGTTGGCGCTGCTGATGGCGATCTACAGCGTCGTGCTAGCGATGCGAAACGGCACCGGTGACCGCACCAAGTTCTCGATCCGGGAGGTGGGTCGGGCCATCCGCGATGGCATGTGGGCGATCCTCTTGCCGGTGCAGATCCTCGGGGGCATCTACTCCGGCCTGTTCACGCCGACCGAGGCAGCCGCGGTCAGCGTCATCTATGCCCTGGTGGTCGAGCTGTTCATCCATCGCCAGCTGACGATGCATCATCTGCCCAAGATCTTGGTCGAGTCGGCCGTGATGATGGGTTCGCTGCTGGTGATCATGGCGCTGGCCTTCGGGCTCAACGACTTTCTGGTCGAGGAACAGATCCCCGACCAGGCGATCGTCCTGATCCAGTCGATGGACCTGGATGCGTTCGAGTTCTTGCTCATCGTCAACGCCATCTTGTTGGTGGCCGGCGCGCTGATGGACTCGATCTCTGCGATCATGATCCTGGCACCCTTGATCGCGCCCATCGCGATCAAGCTCGGCATCGACCCAATTCATCTGGGCCTGATCTTCATCGTCAACCTCGAGATCGGCTACCTGACTCCGCCGATCGGGTTGAACCTGTTCGTCGCGTCGAGCGTGTTCAACAAACCGCTGGGCGAGGTGATCAAGTCGGTGGTTCCGTTCATCTTGATCATGCTCGTGGGCCTCACCTTCGTCACGTACGTCCCCTCGCTGGCGCTGGGCCCGGTGAACGTGATCATGAGGAAGAAACCGTTCTACGAGCCGTTCCCGACCGCCAAGCCGGAGGCGCCGACCAAGCGCGCCGACATGCCCGAGATCCTCAAGCCCGGAGAGGGCGTGGGGACCAAGCGGGTGCTGTCGATCCAGGAGATGAGCGAGATCGGCGAGCAGGCGTTCATCCTGTGCGAGGTTGCCGACACGGTGTCGGAAGACGAGCCTGCCGATCCCATCAAGGCCTGGCTCGAGGGGATCGAGCGACAAGGCGCGACCCACGAGTATGTCCTGGCGCCGGCGAAAAAAGCCGCCGCGGCCGCCGGCTCACCTGCGGCCTTCAAGCTGCTTGCCACCGAGATGTCGACCCTGCTCAAGCAGGACTGGGAATGCGAGTCGCTGGAGGCAATCCTGTCGAAACCGCCTGCAGGCGCTGCTGCGGCCACTGCAGGGCAATAGCGAAGGCGGCCAGGATTTTTCGCACGCGCCCTAGCAATACGGGTGCGTGGATGTACGTCGATCCGCGGGCTTGGTGGGAAGTGTACCCACATCAGACCCCGTGCGAGCCGCCGCTGATGTCCCGCTCGTGGCTGTGGCACCCGGGGGCTTCGGGCTCCGCGTCGGGGAGCCCGCGTGCCTGTGGTCGCTGTCGCGGTACCGGCTGATCGCTCGGATCGCGAGGGGCTCCATGGGCGTGGTGTATCGCGCGATCGATCGACGACTCGGGCGGGAGGTTGCCCTGAAGGTGACTCGTCAAAGCCACGGCGAGGTACCAGCACGCCATCCGGAGGTCGCTCGCGCGCGGCTGCGCCTCGAGGCCCGCGCGATGGCCGGTCTGTCCCATCCAAACGTGGTGCCGCTGTTTGCGATCGAGAGCGTGGGTTCCAACCTGGTGATCGCAATGGAGTACGTGCCCGGTGAGACGTTGGCCCAGTGGCTCGCGAGTCCGCGGACCTGGCAGGAGACGCTTGCCGCGCTCTGTGAGGTCGGTAAGGGCTTGGCTGCAGCGCACGCCGCAGGCGTCGTGCACCGTGACGTCAAGCCGCACAACGTTCTTGTCGGCGAGGATGGTCGCGTACGCGTCACCGATTTCGGGCTTGCGGCGTTGCTCGACCAGCCCGTCCCGGTGACGCTCGAGCACAACGCCCCCGAGCACGAAGACATCGAAGGCTCGCTAACGCAGACCGGGATGTCGGTCGGGACGCCGGCATACATGGCGCTCGAGCAGCACACCGGTGGACCTGTGGATGCGCGCACGGATCAGTTTGGCTTCTGCGCGACGCTGTACGAGGCACTGTTCGGCGTGCGGCCGTTCATCGGTACCTCAGCGCTAGAGCTTGCCTGTGCCAAGCGCAAGCTGAAGCTGGCGAGTCCAGTGCGCGGTGCGGAGGTCCCCGTGCGGCTGCGTCGCGCGGTCGTCCGGGGCCTGGCGCCTCGTCCTGACGATCGGTATGCCTCGATGGAGGCGCTGCTCACAGCGCTGCGGACTGCGGCGTCACGGAAGTCTGGGCGTTCTCGAGCTGCGGTCGCAGTGGGGTTCGTGGTGTCGCTTGGACTTGCGTTCGCGATGGCACCCGCGGCTGCTAGCCAGGGCGAACCAACGCCGCTCGGTCGCGCGGCGTCCGGCACGGTGGCGCTGCGCGTGCCTGGTGTGCTGACCAAAGTGGCCACGCTGTCCGAGCGCGGCCACTCCGATCGCGCCCAGGCACTACTCGACGACGCGTACTTCGCAGCGTTGGCCGAACGCAGGTTCGTCGACGCAGCACGAGCTGCCGAGATCCTGGCTCGGTTGCACGAGCATGCCCAGGACGAGGGTGCTGCGCAGCGCTGGCGTCGCCACGCGAGTGCTGCACGCGCACGTCTGTACGCCGACTGAGTCCAGGGGACTAGATCCGGCCGATGAAATGTGTACCCGTCGCGCCGTCGAGCGCTTCGCGGAGCGACGAAGGGCTGGTGATGAGACCCCTCTGACCGCCACGCTGCAGGAAGCTCTGCATCGCTTCGACCTTGGGGCCCATCGAACCGCTCGCAAACACCTTTTCGGCGACGTAGCGCTCACATTCGGCCAGAGTGACCGCTGCGATTCGGGACTGACCGGGCTGTCCCCAGTTGTGGAACACAGAGTCGACGGGCGTGAGGATCACCAGCAGCTCGGCGCCGATGTCGGTGGCGAGCACGCTGGAGGTCAGGTCCTTGTCGATCACCGCCTCGACACCGTCGTAGTGGCCGCCGGCGTCGATCGTCACCGGGATGCCGCCGCCGCCACCTGCCACGGCGATGTTCCCCGACTTCACGACTTCGCGAACCATCTCGGCCTGGACGATGCGCTTGGGCACCGGGCTCGGGACTACGCGTCGCCAACCGCGATCAGCCTCCTCGCGTACCACCCAGCCATACTCGAGCTCGCCGGCCTGGGCCTGCTCTTGCGTCATGAACGGTCCCACCGGCTTGGAGGGCGCCGCAAAGGCCGGGTCGGCGCGGTCGACGACGACCTGCGTCACCATGGTCACGACCCAGCGGTGAATGCCGCGGGCGTTGAGCTCATTGAGCATGGCGCGCTGCAACAGGTACCCGAGGCTGCCTTCGGTCTCGGCGACCAAAACATCCAGTGGCCACCGCGGCAACGCGTCGCGCGTGAGCTCCTGGCGGAGCAGGAGCTCACCGACCTGAGGACCGTTGCCGTGGGTGATGACCAGGCGGTAGCCGCGTTCGACCAGGACGATCAGCTCGCGACAGATCTGCCGCGCGTTGCGATCGTGCTCCTCGTAGGTGCCCCGGTCGCCGGTCTGCGTGAAGGCGTGACCGCCCATCGCGACGACGGCGATGGGTCCGCCAATGGTGGGTGTGCCTTCATGACGTCGAGCTATGCTCATGGTTCGAGACTCTCCCTTTCGAGTGGCATGGTAAGGCATCGGCCGCCGCCGCGGGCCCGCGAGAGTTCGCTGCCCGTGAACGTGAAGACCGTACGCTGTCGGGCGATCCCCTCTTGCACGATCGCGTCGCGTTGCTCGGGCGGGACCACCACGGACAGCATGGACTGCACGAAGCCATGCTGCGCCAGCGTGGCGATCGTGTGGGTGTTGCGAGCGTAGAGCAGGATACACCCCGGAGCGATGGCGACGGCGTTCGCCCCGTCGGTCCACTGCTCACGCTCCTGGAACAGGGGGTCCTCGCCGCCGCACGGGACCACCGTGACGTCGGCCCCGCATTCTTCGCGCAGCACGTCGAGTACGGTCGCGCCGCGGACCAGCGTGGGTGGTCGGTCGCGCTCGAGCCGGATGACGGCCAGCGGAGCGCGCGAACCCTGCCCGGAGATCAGCGGCGCGTGGCCGAGAAAGAGCTTCCGATCGATCTGCGTCAAGATGGTGTCGAGGTGCATGACCGACCGCAGCTGCGGCATCATCACGGCATAGATCGACGAGAGCTTGGGGTGATCGACGAACAGTGCTTCACTGCCGAGTCTCTCGATCGTCTGCGGTGTCGTTCGCTCCGAGCAGCCGATCAGCAGGGTCTCGCGCGAGAGCACCATCACGTCGCCGCCCTCGACCGAGCGGAAGGCGGCATCGCGCGCGACATCGTCTTGGGCGAACTCGAGTGGGGCCGCCGCCAGCGGGGCCCAGCGCAAGGCGAACGCCACCAACAATGGCTCGCGCGCACGTGCGCCGGTCGCCATGCGGCCGACCAACACGCGGTCGTAGAGCGCGACGCAAGGGTCACGCATGAACATCAGATTCGGCACCGGGCGCAGCGCCATCGGGCGCGCGCCCTCGAGCTCGTCGCGCAGCCGCGTGAGGCTCGTGCCGCTGCGCACGAACTCGTCCCAGTAGGCTCCTGCGATGAGTGCGTGAGCCAGTCGCGCGGTCGGCCACGCAGCCAACTCGCTCCAGATGCCCGCGGCGCCGGCGCGCTCGCATGCGGCCTCGACCAGGGCTTCGCGCTCGCTGGTCGGGGCGAACTCGAGCGCCGCGCGCAGCAGATCATCGAACTCGAGCACCTCGGCCCCTGCGGCGCGCATGATGTCGACCATCACGTCGTGCTCGCGCTGAGTCTCCGTCGGCGACAGGATGTCGTCGAACAACATGCGCGACAGGTCGTGCTGGGTCATGCGCACGATCTCGTCACCGGGGCGGTGGACGAGGACCCTGCGCAGGCGCCCGATCTCGGATTCAACCTGAATCGACATGAAGGCCCGGTGTCGGGACCGGCATGCTGCACGACCCTGCGCGGCCACGCAATCAGCCGTCGTTCGGCGAATCGGTGGGCTCGCCTGCCGGCGCGTGAGGCCGATCTACCGTGACCCAGCGGCCTTCGAGCAGGCGCTCGTGGGGCAAGAACTTGGACTTGTACGCCATCGAGGGGCACTCGGCGATGTACAGCCCGAGGTACAGCCAGCGCAGGCCCCATTGGCGGCACAGGTCGACCTGCTTGAGGATCGAGTAGGTGCCGATGCCCAGCGGCCCGAGCCCGGGATCGAAGAAGCAGTACACCGCCGACAGCGCGCGCTCACTGCGATCCACGATCGCCAGCCCGACGAGCTTGCGGCCGATGCGGTAGCGCAGTTCGAAGGTGTCGCAGCACGACTCACCCAAGAACGAGCGATAGCCCTCCAGATCGATGGGCTGATCGCCGGTGTTGAGCCCGCGGCCGAACTTGTGGCGATTGTAGAGGTTGACCTTCTCGGCAGTCGGCTCGAGCCGACCGATCTCGGTGCGGAGTTCGAGCTCGCCGCGGCGGAAAACTCTGCGCTGCGTGCGGCCTGGCTGAAACTGCTCGACATCGATCCGGATCGGCTCGCAGGCGACGCAGTCGGGACACGCCGTGCGATACAGCAGCAGTCCCTGCCGCCGGTCGCCGACATCGAGCCGAGTCTCGAACTCGGATCGAGCCAGGGCGCGCACCGGAAGCCGCAGTGGCAACCTCGCGGTGCGACCCTCGAGGTAGGGGCACGGCGTCAATGCGTCATGGATCACCAGCTCGGGTGGTGTCGCCACGATCAGGCGGCCGGTCGTCGGTGCCGACATTCCAGCTCACGAGGTTAGCAGCTCGCGGGCGAACGCGCCCGCAGGGCTTAGTACACAAACGGGATCATGCGGAACTTGGCGCGCTTGGTGTAGGCGTCCCAGAGCTCGCCGTACTTTGCGCGGCACCGCTGTTCGTCACGCCACGCGCGGTGCGGTAGCAGCGTGCACAGCCACAATGGCAGCAGGTATGGCACCCAGGAGCCGGTACCCGAGCACAGAGCGAACGAGCTGTAGACCATGATCTCGCCGGTGTAGTTGAGCTTGCGCCCGATGCCCCACCAGCCCGAAACCAGCAGGCGGCCTCCGAGCAGCTCGGGAGGCTTGCCCCAGATCAACGCCTTGGGGTCGCGCTTGAAGCGGTCTTTTTGGGCGTTGGCAGTGCGGAAGATCCACAGGCCCAGGGCGAACATGGCGGTGATCGCAGCCAGCCGCGGCATCGGCATCGGCTCGGTCACGCGCATCAAGTACCACCCGCCCAGCGAGTAGAAGAACGGGACCAGGACAAGATCGCCCCAGACCAGCATGAACCCGAACTTCTCGGCGATCACATCCCACATCGACAGCACGCCGGACTCCCAGTGGTAGTGGGTCGTCATGTAGATCCACCAGAACACCTGGTACGCGATCATCTGCAGCGTCAGGGTCCCGGTCGCGTCCCACTGCGCGTAGGCGAAGGACACGTGCAGCAGCGACATGCCGATCAGCGAGGGCTGGTAGGCCCACACCTTGAGGTCGACGCCGAGCCACATGGGGTTGAGCTCGGAGCCCAACCACAGCTCGGCGATACGCTGTCGAAGCGTCTGTGCGTGCGGCGCCTCCGGCGGCAGCCGGCGACGGCCAGCGCTGACGAGCACCCATGTCCACCCCAACGCGAGCACGTTGGCGACCACGAACAGTGACCAGAAATTTTCGATCACGGCCGTCAGCGACCAGTCCAGCGCGATGGTGCCGCCGATGACGACGAAGTGGGTGGCGACCCACAACGCCATGCCGTTGACCTTGTAGTACTTGGGCTTCTCGTTGGGCGGGGAAAACCCGAGCACGCGTTTGCCGGGCAGGGCCCAGGCACCAGCGAACAGCAGCGCAAAGAATGCAAGGATGACCAACGCCGCCCATGCGAGCGACGCCCCAGTGATCGGTGACAGGACCGGCACGGCCGGCATGATGCGCGAAATGTCGGGGTTTCGCCTCCGGTTCCCGCGGCCGTCGGGGTTTTTGGGTTGGGTGGGGCCGTGGGGCCGTTGGGCCGTGGCCCCTTTGGCCTGCGGCGATGTGGAGCCGATCACGCTGCTGTGCGGCAGGCCACGCGTGGGGTGAGCAGGCGCGGTAGCTACGCCGGGTCGCGCGCTGGTAGCTTCTGCAGCGCGGCCATGCAGACCACGACTTCCGACTCCAAGTCCCCGATCACGTCGAGCTCGCGGAAGCTGCCACCGATGCTGCCCGGCGGCCTACCACTGCTTGGACATGCGATCGAGCTGCGCAAGCGGCCCGTCGAGCTTTTCCAGCGGGGGCGGGACCGCTTCGGTGACATGTTCTCGCTGCGTCTGCCGGGCACCCCGCAGGCCGTGATGATGAGCGGGCCCAAGGCGCATCAGCGTTTTTTTCGCCTCAGTGACGAAGACGTCAGCATGCGCGAGGTCTACAAGCTCATGACGCCGATCTTCGGCAAGGGCATCGCCTACGACGCCGAGCCCGAGATCATGCGCGAACAGCTCGCGTTTTTTCACGACGCGCTGCGCGAGACGCGACTGCGGACGTACGCGGCGGGGTTCGTCGAGGAGGCCGAAGACTACTTCGGCAAGTGGGGCGACGAGGGCATCGTCGACCTCTACAAGGTCGGCAACGAGCTGACGATATACACCTCGAGCCGGTCGCTGTTGGGCCCATCGTTTCGCAAGAATCTGTCCGACGAGTTCGCCAAGCTCTACTACGACATGGAGGCTGGCCTGAACCTGTTGGCCTTCTTTGCGCCGCAGTTGCCCATCCCGGCGTTCCGCAAGCGCGATCGCTCGCGGGTGCGGCTGGGTCAGCTGGTGTCCGCCATCGTTCGCGAGCGCCGCAGCAAAGGTGCGACCGAGGAGGACTTCTTGCAGACGCTGATGGACGCGACCTACAAGAGCGGCGAGCGCTTGACCGACGACGAGATGACGGGGCTGTTGCTCGCGATCATGTTCGCCGGGCACCACACCAGCGGCGTCACGTTTGCGTGGACCGGCATCTTGCTCAACCAGAACCCGCAGTGGCTGGCCAAGCTGCGCGCCGAGCAAGACAGCATCCTGGGCGATCGCGACGATCTCACCCTCGAAGATCTACGCGCCATGTCGGGCCTCGAGAACGCGGTGAAAGAGACCCTGCGGCTGTACCCGCCCATCATCATGATGATGCGCAAGGTGCTCAAGGGCTTCGAGCACGGCGGCTACTGGGTCCCCGAGGAGTCGATGATCATGACCTCGCCGGCGATGGCCCATCGCATCCCCGAGGTGTTCCGCGACCCCAACCGCTTCGATCCCGACCGTTTTGGGCCCGAGCGCGACGAGGACAAGAAGAGCCCGATGGGCTGGATTTCCTTCGGGGGCGGACGTCACCGCTGCATGGGCATCTTGTTCGCTCAGCTGCAGCTGCGCGCGATCTGGAGTCACCTGCTGCGCAATTTCGACTTCGAGCTGCTCGAGCCGATGTACGAGCCCGACTACGACCGATTGCTGGTCGGCCCTCGCATGCCTTGCCGAGTGCGGTACCGCCGTCGCAAGCGCAAGACCTTGGTTGCGACCGCCTGATGGAACTCGTCGCGCCCGGGCTCACGCGACTCGCGTTGCGAACGCCGACGCTCCCGCCGGCGACGACCACGAACACCCTGGTGGTCGTGGGCCGTGATGTCGTGGTGATCGAGCCGGCGACGCCGTTCGCGGACGAACAGGCCCGACTCGATCGCACGCTCGACGAGCTCGAGGCCGCCGGCCACCGGCTCGTCGCGATCTTGTTGACCCACCACCACCCAGACCATATCGGCTATGCGCAGGCACTTCGTGCTGCCCGCGGGGCCCCGATCATGGCCCATGCCGCGACCGCAGCGCGCGTGGAGTTTGCGATCGATCGACACCTCGACGATGGCGACCGCGTCGACGCGGGCGATGGCGTCGTGCTGCGCGCGGTGTTTACCCCGGGGCACGCGCCGGGGCACCTGGTCTACCTGGAGGAGCGTTCCGGGGTGGCGCACGTCGGCGACATGATCGCCGGTGAGGGAACGATCCTCATCGACCCCTACGATGGTGGCGACATGGCGCAGTATCTCGAGTCGCTGCGTCGCCTGGATTCGCTCGGGGCGGTCGCGTTGGTTCCCGCGCATGGGCCAGTGCTCCGCGACCCCACCGCGGCGGTTGCCCAGTACCTCCGGCATCGACTCGGCCGTGAAGCGCGAGTGCTTGCCGCCTTGACGGCGGGTCCACTCGACCGGCCGAGCCTCGTGGCCGCGGCCTACTCCGACACTCCTGCGGCGTTGTGGCCGCTCGCAGAACGCTCCGCCGAGGCCCACCTGCGCAAGCTCGTCAGCGAGGGCGCGGTGGTGTTGGAGGGCTCGTTGTGGCGCCGTTGTGACGCTGGGTGATCTGGCTCGGTGGCGTGGCGAGGCCCAGCTCGACGAGTCGTTGCAGCGCCACCTCGCTTCCGGCGGGCCGTGCACCACCCAGCAGCTCTCGCAGCAACGGGGTGATGGGGCCAGTGATGAACTTGCCATCGATGGCGGCATACAAGACCAGCGGCTCGGGCTCGTGGCCACCGATCGCGAACCAACCCCGCGGCGCACCACAGAATACGGCCGGAATCTCGAACGGCGGTTCGCGATGAACCGCGAGCACGCGTGCACATGCACTCAGATGCTCGGGTGATCCCGGCGCGACGAATCGACCGAACGCGTCTTCGATGCACAAGCCTGGCACCGCCCACGCGAAGTCGGACCACGCGCGGCCGCAGTCCGAGTCGAGAAACGCGATCAGCAGCGCGTCGACGGGATCGTCGGCTCCGTCGTGCGTCGCGCACCATGCTGCGATCGCCACCGGGTACAGCTCGACGATCCGGCCAACACCCAGGCCGGTGCGCGACAGCACCTGCGCGCGACAGCGCCTGCCGAACTCCGTGCGAGCGACGAACTCACCGTCGAGCTCGGTTTCCCAGGGCGTAGCGTCGGGAGTTTCCTGGGCAGCGCCGAGCGCCGCCGGCCCGATGGTCAGGGCTCTGCCGGGTGCCGCAGGACCAGCCATCCACGCGCGAGTGCGGGCGTCGAGCGCATCCAAGCTCGCGAGCAGTGCCGGTGGCAGGACCCCGTTTCGGTCGAATCGCGGATCCTCCCACGTCACCACCCGCAGGTTTGGACAGCACGCCATCAGCCGAGAGGCGAGCTCGAGTTGCAAGTCCAGCAGCACGCCGTGGTGGGCGTCGACGATCCGGTCGTGCGCCAGGACCGTGCCCGCGCAGTGGATCTCGACGCAGCGATCGAGCGGCAGCCGATCGAGATCGCCGAGCAGGGCCTCACCGCGGTGGCCCGCCAAGTATCGCCAGGTGAGCAGATGGCCGGTGTCGAGGTTGCAATGCACGTTCGCGCCGTCGACGACCCTGCGGAACACGTCGTACGCATCGAGGTCACCGTGCAGCCACGGCACTGGGATCTCGAACCCCGGGAACTCCACGACCAACGGCACGTCGAGCTCGCGCGCAACGTCGGCGCAGTTCTGGGCGCAACGTGCGATGCCTTCGTCGGTCATCGGTGGTGGCTGCGGGTACGGCAGCGGGCGGCCGCGGACGGACCACAGTCCCAGGTCTTCGTTCACCCACGAAAAGCCGTAGCGGGCCGCGAGCTGGTTCGTCAGGGCGATGATGGCGGCGCGCGCGTAGCTTGAACCGGCCAGGTTGAGCGCGGTCTGGTGCAGCGCCCTGACGCCGAACTCGACGTTCGCGAACAGCTCGTCGAATGGCTCGACGACATCCTCGAGCTGCGGCGTCCCGCGGTGCGGGGGCTGCCAGCTGACGAACAGGTACCCGAAGCGCTCGGCATAGCGCCGCAAGAACTCCAGCGTGCGCGGCGAGACCCGGTTGCCGACAATGCCATACGGTCCCTTCCACGGCAGGTCGAGGCCGACGCCCAGGCCGATGCGGGTATCGATCACGACTTCTCGACAGCCTTCGCGAGGGCCGTCAGCACCGCGGCCCGCTTGGCCCGAGCGTCCGAGGCCGACTGCTCGAGGCTGCAAACGGTGAGCGCCGCGACAGCGGCCAGGGTGGTGAGGGTTGGGCGGTGCATGTCTTCGTGCTGCCAACTGTAGCCTTGCGGTGGGCGGATGACCGTTTCGATGTTCTGAAGGTCGTGGTCAAGCTCGCCGAACCACTGGGTCCATTTCCTCACCGCGGCCCGATCACGGCCCCCACCGCGACTGCGCCGCGCCTGGACTTGCCACGACGCGGCGGAGTCTTGACGACGTCATGACCCCGATCTCGGACGCAAGCTCGGCGCGTCGGCCCTCGACGCGAGCACTGGGACCACTGTGGGTCCATCGACGGCACCACGGCGAGTGGAACGAGGGTTGAATCCGATCCGGCGCAAATGCGTCGCGTCATCGCCTTCCTCTCCGTCTTGGCCGCGTGCAATGCCTCCGCCGAATCCGGGCTCGCCGACCATCAGGTCGGTCCGGCGCCGGGCTCGGACGGTCCGCTCGCCATGGCCGAGAGCAGTTCGACCTCAGGTGGACCTGGGCCCGCTGGGGACTCGGCGAGCGAGTCGCCGCCCGGCGACGACGAGGATCGGCGCTTCGATCTCCGCGAGGCGCCCGACTCGCCGACCGACGTGGGGCCTTGCGATCGCGTCGATCTGCTGTTCGTCGTCGACAACTCAGGCAGCATGGCCGATGAGCAACAGCATCTGATCGCGAGCGTGCCGGGGTTCATCGACGGCGTCGAGTCGCTGCTTGGCGACCAGACCGACTATCACGTCGGTGTGATCACCACTGACGCCAACGAGTTCAACGGAATCGGTTGTCGCAAACTCGGGGCGTTGACGACGCAGACCGGCGGCGAACTGTCGAGCAACGCTGCCTGTGGACCCTACTCAGGGGGCTTCGGGTTCATGGATGCGAGCGATCCGCTCGACGAGACCTTCGCCTGTGCCGCGCAAGTCGGCATCGATGGCGACGGAATCGAGCAGCCTATGCATGCCATCAGCGCCCTCATCGACGTCGACCAGGGCAACGTCGCGCTGTGCAACGAGGGGTTCCTGCGAGCTGACGCCCTGCTGGTCCTGACCATCATCACCGACGAGGAGGACGATGGCGATTCGCCGGGCGATCCGGCTTCGTGGTACCAGACGATCGTCGACGCCAAGGGTGGTGATGCATCGCGAGTCGTCGTGCTGTCGCTGGTCGGACACCCCAAGCCCAACGAGTGCATCCCTTCGCAGTGGACTGGCATGATGGGCGCAGAGATCGCGACGCGGATCATCGAGTTCACCGGCATGTTCGAGCACGGCCAGGTCGGAGACATCTGCGCCCAGGACTACGGGCCGATCTTCGCGGCGTCGGTGGTGGGCATCGCACAGGCCTGCGACGTGGTCGTTCCTGTCGGCTGAGGGTTCGTAGCGCGGGGTCTTAGTGCCCCGCGGCGTCGTGGGGCCGCGCGATGGTCGGCGCGAGTGCGAACAGCACGGCCATCACCGCGTAGCCCGCGGCCCACGGCCAGGCGGGCGTGAGGTCGGCGACGGTGTCCGCGTCGCTGAAGCGATAGCCATGCATGATCCCGGTGGCCGACAACGTCGCCGCGGCCACGCACCACACCGCGGCGGTGTAGAAATGGCGCTCGATCACCGCGACGGTCGCCGCGGCGAGCACCATCGAGGTGAAGATGAAGCCCTGCTCGAGGGCGAACGCGCCGTGGATCCAGGTGTCGGACGCGGCGAAGGACTCGATCAACGCCGGGGTGAACGGCGGACCACCCGGGACGCCGGTCCCGGCGGCGCGCAGACCGTTCTTCGCCATCAATGCGCCCCAGGCACCGACTCCGGGCAACAGCCCGATGACCACTGCCGGCGCGTGCTCGCGCGGCGTGGTCTGGAACGCCTGCGCGGTGATGACCAGCCCGATCCACAAGATGATCGCCATGCCGGCGTCCACAGGCACCGCCCAGGCGATGTGCGCCAGCGTGCCGGTCAGGCACACGATCGTCACGAAGGCGCCGTTGAGCACCGAGTAGCCGGTGCGTGCACCCATGGCCTTCCAGCCCGGGTGGCCGATGTAGATGGTCGTGGGAAAACACGAGCCGAACAGGCCTGCGGCGAGCGTGCCGAGGCCATTGACCGCCAGCGACGGCGCCGCTGGAAATCGATCGCCCGCGGCCTCGGCGGACTCGATGTTCTGCAGCGACCCGACCAGATTGAACAGCCCCATCGGCACGATCACCGACAGGTACGTCATCACGTGGCCCTCCGTGAGTGCGCGAGCAAGCTCGCCGATCACGGGCATCGGCAGATGGAATCCTGCGCCGACCGGGCTTGGCCCGACCGGCGCCAAGCCCGTTACCCACGCCAGGGCTACGCCGACGGCCACCGCGACCAGACCACCGGGGAGGTTGCCGCGAAATCGCATGCGACCGAAGTAGGTGAGCATCACGATCCCGAAGGTCGCGAGCCCGACCACAGGGTGCGCGAACGTGCGGAACAAGAAGCCCAGCGAGATGAAGCCCAGCGCGATGCCAGCGAGGGTCGCGAGCAATGCAGCGCGCGGGGTCCATCGCCGCAGGGTGTCGGCGACGAACGAACCCGCGAACTCGATCAGCCCGCTGCCGATGGTCGCCGCGAGGCCGGCATGCCACGCGACGATGGTGGGATCGGGATGCCCTGCCGCGGTTGCGATCAACTTGGCCGGCAACATCACCAGAAACACATGGCCGAACAGCGACACCGTATTGATGCCGTAGGGTAGGGCGCACACGTCGTCACGACCTGTGGCCGCCGCGATCTGCCGGGCCTGATGGGCGTAGTAGACGTTGCCGAGCAACAAGGAGACGGCAACCGCGGGTAGCACCGTGCCGTACAGCAGGGCCTCGGAGAAGCCCAAGACCCAGCGGCAAAGCGCGTCGATGAGCAGCAGTTGTACGAGGTTGTCGAGCGCCAGCCCGAAGAACCCATCGATGTCGCCACGCACGAACCTGCGCATGAGACAGCGGCTCTTAGCAGGTGCGCGATCGTGCGTCCAGGGATGCGCTATGCTCGACGACGCCAGCGATGAACCAGCCGTCCCAGCGCGAAGAGGCCGCCGATGATGCCGCGGTGCTGCCGTTCCCGACAGCGGCGCGCAGGGACGCGGAGCCGCGCGGGCCGGCAACGCCGATCGAGCTCGAGGGCTGGGGCCGGCATCCGCGGGTCATGGCCGTGGCCGCTGACTCCGATGATCTCCGTCGTGCCAGCCGCGACGCGGTGCTGTCGCGTGGGCTGGGTCGCGCCTACTCCGACGCCGCGCTGCCGCCCGAGGGCAGCACGCGCCGGGTCGTGCTGACACCCCGAGCCGATCGCATCGTCGCCTTCGACGAGGCCACTGGCATCCTGCGCGCCGAGGCCGGGCTCTCGCTGTCGACAATGCGCAATCTGTTTCTCTCGCGCGGGCTGTTCACGCCGGTCTCGACCGGCACGCGCCACGTGACGCTCGGTGGGATGGTCGCGTCCGATGTCCACGGCAAGAACCATCACGTCGCAGGGTGCTTCGGCCGCCATGTGCGTGCGCTGTTGATCCGCGCGGGCGACGGCCGGGTGATCGAGGCGACGCCGACGCAGCACGCCGATCTGTTCTACGCGGTCCAGGGCGGCATGGGATTGATCGGTCACATCCTCGAGGTCGAGGTTGCGCTCGAGCGATTGCCGTCCCCGTGGATCTACGAGGAGAGCGAGCGCTTGGGCAGCCTGGGCGCGGTGATCGATGCGCTGCGCGAGGCCAGCGCGAGCTGGCCCATGACGGTGGCGTGGGTGGACACCTCGGCGCGTGGCGGCAAAGCCGGTCGCGGCATCGTGATGCGAGGTCGGTGGGCAACCCCTGATGAAGCCCCGAAGCAACCTCCGCGGGTCAAAGGTGCGATCGGTCTGCCCTTCGGTTTGCCCAGTGGCCTGGTGGGTCCGACCACGATCGGGTTGATGAACACGCTGTGGTACACGCGCCACGGTGCTCGCCCTCGCAAGCACATCGTGCATCCCGAGTCGTTCTACTGGCCGCTCGACGGCATTGGCGCGTGGAACCGCGCCTATGGCCGTCGTGGGTTCACGCAGTACCAGTGCGTGCTACCCGACGCGCAGCTCTACGGCGAGCTGCTCGACATCTTTCGCAAGCGCGGCGGGTCGTCGTTCGTGACGGTCTTCAAGGATTGCGGCGAGCAGGGCCAGGGTCCACTGTCGTTTCCCAAGAAGGGCACGACGCTCGCGATCGATATCCCGCTGCATCGCTTCGAGGCCGTGCGGGCGCTGTGCCACGAACTCAACGCGTTCGTGGTGGCCAATGATGGCCGCATCTACCTCGCGAAGGACGCGTTCACGACTGCGCAAGACTTCACGAAAATGTACCCGCGACTGCCGGAGTTTCTCGAGGCCCGCCGCAAGTACGATCCCGACGGGCGGATCGATTCGGCTCAGGCCCACCGACTGGGGATTCGCTAGCCGTCAAAGGGTCTGGTGACGGGCCGATGAACGAGGACGATCCGCAGTTCACCAACACCTTGCCCTCGGGCGGGGTCGTGGCGCCGGGCGAACGAGTGCCGAGCGGCGGCGTGCCCGAAACGCAGTTCAAGCCGCTCGAGCCCGGCGAGCTCATCGGCCGCTATCGGATCCGCGAGCGCGTGGGCGAAGGTGGCATGGGTGTGGTGTATGCGGCCGAGGACCCCGAGCTCGGTCGCGTGGTCGCGATCAAGCTCCTGCGTCCGGTGCAGGGCGACGAAGACCACGGACAGCAGCGTCGGATGTTGCGCGAGGCCCAAGCGCTCGCCCGAGTCTCCCACCGCAATCTCGTGATGGTGTTCGACGTCGGCAGCGTCCGTGGGCGGGTCTGGATCGCGATGGAGTATGTCGCCGGCGACACCCTCGAGATCTGGCTCGAGCGCGAGCGTCGAACCTGGTCCGAGATCATCGACGTGTTCGCCGAAGCCGGCCGCGGCCTCGCGGCGGTCCACGCCGCGGGTCTGGTCCACCGCGACTTCAAGCCCGGCAACGTGATCGTGCGACAAGACGGTACGGTGCAGGTACTCGACTTTGGTCTGGCAGCCCAAGCCGGCAATGCCGACGATCAACGACCCCGCGAGGGTGCAGCGCCCGATCTCGACGCACTCGCGGCCACGCTCACGACCACCGGCGCGTTCATGGGCACGCCGGCCTACATGGCGCCCGAGCAGTTCATGATGCTGGCGACCGACGGACGCGCCGATCAGTTCGGCCTTTGCGTTGCGCTCTACGAGGCGTTGTATGGGCGTCGTCCCTTCAACGGCCGCGATCTCGCGCAGCTCATGGCGGCGACGCTCGAGGGATTGCCGGGCACGCCGTCGGCGCTGCCGGGAGTGCCGCTGGCGGTGCGCGAGTTGCTTGGCAAGGGGCTCTCACGCAGGCCGGAGGATCGCTTTGCCGACATGAACGCACTGGTCGAGGCGCTCGTGCGCACGCGCGGGCCGCTGCGGGCGTCGGGCCAGGGCGGCTGGCGCCGCTTTGCGCTGGGGATGCTGGTCGGAGGCGCGGCGCTCGCGATCGGTGTCGGCGTCTGGCTCGCGCGATCGCAGCAGGAGCCGGCGGCGGTGCCGGCGGCCGCGGCGGTGTCGAGCCCGGATCCGGTCGCGCCGCGCATCAAGCCGGCGACGGCTGTGCCGGCGCCCACCGAGGTGCCGTCGGGGTTGGCGCTGCCCTCCGTGAACGATGAGCCCGAGGCGCCCGGGCTCGTGGTCGCGCCGGGTGAAGCTGCAGGTGCCGTCGTCGAGGCGACTGCGGTGCCCGCGACTGCCCGGGTTCCGGCGCAAGTCGAGGTGCCCGGGCCCGCGCTGCCTGAGGTCCTGCCCAGCAGCGCACTTCCGAGCCTCACGGATCTCGATGAAGGCGACGCGCCCGTCGTCGAGCCCACGAAGGCGCCGCCGGGCGGCGAGCCGCCCGGCGGCAAACCGACCGAGCCGGATGTTGCGGAAGTGCCGACCAAGCCACCGGCTGCAGCCACGACGATCGATGGTGCAGGCGCGGAAAACTGATCGGACGCCGTGAGCTCCGCTCGTGGCGCGCGGTTCGCAGCGGCACCCCGCAGTGCCGACGACCGGTGGTATCGTCGAGGACTCACGCTTTTGCTTTTGGAGAAGACGATGGCCATGCGAAACTCGAACACCAAGCTGCGCTCGTCCTTGTTCGCGACACCGATCGTGGCGGTCGCACTCACGGCCAGCAGTCAGGCCGAGGCGGCGAACCCGACCTACTACGTCGATCTGGCGTCGTTTCAGGTCGATGTCACCAGCACGGTCACGGACCCGTACTCGAATCCGGCCTACGTCTTCAACCAGAGCGACGCGCAGATGAGCGCCGTCCTGGGTGAGACCGACTACATGACCACAGGGTTCCTCAACTGGAACCTCATCTCAGGTGGCTACTATTGCGCCGGCTGCAACGGATCGTTCGAGCTGTCGTTTCTGACCACCAGCGTTGGTGATGCCAGCGGCGTCAACGGGGTGGGTGCAGACATCGCGACCAACAGCCAGCAGTTGCCGTACTTCGCGTACATCACGTTTGCCGATGGCACCACGGACAACATCCAGTTGCCGGCCGCGGGCTTTTGGGGGGTGTCGGCGCCCGAGCGCATCGAGCGGATCCACTTTGGTCTTTCGATGGGCGGGAGCACCCAAGCCGGGAGCTTCGGGATCGACAACCTGATCGTGGGCGATGGCTTCGACATGACCCCGTGCGGCGACGGCATCCCGACACCGGATGAGGAGTGTGACGACGCCGGTGACTCGGTCGATTGCGATGCGGACTGCACGTTTGCGGTGTGCGGCGACGGCACCCTCAACCTGCTCGCCGGCGAGGCTTGCGATGACGCGGGCGCGTCGCCCGAGTGCAACGCAGACTGCACTGCGTTGTTCTGCGGCGACGGACAGGTCAACGAGGCCGCCGGCGAGGAGTGCGACGACGCCGGCCGAATCGCTCACCTGCGATAGCGACTGCACCGCCGCAGGTTGCGGTGATGGCATCTTCAACCTCTCGGCGGGCGAGCAGTGCGATGACGGCGCGCAGTCGCCGGGCTGCGACGCCGATTGCACGACGGTGGAGTGCGGCGACGGCATCGAGAACAACAGCGCGGGCGAGTTCTGCGACGACGGCAACAACGATGACGGCGATGGCTGCAGCGCTGTGTGCACCAACGAAGAGCCCAGCTCGACCACCGATGTCAGCGGTTCGAGCGAGGGCGGCAGTTCGGAGGGTGGGTCGACCGGTGGTGGCGTGGACACCGGTGATACCGATGTGGGTACCACCGCGGACACGGCGGGGGACACCGCGGGTGAAGGCGTTGGTGACAGCAGCACTAGCGCTGGCACCAGCGGTGGCGCGAGCGCGTCGGGCTCGGAGACGACGACGTCGGGCGCCGCAAACGATTCCAGCGGTGGGTCTGGTGCGGGCGACGACGGTGGCGCCACGGGAGGTAACAACGCGGACTCGGGGTGTGGTTGCACCACCGATGACCGCGACGATCGGCGCGGCACTGCGTGGTCGGTGATCGCGTTGCTGGGGTTGGGCGCGGTCACGCGTCGCCGGCGCTGAGGGATGCGCCTGCACGGCGGGGTCGATGATCGACGCCTTGTGCATCGGTCTCCTCGCCGGGCGACGCGGCGCGCCGATCTATCGCGGGGTGCCGCGACGAAGATCCGTGCATTCCGCGGAGGCTTCGGCTTCGGACCGGGTCACGCTCAACATGCCGGCATTGGGCCGCGCTTGGAAGGTGCAACGTGGCCGGTCAGATCATCATCGTACAGAAGAAGATCACCCTGAACTACTCGAACCT
Source organism: Deltaproteobacteria bacterium (assembly GCA_947492135.1). Classification (GTDB taxonomy): domain Bacteria; phylum Myxococcota_A; class Polyangia; order Nannocystales; family Nannocystaceae; genus Xiheibacterium. The sequence continues at coordinate 1,648 of CANLQR010000041.1, read as the reverse complement.
CGCGGCGAGCACGACGTACGAGTACGTGCACGCGCTGGCGATCAACGTGGTCCACGCCCGCGAGATCATCGTCAATGCCCGGGTTTCCCAGCGTAATACCGTCGCCGGAACCCAAGCCGGGCTGTTCGTGCGTGGCGTGTATCCTGACCCCGAGGACGGCGGGGACATCGTGGGCGCCGATCTCACAGGTCTGGCGATCAACTTGCTCACGGCTCCCACCACGGTCCCCGGTATCGCAACGGCAACGCAGGTGAACAACATCCCCGCGTGGATCCGCATCGGGACACGGTTCGGGCAACCAGTCACGCCGGTGTCGCTCATCATCACGCTGGCGATCGAGATCGTCGTCCGCGAATAGGTGGTCGGAGGTGAGGAGACGACCTCATAGTTCGCCTGCGCCGATCGACGCAGCGCTTCTTGGATGGCGACCCGACGACCCGACCGGAAGCGAGACCGCTGCGCTCGCGTACGCGGGGATGCGTGAGGGCGACGGCGGCCACAGTCCCCTGCCGCCCGGCGTACCGGCAACGGGCAAGCCAGAGAAACCACCGGACGGGCCGCCGCGCACGCCGCGTTGTCTACCGTCGGTTGGATCGGGTCCCGTGGGCGTGGGTGGATTTGCGGCGGTGACTCGTGGGCAGGGGCAGGCAGGGTCGCGGCGACCACGGCGTGTGACCGCGGCAGCGGGCGGTTCGGCGACGAGCGGTTCGGCGACGGTGCGCACATGCGGGTCGTGTGGTGGGTCGGGCGTGCCGGAATTTCCGCTCGCGTTTGATCCGGCGCGGCTGCCGAGCTTTCCATCGCCGGCCGGATTGCCAGTGGGGGTGGCAGGGGCGGAGCCAGAGCCTGAGCCAGCGCCGTGCCTGTTCGTGGGTGAGCTTGGGCTGGCCGCACCGCGCCGGCCGACGACAACGAGCCTGATGAACGGGCAGATCTATGATGTGCGGACGCGAGATGCCCACAAGTGGGACTCGTCCGAATGGGTCGTACCACGTGTGACCACGCCGACCAAAGGCTGGCATGCGCCCCACGTCGCGAGCTACTCGTCCGCTTTCACCGGAAGCGGGCGCGTCTGGGCCATCGAGGTGCTTGACGATGACGGCAACTTCAACAGTCGCGTGACGGAGAACCTGACGCGCGACCAGCTCGAGGCGTTCAAGCTCAGATACCGCGACGGTACCGCCACAGTTGCCAAGGACGCCTGGCGGCCGCGCTCCATCACTGCCTACACCGTTTCACGACGCACCCACGGCGACGACGACGACGGTGAATACGCCTTTTCCACGCGCTTCAGCGTGAGTTGGATCGCTGACAACTGGGGGGCAGACAGCACCCAGAACGACCTCGAGAACTGGGATCTTCTCGTCGACCGCACGAAGGAGCAGGTCGAGGAGTTGATCGAGGAGTGTGGCCCCAACGGGAGCTTCGCCGGGTGGCGGCCGATTTCGGTCTGCGGATACGCCTACGCGTACGACACGGTGTTCGTGGGGGGGCTTGCCTGTGAACGCCGGGCAGGAAGCGCGGGAATCTGCGCGCGAGCGTGGTGACGGCGCGGCGGCGTAGCGCAGCGCGACCGCGCGCCGGCGAAGAAGTTGGCGAGCGGCGAGGCTACCGGTAGCGGTGAGCGGCACCCAGAAATAGGAAGGCC
>CANLQR010000040.1 GCA_947492135.1 Deltaproteobacteria bacterium | reverse complement strand
GGAAGGCGTTCCCTCCGGGCAGCCTCATCTTCGAAGGCGAGGCAGTGATCGACGGCGTTCCCTTTGCGTGGCGCCGGCCCAACGAGGAGCCGGTGTATGCGTTGGTCACCAACGGCTGGATTCAGGTCCAGGGGATCGGTGGGAGCTGGATCGAGTTCACCGTCCCGTGTGGCGAGGGCGAAGCCGAAGTCCTGGCGTGGTGGGGGTTCCAGACTTCCGCGACGATCGGAACGCCGCCAGGCATCTCGATCAACGTGGCGTCGGCGGTGTCGTGCCCACGCACGGTGGCGCTGTCGCACAGCAAGTGGGACTCGCAGAACGACATCGTCAGCACGCGGTGGCTGGTCGATGGCGTACTGATGGCACCGGGAACAACGTCGGTGCCGTTCACCGTGGGACACACGCTGACGGCAGTCGTGCGAGACTCGCGAGGGGCGACGACTACGAAGTCAAAGGCGGTGGGCTGCCTATGAGTACCGATGGTCGAATGACGCGGGATACTGCGCCGAAGTGGTGGGTGCTGACCGCCGTATTGTTCGCCTGCGGTCCCGAGGCGGAGCCGGAGGCCGCGGTGATGCCGTGGATGCTCGGGTGGTTCTCCTGGGCGCCGCCGGGCGACGACCTTCCCGAAGTCAAGGATGCGCGACGATTAGTCGTGCATCCAGACTTCACGCTTGAGCGGCAGAAGGTCGACAACGGGGGCGTGCACACCATCGGCGAACACCTGTGGCGGCCGGTCGATGCGTCGAGCTTCCACTATTTTCCCGATGGGGTGCAGCTCGACGAGGCGGATCGTTGGAACGAGGTCACGCGGACCGACGACTGCGCGGTCTTCGAGGTACAAGAGATCCGCCCGTCGGAGGGCTCGACTGGCCCGCTGCTCCACCTCTATCGCGGGCAGATGTGCTTCGAGGACATCACGCAGCCGTGCCCACCCGAGGAGGTACAGTGCGGTTCGGTAGGCCGCCTGTACTGGTGCGAGGAACCCCCTCCTTGTGATGACGAGTAGAAGCCACGCGGCCCGCTGACAGGCCCTACAGCCCCTACAGCCCCTAGAGCCCGACCACGACGTTGTGTCGGTAGTACGCCGCGGCCTCGACATCTCGAACCCGCTCGGCCTCGGCCAGCAAGAACAGGCACATCGCCTGCGCGAGGCCTCGCTCGCGCCGCTCGTTCCACAGCCATGCCGCGCAGTGCCGAACCTCGAGTTCGATCTCCGAGTAGACGATCGCACGCTGGGCGACATCGAGCGGAACGACCGCCTCGACATAGGCGGCACGCACCCGCACCCACGCGATCCAGGCGGCGGCGGGGCCCATCTCGGGATCTCGTTTGCCCCCGACGACCGCACTATCGCGTACGACGCCCTCGAGCACCTCTTCGAAGTGAACCTCCCGCGCGCGACGCAGCACGCCGGTGTCGCGGCGCAGGCCCTCGGCCTGGCGCCCGCACTGGGCCACGAGCAGTGCGAGGTCGTGGGCCACCGCGCGCTGCACCCGTGCGATCAACAGCTCACCGCTGGCCGCGACGGCGAATAGCTCGGCGCGTCCACGCACGCCACCGCGCAGGCCGAAGTCGCCCAGCGCGACGTCCCAGGCCGCGGCGAGCCGCTCGACCACCGCCGGTAGCACCGGCACCGTCGCGGGCTGTGCAGCGATCTCGGCGTGCAGCGCGAGTGCTCCAAGGATCGGCTCGGGCGCTGCGTTGGCCGCGAGTCGGGCGAGATCGCACGGCTCGATGGCGGCGACCCCGACCGGCGGGCGACGCAGCGCGGCCCAGAGCAGTCCCAGCGTGTGGAGGCGCCGAGGCGCGAGCAGCCAGCACCACACCACCGTCGTGCGTGCGGTGCCGTCGCCGAGCATTCGCCGGGCCGCGGCACCCACCAACCGAGTCGTCGGGGTCGGGAACGGATCATCGGCCACGCGTTCGACCAGCTCGTGCCATGCGCCGCGGCCGGCCGCGTCGGCAACCAACCAGTCCAGTGCGATCGCCCGCGCCAATGGTGGACAGATGTCGGTCTCGATCTCATCGAGGCTGGCGAGCACCACCCGCGCGGTGTCGCGATCGCCGGCGTCCGCCGCGAGCAACCCCAGCGCGACGAGGCCCGCGCCGCCGAGCCGATCGCCCTCGAGACGTGCGCGCAACCAACGACTGCGCTCCTCATCGTGACGGCGGCGACGCAGCGAGGCCAGGACGCCCGAGAGCACGGCGCCGCCGTTGGGATCGCGAAACCACGGATGTCCGCCCAGCCGCGCAACCCGGTACGCAGTTCGGGCCGCGCCGAGTGGAATGAGCAACCGCCGGACGATCAGCCACGGATGCACGAGTGGCACGCACACCGCGAGCAGCACCAGCATCGGCCACCACGGCCGGCCCGACTTGCCCAGCAGCCACAGCGACAAGAGCCCGCAAGTCGCGGCCAGCATCACCGCCGCGGCGAACTGCTGCTCGGCGCGACGCAGGGCCCGACCGCGTGGGCCTTGCGGATCGCAGCTGATGACCGACGCCAGCGGGGACACGCCCACGCCTGCGCAAACCGCTACACACAACAAGACGACGAGTGTCTCGGTCATCGGTGCCTCCAACCCAAAGCGCGCTCACCACCGGGCCACGGGGCCGGCGCTGGCGCCGGTTCGATCGCGCGCGATCGAACTGGCAGGCCCGCCCACACCTCGTGCACGATCCGGGTGTCGGCCTCACGCAATGCATGCGTCGCCTCGTTCACGCTGCCGGCATCGCGGCGGCGCTCCCCGAGCGGGGTCAGATACCTCGCGGCCCCCCTGACCCCCTGCGCCAGCGCGTCCAACAGGCTCGCGGCGACCGCCTCGAGCTCGGGCTTCGTGGCCGTGCGCGGCACATCCAGGACATAGAAGGGGTCCTTGGTGAAGCGCTGCGCCATCTCGGGATCCTCATTGGGTCCCTTGGCGCGTGGGTGTGCGACAGTCGACTCGGGGGAATCGGTGGGCGGCGTCAAAGCCAGGAGCTGACGCCCGCACCGGCACGGAAGTTCCCTTGCGAGCACGCGAAGTTCGTTGCCCGAGGGCCCCGACGCCGGCTCGGGGTTGACCGACTCGGGTGGGATACGGTACTTGCCAACGACGAGGTGGTCGGGCTCGCCCGATCGAAGAACCGCACGTGAGAGGCATCAAGATCGTCGGAACCGGCGTTTCGCTGCCGAGCGAAGTCGTCACGAACTTCGATCTCGCGCAGCGGCTCGACACCTCCGATGAGTGGATCTCCGGGCGCACCGGGATTCGTGAGCGCCGGATCGCCGAGCCCGGCGTCGCGACCTCCGACCTGTGTGCAGACGCGGTGCGAGCCGCGTGCGCTGATGCCGGCATTGCACCAGACGCGCTCGATGGACTCATCGTCGCGACCTCGACGACCGACACGCTGTTCCCGTCCACCGCGTGCTGGGTCCAGCGCAAGGTCGGCATCAAGGGGATGCCCGCGTTCGACGTCAGCGCCGGGTGCAGCGGCTTCCTCTACGGTTTGGAGCTCGCGACCGCGCTCATCACCTCGGGCACGATGCGCAAGGTCGCGGTGGTCGGCGGCGAAGTCATGAGCCGCGTCGTGAACTGGAACGACCGCGGAACCTGTGTGTTGTTCGGCGACGGCGCAGGTGCGGCGATCGTGACGGCCGGTGACGGCACCTCGGGCATGATCGCGTCCAACTGGGGTGCCGACGGCAGCCTTGCGCCGATCCTGTATCAGCCCGCGGGCGGTACCCGGATGCCGGCCACCCACGAGACCGTGGACGCCAACGCGCATACGGTGCACATGGAGGGCAACACGGTGTTCAAGCACGCCGTGATCGCGATGAGCACGGCGGCCGTGCAGGCCATGCGCGATGCCAACATCGGGCCCGATGACGTCTCGCTGATGGTCCCGCACCAGGCCAACCTGCGCATCATGGAGGCCGCGCGTGAGCGCTGCGGCATCGCGCGGGAAAAGATGTACTCGGTGCTGCACAAGTACGGAAACATGTCCGCCGCGACGATCCCTGTGGCCTTGCACGAGGCCCGCAGCGAAGGTCGCATCAAGGACGGCGACGTGATCGTCTCCACCGCGTTCGGCACCGGGTTCACCTGGGCCGCATGCGTGTTGCGTTGGTGAGGCCTGGCGCGACGAGCCCTGCGACTCGTCAGAGCGCTGCGACGCGGTGGACTTGCGCTGACTCGGCGGGCGAAGTGCTCGGCATCGCCGCGGGCCATCCGCCTTGCTCGACGCCGTGGGTGACCACTGCCTGCAGCTGATTGGCCAGCTCGGTCACCTGTGCGTCATCCAGACCGGTGGTCTCGAACTGAGGCCCCACATAGACCTCGACGCGACGCAGCGGGTGGATCAAGAAGGTACCCTTGCGATTGACCTCGGAGAAGCCGCGCACCGCGATCGGCACCATCGGCATCCCGGCGTTTCGCGCCATGATGAACACGCCGCGGCGGAAGCTCCCGACCTGGCCATCGGCGGTGCGGTGCCCCTCGGGGAACGTCAGGATCGACATGCCGATGCGCTTGCGCTCGACTGCCGCCGCCGTCAAGTCGGCGATCATGCGATCACGGCCGCTGCGACGGATGGCGATGCCCTTGGAAAAGCGCATCAACCACCCGTAGATCGGAATGTAGAACTGCCACGCGTTCATCAACCCGGAGAACGCATGGGGGATCGCGGCCGAGGCCACATGACCGTCCATGAGGTTCACGTGATTCTGCGCAAAGACACTGCGCCGGGTCGGATCGAAGCCGGAATGGTAGTGGATCCGCAGGCGCGCGAGCGCGAACACGCGCACCACGTGCACGAACAGCGGCGCCGTCAGCCAGGTGTGGAGCCGCTGGTAGGGGATGCCCACGAGCAGCAAGAGCAGGGTCAGCGTGGCCGCCACGAGCATCCAGGTGAAGCCACCCGTCCACATCCAGAGCGAGAACAGCACCGTGCCGACGTAGCGCAGGGCGGACACCTTTTCGGAGCATACGCAGGGCCCCGGGCCGAGGTCCAGCCCCATGGCAAGGACCGCCCGAACTCACTACACTACGCGGCGATCGTGGGCGACTCGACACGTTTGAAGATCGCGTTCATCGGGACGCATGGGGTCGGCAAGACGACGCTGTGCTACGGACTCGCCGCGCGGCTCAAGGCCCGAGACGTGGTGCTCGACATCGTCCACGAGGTTGCTCGACGTTGCCCGCTGCCGATCAACCAGCAGACCGGACTGGCAGCGCAGTCGTGGATCCTCCACACCCAGCTCGCCGAGGAGCTGGTGGCCGCCGCGCGCTATCCGGTGGTCCTGTGCGATCGCAGCGTGCTCGACAACTACGTGTACCTGCTGCTGGCGGCCGGTCGTCAGCCTGCCCTCGAGACCCTGGTCGAGTCGTGGATGGCGACCTACGATCTGCTCGTCACGGTCCCGATCATGGGCGAGCTCAACCCCGATGGGCTGCGGGCCACCGACCCCGAGTTCCAGCGCGCGGTGGCTGACCGGCTCCATCGCGAGCTCGAGCGCCGCGAACTCCCCACCTTGCGACTCGACGCCGGGACCCGCGAAACCTGGCTCGATGATGTCGAGCGCGAGGCCATGGTCCGCCTCTCACCGCCGCAGCTCGCGCTGCTGTAGGCGTGCTCGATCGTCGGCGCGTCGTCTTGCACGCCTTCACCTCGGTGTGGGCGGGGCTGTACACCTGGTGTAACCCGGTGTGGCGGGTACAGGTGAGTGGTCGCGAACGCCTTCAACATGTTCCCCGAAGGCACGCGCTCCAAGACCGGTGAGCTCAAGGCGTTCAAGCCCGGCGCGTTCGAGCTGGCCATCGCCACGCGACTGCCGATACTGCCGATCGCGTTGTCCGGCACGTTCGCCGCGCTGCCCAAGCACGGGCTGCGGATCGGCCGTGCCGCCATGCGCGTCATGGTGCTCGAGCCGATCGACCCCGCGGGTCACGACATCGCAGGGTTTTCGGCGCTCGCGCACGAGGCAATTCGCGACGCGCTTGCGGCTGACCGCGGACCTCGCGGTGGGGTGTAGCGTTTCGACCCGGCCAGGCCGCGGCCACAGAACAACCCCGCATGGCGGACGTCAAAACCCCGAGGGCTAGCCTGTGGTGACGTTGGCCACAGGCACGCTAAAGCGACAGCGGCTCGATGACGGTCCGGCTCGCATGCGCACCGAACCAGGCCGCGAGCCGCTCGCCGTGGGCCACGTACTGCGGCAACAACCCCGCGTGAACGTCATTCATGCGACCGAGCAACTCGGCGTCGAGCGCCTGGCCTTGCGCGATCGCCTGCTCATACGCATCGAACACCGCCGCGACCTCGGGTTCGAGGCCGTCATCGACCTCGGGCAGCGGGGCCACGATCGTTCGCGACGCGGCGTCGACCGCAGCAATGGCGGCGGCGACGTCGAGCTCGAGGGGCTCTGGACTCAGCTCCGAGATCCACTCGAGCACCTTGGGCACCACCCGTGAAGGGTCTTCGAGCACGACGCGATAGCTCTGGATGTGGATCGCGTAGCGACGCACCGCGACGTCACGAATGATGGCGAAGTTGGCGTTCCACCACTCGAGCGCACCGCTCAAGCGCGGCGGGCGATCGGCATCGCTGACCCCGCGCGCGGTGTTCTCGACCGCGATGAGGCGATCATAGGACGCCGCGACCTCGCGCCAAGGACGTAGCGTGACGAGCACCCGATCGAGGAACGACAGATCGCTGCGGACAAGGCCCTCGGCAAACAGCTTCACCGCGTGATAGCGGGTCTCGCCGGGGTGCAGGTACTCACCCGATCGTGGATCGGGGTTGGTGGCGAAATTGATCCCGTCGCGCAGTGTCGACTCGTAGAATCCGTGGCGATTCACAGCGCCCAGCGCGGTCTCCCAATCCAGCGGAAAGCGGTCGCCAACCACCGGGAGTCCCGCCGCTGCGAGCACCTGCATCCACATCGAGGTACCCGAGCGCCGAGTTCCGCTGACCACGATCATCGCGAGCCCCAGCATAGCGTCCTGGCGCGAGACGCCTAAGGCCTCGCCGTTGCGAGCATCACCCGCCCCTGTTAGCCTGTTTGGCGATGGTGTGGTCGATCCCGCTGGGAGAGCTTGCCGGAGCGCTTGCGGTTTCGTTCACCGCGGGGGCATCGACAACCGCACTGGCCGCGCCGCCGGTGCAACGTCCGGTCGGGTCGCGGCCGACGCTGCCCGACGCGCCGCCCGTCACCGCGCCTCCGGTCTCCGATCCCAGCGAAGATCCGTCACCGCCGACCTTGCCGCCCGTCGAGCCACCTCCCGCGAGCGGTCCGTTCGTCGTGGCACCTGCCGAGCCGCCTGCCCCACCACGCACCGAGGCCCTGCCGCCCGCCAGCGTGCAGGCAGGCGATGACGAGCTCGCGCCGATCGCAGACGGCAAGGAGGCGCCACTGCGCAACAGCGATCGCCTGCTGCGTCCCACCGATCACCGCCGATTCTTCTCGCTGAGCGCGGGCGGGGCGACGTCGTCGTCACCGATCGCGTCGTATTATGGTGGCAGCGGCATGGATTTCCAGGCTGAGCTTGCGGTCGGCTCACACAGCAAACGCCGGCCCACGCTCGGCGGCGCGTTCATCTTCCAGTACCGCAAGGGCTTCGCCACCGAGGTGACACTCGGTGGACGCGTGCAGTGGGACAAGCCCTTGTCCAAGGCGTTCGCGCTCTACAGCGCCACCGACCTCTCACTGGGACTCAACATCCCGCTGGGCTACGGCGGCTACTTCTACCCGAGCGTCCCCAACGCGATCGTCTCTTTGGGGTGGGGCCTCAAGGCCGTGCTCGCGAACCGCCTGCTGCTGTTCTTCAAGCCGGTCGGCCCCGGGCTCGTCGCGCCGGCGTACAGCCAGATCTTCATCAAGTTTCGCTGGGAAGTCGGCGGCGGCATCGGCATCGTGTGGTGACGACCCGTCACGGCACCACGCAGCTCGACGCGTCGAAGACCTTGCCCGTGAACATGCTCAGCTCGGCGAGGTTCTCCGGCTCGTACGCCGCCGCGCGATAGACCCCGTCCTCGATCCCGAGCGAAGGGAAACCGTCGGCGACCTCTTCGTAGAAGAAGTGCGTGCGCAGCCACAGCAGCTCGACCGCCTCGAGGTAGACCGGCTGGGTCTTGGCCCACGCGTACCACTCGGGATGCTCGGTCCGCCCCACCCGCAGGTAGACCTCGAGGAAGTACAAGAACGCCGCCGACCCGTCGCGTAGCGACAAGCCGAACCCGCCGAAGTATTCGCCGAATACCGACAGCCCCGGCACCTCGTTCGCGTACGCGTTCGCTTCGTCGAGCAGTGGGTTGAACTGCCGCTCACCTTGCGAGCCTTGGAGATAGGTGCCGGCGTAGATGCCGGCCTGCGCCTCGGGGATCAGGTGTTGGAGGATCTCCGCGCGGGCAAAGCCTTGATCGGTCGGAAGGTAGAGAATCTTGTCCTCGCGGAAGTACAGCGCGGCGTTCTCTCCGACGTCGATCGCGTGATAGGCGTTGAACAGGTGGGTCTGCTCGTGGACCAGAGTGTCCAGCCAGCCGACCATCCCCTCCCACGAGCTCGAGTCCGAGAACTGGCCCCAGTAGGGGTCATCGATGCGCTCCTGCAGCAGCCAAGCGCCTGCGGGCCAGCGCCGCTGCATCGCCTCGATGACCTGCATCTTGTAGCCGGCACCGCCGTACGACCCGACGATGTCATCGACATTCTCGTCGGGGTCCAGTGGCTCGCTGTAGCAGTTGGGGTCCCCGCCACCGTCGGTCGAGTCTCCCGTGGTTGCGCCGTCGTCGCCGGCGTCGCTCGAGCCGTCGTCGCCGTGGTCGTCGTGACCGCCGGCATCGGTCGGCCGGTCACCGGTATCGGCGTCAGCCCCAGCATCACCGTCGCTGCCGTCGGCGGCTGTGTCGTCGCCGATATCGGTTGGGTCCGCCGTCGTCGGATTGAAGGGCGTGTTGGACTCGGTTGCGTCGGAGCAGCCCAGAGCCAGCGCGAGGGACCAGACGATGCGAGACCTCATGCCTCGTGCGATAGCACGGCGGTCGCCATCGATCTGCGCAGGCAGACCTCGTGCAAGTTGCTCAGGGCCGATCTCCCGTAGGGCCGCTCCGATGCCCGCGTGCGGCCCCGCGGTCGCGAGCCGGCCGCGCCGCTGGGCGAATGGCACGCGCAACCGGATCTCCTCGACAGCCGCCCGCAGCACCCGAGTCGCGGCGCCGTCGCCAGCACGCAGCGGAAACCGAGCGCCGACCGACGCAACGAGCCAGAGCGGTGCTTCGCCCAGCCAGAGCGCGGGACGTGCCACATTGTGGTCGCCCAACGGCAGATGGTGGTAACTTGCAGGGGTATGGAATTCGCGCGGTTCGTCGGGTTTTGCGGGCTGATCGCAGGCGCGGCGTCGTGTCAGGAACCCAACCCGAGCTTCGTGAGGGGCACGAGCGAAGCCGAAGGGAGCGCGAACGAGACCGCCATCACCGATACCGGCGCCACGACCACCGCGACCACTGCGTCATCGGAGTCGAGCGACGGCGGAACCACCGCGACAGCCGAGACCGGGGTCGTGATGGCGTGTGGCGAGGACGACCCTGCGCCGGGCGGAGAGTGTCCGACCGAGTGCAACGCTGGCTGCACCCCAGATACCTGCGCAATCGACTGCGGCGATGCGTGTGCTGCCGAGGTCGTTTGTCCCGAGGGCTTTGCGTGCGCGATCGGCTGCAGCGGCGGCAACTGCGAGGACAAGACCCTGCGCTGCCCGAGTGATCACGCGTGCACGATCACGTGCGAGGGAAAGGACAGCTGCAAGTCTGCGACCTTCGTGTGTGGTGCAGGAACTTGCCAGGTGGAGTGCGTCTCCGGCCCGATGGTCTGTGGCGACTCTACGCTCGAGTGTGGTGTGCGCGACAGTCGGGCATGTGGCTCCACGGGAAGCGTGACGCCCGTGCCGCTGGCCGAATCGACCTGCGAGTGCACCAAAGACTGCTGAGCAGTCGCAACGGTCGTGGGGCGTTACCGCTGCGCATGGACGGTTGCGAGGCGACTCTCGGCGAGCCGATGTCCAAACTTGTCCGCCTTGCGGTACTGGGTTTCGGCGTCGGCGAACCGACCGAGCTTGAAGTAGGCGTCGCCCAGAGCCAGTCGCGCCTTCGCGCTGGACGGCACCACGGAAACCAGTCGCTTGCCCCACAACACCGCTTCGCCAAAGGCCCCGCGATCGAAATGGATCCGCACCAGGCCGTTGAGGGCCGCGATGTTCCCCGGCTGTGGGTGGAGGACCTGCCGATACAGCGAGATTGCCTCGGTGGTGCGTCCGACGCGGCGGGCGTCCTGGGCACGGCGTAGTAGCTCGGCGATGCGTGAGTCGAGTGCGGGCTCTTCAGCCGTCGTCACCGCCGGGGTGTTCGCGGCGTCAGGCTCAGCGAGTAGGTCGTCGGGTTCTGGCGGCGCAAGCGTGTCTGCGATCGGTGTCCCCGAGGGCGCGGCTTCGGGCGCGGCTTCGGGCGCGGCTTCGGGCACGGCTTCGGGCACGGCTTGCGGCGTCGCCGCGAGCGCGGATCCGGGCGACGCGATGCCGTCGGCCTCGCGTGCGTCGGGTTCCGGCGTGGGACTGGCTGCTGGTGACGGCTCGGCGAGAGCCTCGGGGACGGCTCGCTGCGGCGTCGTCGGGGCCGCAGCGTGAGCGACCAGGAAACGATCTTCGGCAGACGGTTTGCTCGCGGGCATTGCCGCAGCGATCACCGCGGCCCCAGCTGCGAGTGCGAAGGCAACGGCCGCCAGGCGTCGTCGCCCGGCGCGCCGTGGACTTGCGCCTTTAGGGCTGGCCAAGCTGGTGGTTCCACTGGGCTCGCTCGCGACCACGGGGACGATAGCGATCAACGTCGGAGCGCCGCGCTGGTCCGTCGACCCAGCGGCGGCCGCGATCGGTGTTGGGTCGCTGCTCTCGCAGTGCGTCGCGGCGACGCTCGTCGCGGGCGCAGCTGGGCCTCCGCCGCTCGTGGACGCGGCGACCGTCATAGCCTCTGGGCTTCGCGCCTCGCTTGTCGAAGCGATGGACATTGCGACCGGCGTCGCATCGCTGGCTTGCGCGACGACTGCGACCGGCGTCGCATCGCTGGCTTGCGCGACGACTGCGACCGGCGTCGCATCGCCGGCTTGCGCGACGACTGCGACCGGCGTCGCATCGCTGCGCTCGCTCGTCGGTGCGAGCCGCAACACCGGCTTGGTGTCGCTTTGCTGGCGCGATGGCGGGACCCGGGGCACTGGCTTCGCGCGGCTCGGTGGTGGTACCGGCCCTGGTTTCGCGGCAGATCGGTCGCCCGTCGCGGGGCCGCGCGCCGGTGCGGCGCCGCTGCGCGCGGTCGTCATCGGGACCGGCGGCACTCGTGCTGCGCCGCTCATCGCCCCGCCCGTCGAAGGCGGCGGAGGAACCTTGGGTTTCTCGGTGCCGACCGGGATCGCGCTCGCTGCTGCGACAGCCGCGACCGGTGAACTCGCTGACGGAACCGAGCTCGACGGGCTCGTGATCGACAGCGCCGGCGGCGACCGGGAGCCACTTCGCTCGCTCGGCGTGGCGACGATCAGCCCAGCCTCACGGGTCGCTGCGGACCACGCCTCTGCCAGCGACTCCATGCTGGGAAAACGCTCGTCGCTCTCTTTGCAGAGGCATCGCTCGATGATCCGCGAGAATGCCGACGGCACGGCCGTGGGCCCCGTTCGTGGCAAACGCGGCGGGTCCTCGATTGCGTGGCGACGCCGCAGCCGCGCGGCATCCTCATCCATCAGCGGCGGATCGCCGGTGATCAAGTGGTACGCGACGCAGCCAACCAGATAGACATCTTCGGTCGCACCCGGAGGGAGACCAAAGATGCGCTCCGGCGTGATGGCAAGCAGTCTCAGCGTGGCGTGCGGCGAGTCTGGACGGAGCAAGTCGCCCAGACCAAAGTCCAGCACGCGAACCTCGCTCCCATCGACAGCGACACTCGCGAGGCTCAGCGCGCGGTGCCACACGCCGACCTCGTGTGCGGCCTTCAGCGCGTGGATGATGGCCGCGACGATGCTCGCAGTCCGTACGATCGGCAACGGCCCGCGAGCGCGCAGCTGATCCGCGGACTCACCCGAACACCCCTCGGTGATGGTGACGATCCGCCCTTGCGCGGGCTCGATCGATGCCTGGCCCAGTACGGCCAACGCCATGCTCGGCGCGCGTGCGAGCTTTCGCCTGATCTCGAGCAGCCGCGCGACATCACGCGAACCCTCACCAATGCCGGACAGCAACGTCGCCGAAACCTTGCTGCCGGCTTGCTGCACCTGCGCATAGGGATGTGGCCACTCCCCTTGGACTTTCGGAATCGGCACGTCCACGGCTCCAAGAGCATGGCAGAGTCGAGGGCGACGATCATCAACGCTTTCGAAGTACTCCTGACCTGTGTACGCATCTGGATGACATCGAGGATTCGCGGCTGCACGTGATCCAGCCGCCTCACACGTCGACTCCAGTGCTACGATGAGTCATCGCGATGGTTTCGGAACAGATATTCGCCGCAGTCCTGCGGACGTCCATGCTCGCTGATCCCGACCCTGCGAGCGGCCGAGTGGCCATCGAGCGGGTAGCCTCCGACGAACCCGTGGCGGCGGGGTTCGAAACCGCGCTACGTCAGGGGCTTGGCGACCGCTTCGCTCCGGTGTGCGCCACCGAGCCGTGCGACCAGGCCGCTGGCCCGCGCCTTCTAGTCCGCATCACCGAGCGCGAGCGCGACTACTCGGCGGAGATCGCAGTGACTTCCGCCGACGGCCGCAGGGCCGAAGCGGTGGTCGAATGCGCGATCTGTACGGCCGAAGAAGCCGGTCGAACCGTCGCCGCGAGGGTCGTGGAGCTGATGGACGCCCAGCCGGTGGTCACCGCTGCACACCTCGAGGTGACGTCCAATCCGACCGGGGCTACGGTCGAGATCGACGGCAAGTCCGTCGGTCGAACCCCCCTGCGCGTCGAGCTCGAACCGGGCCCGCACGACGTCGTGGTCAACCAGCCGGGACACCTACAGCAACGACGACACGTCGAGCTCCCGGAGGGTGGAGACGACAGCTTGCGCGTCGAGCTGCGCAAGGACTCCCGGCCCCGCGCCATGCGGATCGCCGGTTGGAGTCTCGTTGGCATCGGCGTCGCTGGCGTCGTGACTGGCATTGCCCTGATCGCGACCGACGAAAACCCCGTCAAGGGCAACTGCGAAGGTGTTCACGTCGACCCATTCGGCAACTGCGAATTTCGGTGGAACACCTTGGGTGCCGGTGTGGGTGTGTTGGTCCCGGGTCTGGTGGCAGCGGCATCGGGCGCGGCTTTGGTGGTGGTGGGTCGCCGCAGGGGCCGAGACGGATCTGGCCGCCATGCCCATTTGCAGGTCGGCTTGGCGCGCGTCACGCTGGGCATGCGCTTCTAGCCGGCGGCCAACCAGCGCTCGAGGTCGGCCAGTCGCTTCGCCCGCGTCACGCCGGCGGCGACGTAGGCGACTCGGGCCTCGTCGGCGAGGGATCGCGCGCGAGCGGGATCGGTGTGCTCGAGGGTCAGCGCGAGCTCGAACCGCAGGTCGCCGCGTTGATCGGCGGAAGCCTGTGGGTCCTGCACCGCCAGGGCCCGCTCGAGGTGGAGCAGCGCCGTCGTTCGATCGCCGGCTTGCCGTGCGATGCGTCCCAGTCCCAGCCAGGGATACGCGCTGTCCTGATCGCCCTCGCGGCCGCGTCGCTCGTACACCGCGATCGCGTTGTTGTAGGCCTCGCGAGCCTGCACGGTGTCGCCGTTGGCCGCCAGCGCGTCGCCGAGCAGATCGTAGTTCCACGCCAGTTCCTCGTGGTTCGCACCGAGCTTGGCCAGCTTGATCGACAGCGCGCGGCGAACGTGGGCGACACCATGGTCGGCCACGCCCAACCGCGTCTGCGCGGCACCGAGGTTCGAGAGGCCGCCCGCGAGACTCAGGTGATCGGATCCGCTGGTGCGCTCGATGATCGCCACGGCGGTGGCGAACGCTGCTGCTGCCTCGACGTCACGTCCGAGCGCGGCGAGGGCCAGCCCCTTGCCGTTGCTCACCGCGCCGAGGTTGGGATGATCGGCTCCGATCGAGCCCAGAAAGACCTCTGACGCGCGGCCCCAGAGCACCACCGCGTCCTCGTGCCTATCCTGCTGGTGCCGCAAGCGGGCCTGCGCTGCCAGGATCACGCCGGCGTTGGGGTGGGCGAGCCCGACCTGGGCCTCGATGATCGCCAGCGCGCGCTGGATCGTGGCGTCGGCCTCGTCGAGGCGACCGGTCTCCAGCAGCGCCACCGAGGTCGCGTTGAGGATCGGCAGCATGATCGGCTCGTCATCGCGGCCGAGCTCTCGAGCGATTCGGGCAGCCTGTTCGAGCGCGACCAGCGACTCGGCCCAGTGGTGCTGGAGATTCGCGACCATGCCGACGTGCGAGGCCAGCAGCAGACGCAGGCGCGGCTCATCGCCCATGCGGTCGAGCACCGCCGCCGCACGTCGGGCGTAGACCTCGGCGACGTCGAAGCGGCTGCCAGTGCGGCCCTCGGCCAGGACCAACACGACGCTGATCTCGGCGATGATCGGATCGTGGCCAGCGATCTCCGCGACGTCGAGCCCCTCGGTGAGGGTCGTGATCGACTCGTCACCCTCGCCGAGGTTCGACAAGTAGTTGCCGCGCAGCAGCAGGGCCTCGGCGACCACCGGTGGATAGCCGGTCGCGCGGGCACGTGCGACCAGCTCCGTCGTGCGCTCGGACAGGTGCTCGAGCTTGCCGGCGATGGCCTGGGCCTTGAGCACCTCGAGATCGCCCTGGATCGCCTCGACTTGCTCGCGAGTCGCGGCGTCTTCGGGCGGTGCGACGCCGCTCATCAGTCGCTGGGCGTCCGCGCACGGCTCGAGATCAGGCAGCCCCAGGGCCGCTTCGACGGCGCGCTGCATGGTCTCGGTGCCGCCTTCGGCCAGCGCACCGGTCAGCGCGCCGAGCCGCCGCGTGCGGCGCTCGAGGCAGGCCATGCGCCGGTCCATCAGCGCATCCGACTGGGTGCCGTGCACCCGCGAGGCCTCGCAAGCCTCGCGACGCATGGTCACCAGCGCGCTGGCATAGCCATCGAGAGTGCGCTCGACGTTGGCCCAGCTCGCCGCGGTGTAGGCCTTGTGCTCGGCCTCGAACGCGGCGCCGATCGCTGCGCGCCGATCGTCGTCCCAGATGCCTGCGATCGCGGCGTCACCGTCGTCGCACAGGGCGTCGGTGGCACCGAGCTGCCGCGCGATCACGGCGCCGAGTCCAAGGGTTCCCGCCAGCACCGCGGCGCCGGCGAACCACCGGAGTCGCCGCGTCCGATCGCGGCCGAGCTCGGCGAGCAGCGCCCGCATGTCCGTGAACCGATCGCTCGGCCGCCGCGCCAGGCCGCGGCGCAGCGCCGCACGCAACCAGGAAGGCACGTGCACGCCGCTGGGTTCCACGAGCCGTCCGCCGATCACGTTGGTGGCGATCTCGGCGAGCGAGCGGCCGTTGAACGCTCGCTGACGATACACCGCCTCCCACAACGCGACGCAGAACGCGTAGAGGTCGGCGCGGTGATCGACCGTCTGACCCAGGTGCTGCTCGGGCGCCATGTACATCGGCGTGCCCATCACCAATCCCGGCGCCGTGAGCTTGAGTTCGAGGCTGCTCGCGGGCGACCACGCGGCATCCGAGCCCCCGTGGCTCGCGTCGGCGTCGTCTCCCGCGCTGTGGGTAGCGCGGGCGAGGCCGAAGTCGAGCACGCGCACGCGGCCGTCGCGACCGATCATCAGGTTGTCGGGCTTCAGATCGCGATGGATGATGCCCGCGGCGTGGGCGGCCTCGATCCCGCGGCCGGCAGCCATGAACACGGCGAGGATCTCGCGCCAGTGCCGAGTCTGCGCCGCGAGCCAGTCGGTGAGGGTGAGCCCATCGATGTGCTCCATCGCGATGTAGATGCCATCGTCGATGCTGCCGACGTCGTAGATCGCGGCGACGTTGGGATGGGACAGCTGCGCCATGGACTGGGCCTCGCGCAGCAGCCGTGCACGCGACACGCCCGTGGCGCCGCCGGCACCCGCGTGCACGAGCTTGAGCGCGACCTTGCGATCGAGTTCGGGATCGAACGCGGCGTAGACCACACCCATGCCGCCGACGCCGAGCTGATCGAGCACGACGAACCTCCCCACCGACGTGCCCCGCACCAGGCCCGCGAACCCAGGCCGCGGGTCACCATCGGAGTCCGATCGGATCGTCTCGTCGGTGCCGCTCGCAGGACGACGGGTGACGTCGCTCGCGAAGTCACCTGTCGGTGGTGATGGTGTGGGCACGGGCACTGCGGGAGGGGCCGTGTGATTCTAAACGCAGACGGGCATGGCGGGCTGCGCCTGAGCACAGTGCGCATCTGGAGGGCGGAAAAACAGTTTGCCGGCGTCGGCGAGCGTCACCGGTTTCTCTCGCGCAGCAGACCGTGATCGCGGCGACGCTGCCAACGATGCTAGGTTCGCTGGCCGTGGACCTGATCCGAATCAGCCGCAAGCTCGCGCGTGAGGTCGACGCACTCGCTTTCGCCAGCCCCGTGACCCACGTCTACAATCCGTTGCAGTACGCGCGCGCTCCACATGAGCTCTACCTTGCGCGACACGGCGCGCCGACCGGTCGCGTGATCCTGCTGGGCATGAACCCAGGCCCCTTCGGCATGGTCCAGACCGGTGTGCCTTTCGGCGAGGTCGACACCGTCAAGCACTGGCTCGAGCTCGAAGCTCCGGTTCGTCGTCCCAGTCACGAGCACCCTGCGCGTCCGATCGAGGGCTTCGCGTGTACGCGCGCCGAGGTCAGTGGAGCGCGCTTGTGGGGCTGGGCGCGTGAACGCTACGAACACCCCGATCGATTCTTCGCGGAGTTCTTCATCATCAACTACTGCCCGTTGGCATTCCTCGAGGCGAGTGGCAAAAACCGCACCCCCGACAAGCTCCCTGCGGCCGAGCGTGAGGCGCTCTACGCGGTGTGCGATGCTGCGTTGTCTGCGTCGCTGCGGGTGTTGCGACCGCGACTGGTCGTGGGGATCGGTGGGTTCGCGCTCGCGCGGGCGAACCCGTTGGCCCAGCCACTGGGGATCCCGACCGGGACCATCTTGCACCCCTCGCCCGCAAGCCCCCTGGCCAACCGCGGTTGGGCAGCACAAGCCGAGCGTCAGCTCGTCGCGCTCGGCATCGCGTTGCCCCCACAGAGACAAAGAAGCGTGATACCCCTGACATAGGCATGGTCGACAATCGTGAGCCGCCGCTGGATCCCGTCGCGGCCACCACCGCAATGCGGACGCCCGAGCCGCGCTCGCCCGAGCCCCGGAATCGACCGGCGCCGGGCCTGGGCCGGACCCCAACCACCGAGCCACCGCGCACACGGGCGCCCGTGGGCTCGATGGCCGACCTGCTCGTCGGCACCGTCTTGTCCGACCGCTACGAGCTGCTGAGCAAGCTCGGCGAAGGTGCGATGGGGTGGGTGTTCCTCGCCGAGCACACCGAGATCGGCAAAAAGTATGCGGTCAAGGTGATGCGGCCCTCGCTGTGTCGTCTGCCCGAGGCCGTTCGACGCTTCCGCCGTGAAGCTCGCGCCGCGACCCAGGTCGGTTCGAAGCACATCGTCGACGTCAGCGATTTCGGGACCACCCCGACCGGGGCTGTGTTCTTCGTGATGGAGTACCTCGAGGGCGGCGAAGACCTCGACACGGTGCTCAAGAAGAAGGGCTGCTTGCCCTGGCCCCGCGTCATCCACATCGTCGCGCAGCTGTGCGACGCGCTCCAGGCC
The DNA here is from genome assembly GCA_947492135.1 of Deltaproteobacteria bacterium. Classification (GTDB taxonomy): domain Bacteria; phylum Myxococcota_A; class Polyangia; order Nannocystales; family Nannocystaceae; genus Xiheibacterium. The sequence goes on along the minus strand of CANLQR010000040.1, from coordinate 8,869 downwards.
GCGCACGACGCAGGGATCTTCCATCGCGACGTCAAGCCGGCGAACTTCTATCGCGTCTCGATGGATGGCGATGACGACTACATGAAGGTGCTCGACTTCGGCATCGCCCGGCTCGCCAACCCGACCGACAGCATCGTGACCCAGACCGGCGTGGTGATGGGCACGCCCGACTACATGGCGCCCGAGCAGGCCCAAGGGCTTCACGTCGATCAGCACGCCGATATCTACTCGCTGGGTGCGACCTGCTACGCACTGCTGACCGGGCGGCCGCCGTTCGCCGGCAAGAACGAATACGACATCATCTACAAGCACCTCAACGAGGTCCCGCGGGCTCCCAGCGTGCTCGCGCACGATGTTCCCGAGTGGCTCGACAAGGTCGTGGGACGTGCGCTGGCAAAGAAGCCCGAGCAGCGCTTTGCGAGCATGGCCCAGTTCGCGACCGCGCTGCGCAACGAAGGTCGCAGCGAGAGCAAGGTCGCGGCGTCCCAATCGGCACGGATGACCCATGAGGCCGAGCGCCCAGCTGGCCATGGCCTGTCGCCAGCGGTGCTCGCCGTCAGCGCGGTGGCCTTGGCGGCGATCGGCGGCTTGATCGTCTATCTCGCGTTCGGTTGACAGGCCGCGGTCACCGATCGCCGCCGATCACCGCCGATCACCGCCGATCAACACCGGCTCGAGCGCGAGCCGGATCCCGAACCGAGTCGACACCCGCGCGGCGATCATGTCGGCCAGCTCGAGCAGCGCGCTGGTGGTACCGCCCCCGTGATGCACCAGCGCGAGCGAGTGGCGGGTCGACACTCCGACCGCCCCATGACGCTCGCCCTTGCGGGTCCCGCTGTGTTCGATCAGCCACGCCGCAGCCAGCTTGACGCGCCCATCCGGTTGCGGCCAGCTCGGGACCTCGGTGTCCAGGCCACCACTGCGGGCTTGCTCGCGCACCGCGTCGGCTTGCACCGCGGACACGATGGGGTTGGTGAAGAACGAACCGACGCTCCGATGATTCTCGTCGGCGGGATCCACCAACATCGACTTGCTTGCGCGCAACCCCAGCACCGTGTCGCGAACCGAGGCGATGCTCGGATCGGGACCAACGGCCCGCGCCAACTCGGCATAGCCGATGGCGACCCGCCCTCCGAGCCGCAGGGCGTACTCGACCTCGAGCACCACGTAGCGCTGGGGCTCGCGCTTGAACACGCTGGTGCGGTAGCCGAACTCGCAGTCCTCGCGCGACATCCACACGATCTCACCGCAGGTCCGATCGTGGACGCGCACGCGCGTGACCACCTGGGCGACTTCTTGCCCATACGCGCCGACATTCTGGATCGGCGTGGCGCCGACCGATCCGGGGATCCCGGAAAGACACTCGATCCCCGCCGCGCCACGAGCGACTGCGAGCGCCACGACGTCATCCCAGCACTCGCCGGCCGCGGCGCGGATCGACAAAGTGCCCGCGCCCGCAACCTCGACGATGCCGCGGGAGACCATGCGGATGACCAGACCAGCGACACCGCGATCCGCGACCAGGACGTTGGAGCCACCACCGAGCACCGTCACCGGACAACCGCGTGCCTGCGCCCAAGCCAACGCCGCGGCCAAGTCGGCGGGGTCGGCGATCTCCGCCAGGTGTTCGGCCGCGCCCCCCAGTTGCAAGGTCGTCAGCGGTGCGAGCGGCACCGCGTGGGCCATCGACAGCGCCATCGCTGGGGCTCCTTTCAGCGGCCCGACTTTGGCGCGCGACGCCCGAGCAGGGCCTCGACCCACGCGCCGAAGCGCACGTACCCACCCGCGCCGATGAACATCCCCGCCACGGTGAACAACGCCATCAGCTTGCCCTCGCCGAGCTGCGCGAGGCCCGTGCCGGGGCAGGTCCCTGTAATCGCCCAGCCCGCACCGAACAATACCGCGCCAACCACCAGCCCGGGCTTGGTCGGCTTGGCTTTGATCACCTCGGCGTACACGGCGAGTCGGCCCGACCGCATCCGCCGGACCCAGCCCAGACCCAGTCCTGCCACCACCATCGCGATGCCGATGACGCCGGCAAGGTGCAGATCCTCGAGCAGGAACATCTTGGCGATCGCGTCGTAGTCGGTCGCGCCCACCCGCGAGAGTACAAAGCCGAAGAGCAGACCGCAGCCAAACAGCAGCCACGTGGCGGCAGTTGCCGGCGTTCCGCCTCGCATCGCGATCGGCGCGTTCATGACACACCTCCGAGCAGCAGTCGGGTGACTGCGTAGCCGGTGACCATGAACACGCATGTTGCAATCCACGAAGACTTGGCGAGCAGCGCGGTGCCGACGATGCCGTGACCCGACGTGCAGCCGTTGGCGAGACGCGACCCGAATCCCAGCAGGATCCCGCCGCCAAGAAACAGCAGCGCCTTGGGCACGAACGCGTCGGTCACGCGGGTATCGAACATCCCCATGGCCCAGGTGGGCGAGAACGCACCCGAGACCACCGTGGCGACGAAACCTCCCGCGACGATTCCGAGCATGAACGGCAGCCGCCACGACCGACGCAGCTTGGGATCGAAGGGAGCGGCGCACGCGTCGGCGAATCCGGACGACACCCCGAGAAGATTCCGGGTGGCGAACAACAACAACAGCACGAACGCCCCGATCGCGACGCCCCCGAGCCAAAATGGCCATCGATCCGAGAGTGTCGCCAGCAAGAGCATCAGTGATCTCTGCTCTGGGTATAGCAGAATCGCGCCCGCGAACATCGCACCGCTCGGCATGCCTTGGGCAAATGATGTACGTTGCAAGGGTGGAAACCATGGACGGCTCACCCACGCCCCCCGACGATCGTGTACGGCCCGATCTCCGCGATGCGATCTTGCGGGCGAGCCTGGAGCTCGGCAGCGAGCTGGGTGAAGACGGCCTGACAATGCGAGGGATCGCGGCGCGGCTCGGGGTCAGCGTGACGGCGCTGTACCACCACTTCGACGGCAAGCCGGCGATCCTGCGGGCGCTGCGATTCTGGGGGGCCGACCTGCTCGCGGCACATCTGGCCCCCGCGCACGACCTCGTGGATCCCGTCGAGCGGCTGAGCCAAGAATCGGTGCGGTACATCGGCTTCGCGCGGGACAATCCGTGGTTGTACCGCCTGCTCTTTCAAGAGGAGGAGCTGGACTGGGCCAGCTTCACCGACGAGGAGCGCACGCGACTGATGGCACCCAATGCCCGCACGGCGCGGTGCTTTCACGAGGCGATCGCGCTGGGGAAGTTCCGTCGCGATCTCGACGTGATGACGGCGCCATTCCTGATGTGGGCGGCCAATCACGGACTCGCGGCGTTGATCCTCGGTGGGCGCATCAGCGAGACCCACCCGGCGTTCCCGGTTCGTAGCCAAGACGACTTCGTCCAGGCCTTCGTGAGCAGCTTTCTTCGCGGCTTCGAGGCCCCTACGGCGTAGCCCGCGGCGCGCGCTTTAGGCCCGCTCAAAGACCGTCGCCGCTGGGCTGCGACGCCGTTCGGCCGATGAGGCCGACCACGATCAGAGCGAGCCCGCCGAACGACAGGACGCTCTTGGTCAACGGTGGCAACGCCGCGATCGGGGCCACGTCGTGGAGATACGGCATGGCGAAGCCCGCGATGCCCATGACAACTCCTGTGTACATCAGGAACTTGAAGAACGTGAACATCTTCTAACCCGACCTCTCGCAACTAGCACGACGCGCGGCGCACGACAAGCATCACGTCGATTCGCGCGCGAGTTGGCGGCGACGATTTGCGGACGGGCGAGCTCGAGTGTCGCGGGTGACGACGCGCGTTCAGCCGTCGTCCTTGTCGACAGCCTTGTCGGGGCCCTTCACTTTGGCGCGCAACGATCGGGCCCAACCGTCGAGGTCCGACATCGTGCTCTCGAGCAGGGCGTCGGAGTCGGAAACCACCTTCAGCTGTTCCTCGAGCAACTGCTTGGCCCGGCGAATTCGACTCCGAACGGTGCCCTCGGGAAGCTCGAGCACCTCGGCCAATTCGGCCGCCTCCATGTCCTCCCAGTAGTACAGCTCGAGCACGAGCTGATACTCGATGGGGATCCGCCGCAGCGACTGGAGCATCAGCGCTTGCTCCTGACCCGCCGCCAGCAAGGTGGTCGGCGCCAGGCCGAGATCGAACACCGAGGTCACGCCGAAGTCGATGCGGTCGCTCTCTCGCTTGCGCGTGCGCAAGGTCGATCGCAGCACATTGTGTGCGACCCCGAAGAGGTAGGTCCGAAAGCTCGAGTGGCCGCGGAACCGCTCCTTGCCTTCCACGCAGGCGATGAAGGTCCGCTGGACCAGGTCGTCGACGTCGCGGTCGACCTTGTTGGCGAAGAAGCGGCAGATCGGGTCGAAATGGCGCTCGAACAGCTCACTGCCGGCGCTGCGGTCGCCGCCGCGCCAGAGCTCGAGCAGCTCGATATCGGTGGCCATCAAAGCGAGCCCCACTGTAGCAGGCCTGCGACTTCGACTCTTCTCGCGGGCCTTTTGGGCCTTTTGGCCTTGCCTTCCAAATCAGCGAGGTTTGGCGTGGCCGCGTGGGTCGGGCATGCTCGGCCTCGCGACATGGCGCCCACGCCCCCGGATCCGCCCGAGACGGACGCGCCGGCCACGGACGGTGGCGCAAACCCCGAGCCGGCCCCGGCCGTCTCGCCACCTGTGGTCGTCCAGCGCGATGCGATCAAGGCGCGGGCGTTCGAACGGCTCTTCGGGCCGCCCGATCACGACCGCATCGGCTCGACACCCGCGGGGCCGGCGACACTGGGGCGGACGCCGGCCGACACGGATCAGCCGCGCGAGGTCGGGCGCTTTGCGGTCATCGGTCGCCTCGGCGCTGGCGGCATGGGGGTGGTGTGGTCCGCGTGGGATCCCGAGCTCGAACGCCGCGTCGCGATCAAGGTGCTCCGACCGGATCTCGACGGCCCGGCCGGAAGTGTGGGGCAGGCCCGACTGCTCCGCGAAGCCCAGTCGATGGCGCGCATCAACCACCCCAACGTGATCGCCGTGCACGAGGTCGGCACGCTGGGCGACCAGGTCTTCATCGCGATGGAGTTCGTCGAGGGGACCACCCTGACCCGCTGGCTCGCGGCCGAGCGTCGCGACTGGCGCGAGATCCTCGCGATGTTTCTGGCCGCGGGTGCTGGCATCGCTGCGGCCCATGCCGCGGGGGTCATCCATCGGGATTTCAAGCCCGACAATGTGCTGATCGGCGCCGACGGCCGCGCGCGCGTGCTCGACTTCGGGCTGGCGCGGACGGCCTCGGTGACCTCGGCGACCGCCGACGCCCAGGCCTCCGACGCCGGCGACGCCGGCGACACCCGCGGGGCGTCGCTGACGAGGACCGGCGCGCTGATGGGGACGCCGGCGTACATGTCACCCGAGCAATGGCTGGGCCAGCCGACCGACGAGCGCTCCGACCAGTTCTCGTTCTGCGTCGCGCTGTTCGAGGCGCTGCACGGCCGGCGCCCGTTCGCCGCGACCACGATACCGGAGCTCGCCAGCGCCGTGACCAGTGGCCGACTCGACCCGCGTGCCGGCGATGGTCGGGTCCGCCGCTTCGTCGACCAGCCTCTGCGCCGCGGACTCGCGCGGGATCCAGCCGCGAGGTTCGCGAGCATGCAGGCCCTGCTCGAGGCGCTCGCTCGCGATCCGGCAGTGTGGCGTCGCCGCGCCGCCGTCGTCGTCGCCGTGGCGCTCACCGCCAGCGCGGCGACCCTGGTGCTGTCGAATCGCGCCGAAGACCACCGGTGCGACGGCCTCGCCGAGCGACTCACGGGCGCCTGGGACGAGGCGACCAAGTCGCAGATCCATCAGGCTCTGGTCGCCACGGCGGCGCCGTTCGCCGAACGCACCTGGGAGAGCACGGCGGGCTTGCTCGACGGGTACGCCGAGGCCTGGATGACCACCGCCCGCGAGGCCTGCGCGACGGCATCGCTGGCGGCCGGTGGCGCCGATCCGCGGCGCGAACGCTGCCTGGACACCCGCGCGGCCGAACTGCGGGCATTGACCGAGTTGCTGGCCGGTGCGGATATCGGCATCGCGATGCAGGCGGTCGACGCCGCCGCTCGTCTCCCTGATCCTCAGATTTGCGCGGATCCTCGGCGGCTGGTGGCCTATCGCGAGATCGCGGACACCACCACCCGCGAGCGGGCCGCGGCGGCACGGGCAAGCCTGGGTCGCGCGAGCGCAGCCGGAGCCGTGGGTCGGTATGATGTCGCGCTCGCGGACGTCGACGCCGTGGTGCTGACGGCCGGCGAGCTCGACGATCCGGCCCTCGAAGCGGCGGCCTTGCTCGTGCGCGGCCAGAACCAGGTTGCGAGCGGAGCCAACGCCGACGCCGAGATCAGCCTGCGACGCGCGGTGACCCAGGCCGAGCTTGCCGATGACCACGCCACTCGGGCGCAAGCCCTGACCCAGCTGGTGTTCGTGGTCGGGCAAGAACCCGCGAGATTCGCCGAGGCTCGAGCGCTGGGCGCCGACGCCGGCGCCGTGCTCCGGGTCATCGGAGCCGATCGGCTGCTGGGCGCGCAGCTCGAGGCGGCGCTCGGAATCGCAGCGAAACGCGGCGGCAACTTCGAGCTGTCGCTCGAACACCAGCGCGGGGCCCTCGATGCAACCCGTGAGCTCTATGGCGATGACCATCCCGCGACGCTGCGGGCGCTGGCGAACCTCGCCAACACCCTGCGAAGTTTGAACCGCGACGACGAGGCCGAGCGCATGCTGGTCGCGGCCATCGATGGGTTGGTCCGGGTGCTCGGCGACCAACACCCCGCCGTCGCCACCTCGCTGTCCAACCTCGCGATCGTGGTGGCGCAGCGCGGGCGCCCCGACGAAGCGGTGGCATTGATGCGCCGATCCATGGCGATTCGCGAGCGCAACGACCCGAACCATCCGTCGATCGCCCTGGGCCACTTCAACCTCGCCCGCGCGCTCTACGACACGCGTTCTTACCGCGAGGCGTGGGCACAGTACCGTGAGGGCCTCACCCTGCGACTTGCCGCCGCGCCGCAGGATCCGTCGATCGGTGCGTACTGGGCGGGGATTGGCCGCTGCGCCCTGCGGTTGGGCGACAATGCTGCGGCCATCGACGCATTCGAGCATCAGCTCGCGGTGGACGAGAAAGCCCAGATGCTTGCGGAAGCCAACGCGGCTCGCGTCGACCTCGCGCGCAGCTTGATCCTGCAGGACCCGCTGCGAGCCAAGGCCTTGCTCGAGCGGGTCGGCCGAGCCCTCGACGACCGCCTCGGCAAGGTCTCAGACCTGCCGCTACGAAATGACGTGGTGATCGTCCAGATGCTGGTCGACTCGGTGTTGGTCGCGCGCGAGGTCGCCCGCGGCGCAGGTCGCACACTCCCCCCCTGAACATTTCGTCAGAAGTTGGACATCGGGGCAGTGCTGTTCGAATCTGCAGCCATGAACGCCGCTCCACCTCGAAACGACGCTCTCGACCTGTTGCGGGCCATCTTCGATCTGGCCGATGCCGATGTGCACGCCGATGCACGGCTGCTGGGACGCTTGACCGGCCAGGAGCCGGCGCGGATCAACGATCTCCTGGGCTGGCTCGAAACCCGAGGCCTGCTGCAGCATGGCCAGCGTGGTCTCACGATGGCCGGGCTGATCATCGCCACCGGGCTACACCCATTCGAGCTCGCGCCGATGACGGCACCGCCGCGCGCGGCCGCGAGTCTGCGTCGCGCGGCATGACCACGGTTCTCGAGGGCGCGCGTCGCGACCGCAAGGCCGCGCTCGTCGAGGTCGTCCGGAGCTAACGCGTGACCCGCTCGCTGGTCGCACGCGCCGTGCTGCAGGAGGTCTTCGGCTATGCCGAGTTTCGCAGCGGTCAAGACGACGCCGTCGATGCGGCGGTCGCCGGCCGCGATGTCGTGGTGTTGCTACCCACCGGCTCGGGCAAGTCGATCTGCTACCAAGTTCCGGCCATCGTTGCCCATCGCGAGGGCCGTGGCGCCACGGTCGTGATCTCGCCGCTGATCGCCTTGATGCAGGATCAGGTGAGCGCCTTGTCGAGCCGCGAGGTCGTGGCCGGATCGCTGCACAGCCATCAAGAAGACCACGAGCAACGACTCGTCGAAGCGGCCTTGCTCCGCGACGAGCTGCCGCTGCTGTACGTCTCGCCCGAGCGGGCCTGCAAGCCGGGATTTCGCCGCCTGCTCGAGCGGGCACGCGTCGCGCTCGTGGCCATCGACGAGGCCCACTGCGTCAGTCAATGGGGCCACGACTTTCGCCCCGACTATCTGCGGCTCCACGAGCTACGGCAGTGCGTCGACGCGCCGATGATCGCGTTGACCGCCACCGCGACACCGCGGGTGATGGACGAGATTTCCGCGCGACTCGAGTTGCGTCAACCCGTGGTGATCCGCGGCGACTTTCGTCGGCCGAACCTGAGCTTCTCGGTGCAACAGCCCGGCGGCCGCGAGGCCCGTCTGACCGCGCTGTGTGCTGCGCTCGAACACGCGGGTGTGCGCAGTCGGAGCCTCGCGCACGGCCGCGCGCTGGTCTATTGCAGCACGCGCGCGGTCACGCAGTGGGTCGCTGCACAGCTGTCACGCAAGGGCTTTGCGGCGGGCTACTACCACGCCGGCCGCACGCCCTTGGCGCGCGAGCGGGCCCATGGTGCCTTCGCCCACGGCCGCACACCGATCTTGGTCGCCACCAGCGCCTTCGGCATGGGCATCGACTTTCCTGACGTGCGGGTGATCGTCCACTTCCAGACCCCAGGCAGCGTCGAAGCCTACTACCAAGAGGCCGGTCGGGCTGGACGTGACGGCCGGCCCAGCGCGTGTGTGATGTTCTTCGGCCCCAGCGATCTCGTGACCCAGCGACGGCTGTCGTCGAGCGGCCACGGTGCCGAGCTCGAAGCCCGCCGCGAGCTCG
>CANLQR010000039.1 GCA_947492135.1 Deltaproteobacteria bacterium | reverse complement strand
GATCCGAGGACTCGAGTACATCCGACTCGCTCTCCGCCTCAGCCGCGGTGCCAGCGGTGTCGACGGGTGTCGAGATGACGATCTTGCTCGAGCGCCGCGGTGGGGCCGGCTCGTCGGGGTCGTCCCCGGTCACCGTCACGATCACACCGGCGGTCTGGGTGTTCGCAGCCTCCGGCTCGATCGGGATCAACGTGTTGCCGGTGCGAATCACCGCCGCCTCGCGTGCGGAACCGGTCGGCGACTCGTCGAACGAAGGCGGCGGTCCCAGCAATGCGGTGGCGTCAACACGTTGTGGCGCTGCCTGGGCAGTGGGCGGCGCGACGACGGTACGGCTGGACGCCGACTGCGGGGCCTCGGGCGCCGGTCCGACAACGCTGCGCTCGGTCAGCGGCGGGATGAACCAATCGCCGGAGGTGGCAGGCAGCGGATCGAGATCGATTTGCAGGCCTCCGGGGGCGGAATGCAGGCTCACTTCGAGCGCGCCCGCAGCCTCGAGGTCGGCACGGGCGCCGTGCACGAGGGTCTCGGCAGCATCCACCTCGTCCTCGCTGTGGCCACCCTCGCGGACCAAAGTGGGCATGCTGTCGTACGAAGCCACAGGCTCCGCTGAGGCCTGGCTCGTGGCAGTCACCTCGGCGCTGGGTCCGAATGACAGAGCGCGGAGTACCTCGCGGAACTGGCCATCCCACGCATCGAGCACCTCGAGCGGGACGGCCTGCGTGCGGTCCTCAATCCATGCGCTCCACTGCTCGCGCGTCGTGGCCCACTGACTCATGGCGCGTCGTCCTCGAGCAGCGCTTGGCCCAACAACAGGGCCGTCGGTACCGAGGTCTCGGCAACGTGCATCCCCGGTTCGGTGAGAACGATGACCGTGCTACCGAGATGGAAGACCCCGATTTCATCGCCCTTGCGCAGTCGCGCCGGAGGATCGCAGTCGTGGATCTGAAGCTCGCGGGGGTGCGGAGCGAACCGATGGTACGAGCACGTCATGTGCCCGACGCCAAACGCCGCCACCATCACGACAGCGACGTGACCATGGCCGGTCTCGAAGACGTGCACCATTCGCTCGTTGAGGGCGAACAACCGCGGAACGCGGGCTACCGCAGCCGCCGTGACGGGCAGCAGGCGCCCTGGAACCAGCGTCACCCGCAACGCCAGCGCGTCACACGGTGCGTGAACACGATGGTAGTCGCGCGGGTGCAAGTAGATCGTCGAGGCGACGCCGCCGACGAATCGCTGGGCGAGTTCCTCGTCGGCGACGAGCTCGCCGATCGTGAACTGTTGCCCCTTGGCGACCACCGAAGTGTCCGCGCGCTCGATACGAACCGTCTCGCGAAGCTCGCCGTCGCACGGTGACACCAGCGTCCGTGCGCTGCGATCGATCGACCGCGCGCCGACCCGCATCGGCCTCGTGAAAAATGCGTCAAAACTCTCGAAGCCGTCCTCGAGCGCCAGCGGATCGATGTCGTGCTGGTTGACGCCGAAGTAGCGCATGTAGGCACCCACGGCGGCCCGCCCCATCTTCGGGGGCAGGCGCATCCTCGCCGCGAGGCCCATTGCACGACTGACCAGCGTCGCTGCGTAGTCCGGCGAGGCGTCGATCACTGCGGCAGCGACCCGCGCACGCCATGGATCGACACGATTGCCCATGTGTTGCCACCGCACCCTATCCGAGATGGTGCGTGCCGAGCAAGCGCGCGAGCGGGACCTTTTTCGGGGGCTTAGGCGGTCGGCCGCCTCAAAACCCGCTACTCGGTCACCTGCGGCGCTTCGGGGGCGATCGGCCGAATGCAGCCCACGATCTCGGACACCGAGGCGATGCCGAGCTCGGCCATCCGTGCCCTGAGTTCATCGACGACCACGAGCGCGGCGTCGGGCCGGGCGAAGTTTGCGGTCCCGACCTGGACGCAACTGGCCCCGGCCATGATGAACTCGAGCGCGTCCTCGCCGGACACAATCCCACCCATGCCGCAGATCGCGAGCCCGGGCAGCGCGGTCGCGACCTGGTGGACCATGCGCAGCGCGACCGGCTTGATCGCAGGCCCGGAAAGCCCGCCGTACATCGTCGCGATTCGGGGTCGGCGAGTCCGGACGTCGATCGCCATGCCGGTGATCGTATTGATCAGCGACACACCGGCCGCCCCGGCCTGGGCCACCGCGTCGGCCATCCCGACGATATCGGCGACGTTCGGCGTCAGCTTCACGACGATCGGGAGATCGGTGACATCGACGCAGGCCCGCGTCAGCCTGTGCGCGACCTCGGGCACGGTGCCGAACTCGATTCCGCCCTTCTTGATGTTCGGACACGAGATGTTCATCTCGAGGACGGCGATACCCTGTCCTCGCCCCGCCTCGAGCAGTCGCGCGCATTCGACATACGCGGCGAAGTCCTCGCCGAAGAAGTTCACCCAGACGCTGACGCCTAGCTCGCGCAAAAACGGGAGTTTCTCGGCGAGAAATGCCTCGGCGCCGACGTTCTCGAGGCCGATCGAGTTGAGCATGCCCGACGCGGTCTCGCAGATCCGCGGCAGCGGATTGCCGAAACGCGGCTTGGGGGAGATGCCTTTGGTCGAGAGCCCCGCGAGCCGCCGCAAGTCCATGAAGTCCGCGAACTGCTGGCCGTAGGCGAAACAGCCCGAGGCCGCGAGGATCGGATCGCCGAGTTCCAACGCACCCATGCGGGTGCGGAGATCGACACTGGCCGGATCGATCGCGGCGGTGCGTGGCGCGGCAGTCATGGCCAGCGCACCTGCTTGGCCTCGAACACCGGGCCATCGCTACAGCAATAGAGATACGGCCGCGGTCCGTGGACGGGGACTGCGCACCCGAGGCACACGCCGAACCCACAGGCCATTTCTTCTTCGAGACAGAGCCAGGTCGGAACCTCGAACCGCAGGCCGATCTTGCGCACGGCCGCGAGCATCGGCGTCGGACCACAGGATAGAATCTCGACCTGCTCACCCGAGCGCTGGGCCTCGACGAGGCGCTCCTCGAGCGCGGCAGTGACGAAGCCGCGGATCCCTGCGCTGCCGTCCTCGGTGGCCAACACGGCGCGTACTCCCCAGGCCGCAAAGTCGTCGAGCATCACGAGGTCGTCGCGATTGCGGCCGCCATAATAAAGCTCGGTCACGCCGGCGTGTCCCCGAGCGGCGCTCTGCCGCGCCTGGAGGTGCAGCGGCGGGAGACCGACGCCGCCCGCGACCAGCAGCTGGGTGCGAACACCATCGGGCGGCGCAAAGCCGTGACCCAGCGGACCGGTGACGGTCACGCGAGCGCCGGGCTGACTCGCGACGAGCCGCGTGGTTCCCCGACCGTAGGCCTTGAGCAACACCGCGAAACGACCGTCGGGTGCGGACCAAAGCACGCTGAACGCTCGGGGATTGAGGAGCTCGCGCCCCCAGTCGCCGCGGAGCATGGCGAACTGGCCGGCCACGACGTCGCCGAGCCCGCCGCCCTCGGCGGCGAATTCGAGGACGACGTAGCCGCCGCCAAGGTCCCGGTTGGTGTCGACGCGCGCGGAAAACTGCGACGGCAAAGCAAGCGAGTCATAGTCGACCCGCGGGCCATCCGTCCAGCCGAACCCGCATCCGGCGGAACCGCTTCCCGATCATCAGGGCGACGGCGGTGGATCCACAGGGCCGAGCCGGCAGCGCAGCAGCACCGCGTCGTCCGGTGGGTGCTGGTAGTAGCCCAGGCGCAGGCCAACCTCGACGAATCCCGCGCCAGCGTACAATGCGGCCGCCGCGGCGTTGGACCGGCCGACCTCCAGGTCGACCTGAACGCAACCGGCCGCGAGCGCATCATCGAGCACACGGCGCAGCAGAGCAGACGCGCAACCGTGGCGGCGCCACTGGGGATGGACGGCGATGCGCAGCAGATGAGCCTCATCCACGATGTGCCAGACGCACGCAAAGCCGGCCACGTGCGCGCTCGATCCGCCCGAGGCGGCGGGCTGGGTGTCGGTGAGCTCGACCACCACCACCCGGGCGATCGGGCGCTCGAGGTCCTGGGCCAAGACCTCGCGGCTCCACGGCGCCTCGAAACAGGCGACCTCGACCGCAGCGAGCACGTCGAGGTCGAGGGTGGTCGCCGGGCGCAGGCGCACGATCATGTCGGGCGCAGGGTCTCGGCGAGCCGCTCGAGCACCGTGCGGGGACCGGAAATCCCGATCTGCGCGTGCGTCGACGTCAGGAACACATCACGGCGAGCGATCCCTGCCATGTCCGCGGTGCGCTCGGTCCACAGGCCCCGTTCGGCGGCGCCGAGCTTGTCCGCCTTGGTACCGACCAGCAAGACCTGGACCGGCTCGAGCCCAGGCCGCACGGCGAGAAACTCGACCAGCGCTCGATCTCGCTCGTCGAACTCGCGGCGACAGTCGACGAGCAGCAACGCGACCGCCAGCGAGTTCCTGCGCAGCAAGTAGTCCTCGACCATTTCCGCAAAGCTCTCGCGGACGTTCCGCGACACCTTGGCAAACCCGTAGCCTGGCAGATCGACGCAGCGGGCCTCGAACGCACCCTCGTTGGGTCCCCGCAACTTCCACGTGAACGCGTTGAGCAACTGCGTGCGTCCCGGCGAGCGGCTCACCCGGGCCAACGCGGTGCTGTTGGTGCACGAGTTGATGAAGCTCGACTTGCCCACGTTCGAGCGCCCGGAAACCGCGAACTCGGGCAGGCCCTCGGGAGGCATTGCCATGCGCGTTGGTGCGCTCCGCTCGAATTGCGCCTCGATCACCCGCCAGTGTTCACTTGTCATTGCCGACCCGCGCTTCCGCGGGGACACTATACTGCCCGGCTGCGCGCGTGTAGCCTCACTCCCCAAGCAGTGGACGTCTACGGACTCACGGGGGGCATCGGCAGCGGTAAGTCCGCGGTTGCCGACTTGCTCGAGCAGTACGGAATCCCGGTCGTCTCGGCCGATGAGCTCGCGCGGGTCGTGGTCGCCCGCGGTAGCGAGGGCCTCGCGAGCGTCGTCGAGGCCTTCGGCACGGGCGTTCTCGATGAGCGCGGCGAGCTCGATCGTCGCAAGATGGCTGGGGTCGTGTTCCAGGACCCGACGAAGCGACAACAACTCGAGGCCATCTTGCACCCGCGGATCCGCGAGCGCTTCGAGCAGGTCCTCGACGCAATCGAGAAGTCCGGTCACGCCGTGGCGGTGTACGAGGTACCGCTGCTGTTCGAGAAGAACCTGCAGAGCGACATGAAGGCCGTGATCCTCGTCACCGCCGACGAGGCGATCCGGATCCTCCGGGTTTGCGCGCGAGACGGTGTGACCGAGGCCGAGGTTCGCGCACGCATGTCCGTGCAGCTCCCCGAGGACGTCAAGCGCCGCCGCGCCGACTACGTCATCGTCAACGACGGCGACCAAGACAGTCTGCGTCGTGAGGTGGAATTCCTGCTGGCGCGGTTTCTCCGAGTCGGCCCGCTGCGGCCCACCACGCTCCTCGCCAGAATTGATGACTCGCCGTCGGCAGCGACGCCGACGCGACTACCGGCGCAAGAGGGTGCGCCCGTCGAAGCTCAGACCCTCGTCGGCACCGCCCGCTTGTTCGGATTTCCGCCGGCTGCGCCCGCGGATGACGAATGAACGCCGCGCCGCCTGTGCTTGCAGGCCTGCGCGTCGTCGACGCTTCACGCATGATCCCCGGGGCGGTGCTCGCCCGCGCGTTGCTGTCGCTTGGCGCGGATCTAGTGAAGCTCGAGGATCCACGCGGTGGTGATCCGATGCGCGCGATGGCACCGCTGCGCGGCGGGATCGGGGTGGGATTCGCGACCTACTACGCTGGCGCCCAGTCTGTCGTCGCGCGATTGGGGACCCTCGCGGGCAATGCCGCCCTGGGCGCGCTGACCGATCGTGCGGACGTCTTCATCGAGAGCTTCCGGCCCGGGACTCTGGCTCGCTGGGGCGTGGCACCCGAGACCTTGCGCGCCACGAACCCCCGCCTCATCACGGTCTCGCTCCCGGGATTTCCGGGGGGCGTGGTGGGGTCTGACGATATCGCCCACGACCTCAACGTGCTCGCGCGTACGGGTTTGCTCGAGCGCCTTGGCGAGGATGCAAACACCCCGCGGGTCCAGCTCGCCGACGTCACCACCGGACTGCTCGCGGCCCAAGCGGTGCTCGCCGCGCTGCTGCGCCGCGCGAGCACGACGTTGGGCATGCATGTTGAACAACCCTTGTGTACCGGCGCCCTGCCTCACGTCGTGTGGCCCTGGGCCGATCACCAGGCCAGCGGCGCGGTGGGGGCGAGTGAACATCTCATCGGTGGACGATGCGCCGCGTACGGTGTCTATCGTTGTGGCGACGGCCGTCGTATCGCGGTGGGTTGTCTCGAGCCGAAGTTCTGGCACGGACTGTGTGCGCTGATCGGCACGCCCGAGCTGCTCGAACATGGCCTGCGCGACGATGCCATCGGTGCGCGTGCAGTCGCGCGGCTCGCCGAAGTCTTCGAAACCGCCCCTGCTCGTACGTGGCGCGATCGGGCCGCGGCTGCTGGGCTGCCGGTGGATGTGGTCGTCGGTGTCGACGATCCACTGCAACACACGTGGCTGAGCCCACTATTCGAGCACGTCCCGATGCTCGAGGGGCCACCGCTGGTGGTGCCCACCCGTGCACTGCCTTCGTTCGAAAATGCCCCCACTGGCCCCGCACCGGTTCTCGGTGAGCACACCGAGACACAACTTCGCGACTGCGGCGTACAAGACGACGTGATCGCAGCATGCCGGGATGTCAGCACCGCGCGTGGCTGATAGCCTCGGGTACAGGACGTCGTCCGTCATGTGCCCACCGCCCAACAGTACGGCCAGCGATCCGGCAACCGGCTTTCACGAGCCTGCACGCGGCGCGTTGCCTCCACCACCCGACGTCGGCCCTGCGCGCGAGTCCCCACCGAGCGGCGCTGATCGTACGGTCGTCACGCGACGTCCGCGAGCGAGTCACAAACCCAGCGAGCATCACGAGCTGCTGCCGACGCTTCGATTACCGCCGGTCGAGGCTCGGGCGCTGCGGCGTCGGGCGCAGGCCGATGTCAGCGGTCACGAGGGCGCGCGTGAAGGCGACGACGACGAGCTGCTGCTCCATAGCGGAGAGATCGAGCTCGAACCACAGGAGCCAAGCTCGTCGCTCCCCGATCCCCGCGAGGGGCTGCCGACGCTGCGCGTGCTGGGGTCGGGCCTGACGCCGAACAGCATGGAACCTATCCGCGCACGCCGACCACCGCTGCCACTACCGGACGTGCTGCGCCACGGCCCCAGACTCGCGCCGCAGAGTCTGGCGCTCGCCAAACCGATTGCGATCACACCGCGCCCCGCGGTGCCCGAGGCGATCATGATGATCGACACGGCGTCGCTCGTGCTGGAGGTCGCCGAGTCGCTGACTGCGGCGCCGATGACCGCGGCGCCGGTGACCGCGGCGCCAATCGTCGAACCCGCGCCCGCAGTGGCGCCGGAGCTCTACGACGAGGGGCCGGCCAAACGTGAGTCGACCGCGATTGCGACTAATGCCGTCTTCGCGGTTGCGGCTGCGCCGGGCGAGGCCGCGGTCTTGGCCCCACGCGGCGCCACGTCCCGTTCGCCGCGGCTCGCGTGGTTCGCGGCTGCGGTGGGCGTAGCCGCCAGCCTCGCTGTCGCCGGCTGGTGGCTGGCACCCACCGCAAGCCAAGCGGTGACCGGGCTCGAGCCGCTGCGCGACCAACTGACCTTCGCGGCGACTGCAATGGCCCAGCCCGAGCCCACCTTCGAGCCGCCCACGCCCGATCGCGCGGCGCCGCCCGCCGTCGACACCAAGCAGACCGCGCTGCCCGAAGCCGACGCGGCGTTTGCTGATGCGCCCGCGACGATGCTTGACCCCCCCGAACCGCCCGAGGCGCTCGCAGCGATCGTCGAGACCACGACGCCAGCAGCGATGCCCGAGACCCCGACGCCGCCGGCCGCCGCCACGGCGGCGACGCTGATCGAGACCACCCCCGCGCCCGCGGCTCGCCGCGTGCCCCGCTCGCGCAAGCATGCATCCCCCCACTCGGCTGAACCCAAGCTCAGCGCGTCGCCGCGGCCAGCGCCCGTGGCGCAACCGCCCGCAACGCTCGACGCGGAGGCCCTGCTGCGGCAGGCCGAGAAGGCCTTTGCAGACGGACGCCATGGCACCGCCCTACGCAATGCGCAAAGGAGCTTGGCCGCGCGCGACAACCCCCGCGCGGCGCGGATCGTCGCACTTTCAGCCTGCAAGCTCGGACGCGAAGAGGTCGCGCGCAACGCCATCGCGCGGCTGCCCTTGGGACAGCGTCGCGGCGTTCGCAACACGTGCAAGGACGCCGGCGTTCGCGTCTAGTCCCCTGGTGGACTAGCCGCGACGGACGCTCCGCGAGCGTCGGGCGAGCAGCGCCCACAGCCAAGGCAGCAGCAGAACCGTCACGTGGCCGAGCCACAGATGTCCGTTGTCCGTGATCGGACAGTGGAGATACACCCCACCGACACCGACCGCAGCGCTTGCCGCTGCGACCACATCGGCGCGCGCGCCCAGTCGATCTCCATCCCGCGCCAGAAGCCGCAGGCCAAACCACGTCGGCACCGCGCACAGGGTTCCGAACACGAAGCAGCCCCGCGCACGCGCGATGAAGTCGTGGCCGCCGGGAGCGAGTGCCCCTGCGTCTTGCGCATGCGCGGCGGGCAACGATGCGATCGTCACGATCACCAAGACACCGAGCAGGCCTGCCCAGTGGGCCATCGACACCCGCGCGGGTCGATGCAATGGCGCCAACGCGAGCGACGCTGCCCAACCAGAGGCGACAGCCAGGCCCAAGCACTCGGCGTACCACCGCGCCGTTGGGTAGGCACCGAGGTCGTCGCGCGGCATGAGCAAGAACACCGCGAGCGGCACCGCCAGCGCCAGCGCAAACCCGCACGCCTGGCGACCGGGTGTCGACCAGCTGTGGAGGCGCGAAAGCGGCCGCTCGTCGCGTTCGATGGCGGCCAAGGTCGCGGCCCATGCGGGCGCCGTCGAGGCCACCGTGGGGGCGCGCCCCAGCACCGCGGCCGCTGCAACCATGGCCGCACAGGCGGAACACCCACGCAAGTGGTCCAGGACGGCCGTATCCCCGGTGTTTCCTCCTGTTGCGGCCCGCCGCTGGATCTCCTCGCAATCCATACCGGCTAGCCCTCCCTGGAGACGTACGATGGATCGGGCTGCACGGTTACCCCTGCTGCCTCGAGATGAGTTCTCAGTTTCGCGTAGCCGCGATGCGCGCGAACCTTGACCGCCGTCGGCGTGGCGCCGACGACCTCGGCGACCTCGCGAAACGTCAGTCCCTCGAACCAGTGCAGCATGATGACCTCTCGCTGGGCCTCGGGCAGCTTCGCCAAGGCGGCCCGGACATGGCGGGCATCGAGGTTCGCGTCGGGGTCCTCGACGCCTGATCGCGCCTCGACCGTCGACTCTTCGAGTTCCTGCTCGGGCTTACGCCCGAGGCGACGCATGAATTGGCGCCGGAGGTTCAGCGCGATCGTGTAGATCCACGGGCGCAGCGCCGACCCAGCTCGAAAGTCGTTGCGGGCACGATGGAGCTGGAGGAACGCTTGCTGGACCAAGTCGTTTGCGTCGTCGTTGCGCAGGCCTCCGCGTACGAAGAGTTGGCGAAGTCGCGGCGCCCAGCGGTCGAAGAGCCGCGCGAACGCGGCGCGGTCGCCCGCGACGTAGGTCGCCATCAACTCCTCGTCACTCGGATTGGAGTCCAACCGCGCCGCTCTCCCACCAGCCGTGGAGATATACCAGCCTCGCGGCGCCGACAAAACGGCGTCAGAGCTCGAGCTCGGCCACCAGCGGCAGATGATCCGAAGCCGACCGCGCAAGCGCCGTCTTGCCCGGGAGAACCTCTCCAAGCACGACATCGCCGCGCACGTACACCCCATCTAGCGCGCGGACCGGGGCAAAGGCGGGAAAGGTCGGCCGGCGCGCGAGCGGCCCGCGAAACCCCGCGGGCAGCAGCAGCTCGGGGCCCAGAGTCCCCCAGACATCATTGAAGTCCCCGCCCACGACGATCGGCGTCCGCTGGTGAAGCCCCGCAAAGGGATGCTCGTCCATGAACCGGACCAGCTGGCTGCGGCGGTCGGCCTCGCGCAGTCCAAGGTGGAGGTTGAACACGTGCACCGTGCGCAGATGCCTGCCGACCGGCACCCGAAATCTCCCATGCAGGATCGAGCGTGCCTTGCGTCCAGCCACGGTCACGTCGATGTTTCGCGTCTCCGTCAGTGGGAACCGGCTCAGGATCGCGTTGCCGTACGCGCCGCCTGATCGCAGGAAGTGATTCGGAAACCACGTGCGATGGCCCAGCCCGAGCGCCTCGCCGAGCAGGTCGACTTGGCGATGACCTTGGGAACGCTTGGCTCCGTCATCGACTTCCTGCAGCAGCAAGAAGTCGGGCTTGTAGTGGGCAATGGTCGCGCACACCCGCTCGGGGCGGTAGCGACGGTCGAGGCCGCCGATACACTTGTGTACGTTGTACGTGACGAGAACCAGACGCATGAAGGGTGCTCTTTCGAGCCACGAACCTCAGCTCAAGCCGGTCTTGCTGACGACACCGCGGAACATGTTGAGGGTGCGTTCGAGGCTCTCGATGATCTCCTCGAGGCTGCGTCCGTCTTGGGTGCGGATCTCGGTGTCGGCGCGCTTGAGCACACCCTCAGCCTTGGCGATCGCGTCCCGCCCAAAGCTGGTGCCGCTCATGATGCCTTGCACCTGCGGAAACAGCTCGCGCACCTCGGCGATCAGGCGCTCAGCCTGCTGGCGCTGACGCTCGAATTCCTCCGAGGCTCGCACCTCCACCATGTAGTGCTGGCTGTGCTCGACGAGCTTTTGCAGCTCTTCCTCGGTGAGCCCGCTGGTCGCCGTGACTGTGATGCTCTGCTCGTGGCCAGTCTCGAGGTCTTTGGCGGAGACGCTCACCAGTCCGTCCGCAGAGATCGCAAACGTCACCTCGACCTCGACCTCACCGCGGGGGGCCTTGCGTAGCCCGGACAGGATGAACTCGCCGAGCAGCTCGTTTTCGGCTGCCTTGTCGCTCTCGCCCTGCAACACGAGGATCTTCACCGAAGTCTGATAGTCGCGGACGGTCGTGAAGATGTGCGACGCGCTGGTGGGCACCGTGCTGTTCTGCTCGATGAGCTTATGGAAGTAGCCCCCGACGATCATGATGCCCAGGCTATGCGGCGTGACGTCGAGCAGGAGCACGTCGATGCTCTCGTCGACCAGCGCCGCGGCCTGAATCGCGGCGCCAAGCGCAACGACCTCGTCGGGATGCACTCCCTTGCATGGCTCGAGCCCGAAGAACTCGGCAACCCGGGCCTGGACCAGAGGCATTCGGGTCATGCCGCCCACGAGGATCACGTCGTCGAGATCGCCGTGGTCGATGCTTGCCTCGCGCAGGGTCTTCTCGCAGATCATGATCGTGCGATCGACGAGATCGCGGGTGAGTTCCTCGACTTCGTCGCGGGTCAGCGTCTCCTGCATGTGGAACGTCTGGCCCGACGGCGTGGTGTACAAGAACGGGAGATCGATCAGCGTCTCGCGGGCGACCGACAGCTCGCAGCGGCCCTTCTCGGCGGCGTCTTTGATCCGCTGCATGGCCATTCGGTCGTCGCCGACGTGGACCCCGGTCTTCTCCTCGAACGCTTGGGTCAACCGATCCATCACGCGCAGATCGAAGTCTTCGCCGCCCAGGAACGTGTCGCCCGCCGTCGAGACGACCTCGAACACGCCTTTGCCGATATCGAGGACGGAAATGTCGAACGTCCCGCCGCCGAGGTCGTAGACCGCAACGCGACGCTCGAGGTCCTTGCCGAAGCCATAGGCCAGCGCGGCGGCGGTCGGCTCGTTGATGATGCGGATGACGTCCAGGCCTGCGATTCGCCCCGCGTCTTTGGTCGCCTGTCGCTGGTTGTCATTGAAGTAGGCCGGAACCGTGATCACGGCGCGCTCGACGGTGCCACCGAGATACTGCTCGGCGATGAGCTTCATCTCCTGCAGGATGAACGCGCTGACCTCGGGGACGCTGTAGGCCTGGTCGCGCAGCTTGATGCGGACGTCGCCATGGGGCCCTTCGACGATCGAAAATGGCGCCGACTGCAACACCGCTCGCGCCGCGGGCGAATCCCAGCGCCGGCCAATCAGGCGCTTGGCGGCGTACACCGTGTTCATCGCGTTGGTGACGCCCTGACGCTTGGCGATGTAGCCGACCAAGCGCTTGCCGCTCTCGGACAGGGCCACCATCGACGGTGTGGTCTTGTACCCACCCTTGTTGGGGATCACCGTCGGTACACCATCCTCGACGATGGCAACGCAGGTGTTCGTAGTCCCCAGATCGATGCCGACGACGTTGTCCATGCCTGGTCTCTTTGCCGCGGAAGGCCCGCGTTACGAGGTTTAGGCTAGGGTAACTTGATGGAATTGAGAAGAGCGCGGATCTCCGGATCACCCGGTCGGTGCCGGTCGGCGATCGCCGCCTGTTCCCGCGCGGTGTGCTGCTGACCGACGTGAAGGAAGGCGCGCGCCAGCATCACGTGGAAGCGGGCCAGGTCGGCGGGACGCCGCCCGGCGCCCCCTGACATGCTCTCGGCCCGTAGCGCGTCCAGGGCCCCCAGGGCGAACTCGCGGCCGCGGGCCTTGTCCTTGGGTGCGACGGCCTCGGCGGCGTAGACCAGGTGTTCAGCGGTTGGATGGGCCACCGCGGCTTCCACCAGCAGCGTGACGGCCTCCGCCATCTGGCCGATTTCACGCAGCGTGAGGGCCCGATTGAAGGCCTCGGTCGCGCGCTTCGACCGGGCGACCTCGAGACAGCGCTGCCAGTTGTCGCGCAAGGTCGCGTCCTGCGGGACGATCTGCAGGGCGAGGCGCCAGGCATTCGCCGCCCTCGCGAGGTTGCCGAGCTGCTCGGCCGCGACCGCATCCTGCACGTAAACATCGAGCTGGACCTTCATCGCTGCATCGAGTGCTTCGCGATGCCGCAGGGCCCGACGCGCGGCCCGCTCGTAGCGCCGTGCCGCGGCCTCGGCCTCGGCCATCGCCTCACGCATCTCGGATTGCTGCCGGGAGCTGTCGTCCACCAGCTTCGCGCGCCGCGCGATCTCGGCGCGGCGCGCAATCTCGGCATCGACAAACGGCGCACGGATGTCGGCGGACCTCAAAGCTTCGTACGCTTGGGTCGCTCGGCCAAACAACGTGGAAAGGTGGTCCCTGAAGGGTCCGACGTTCTGGCCGAAATACGAATCCGGATGAAAATCGCGACTCACCTCGTGATATGCGCGGCGGATCGCTCGGGCGTCGTGGGTGGGCCACAGGCCGATGAGTTCGAACGGTGACAGGTCCGCGAGCCGGTCGGTGAGCGCGAGCACGCGCTGCTGCTCCTCGACCGAGATCCCCAGAGCGGGGTCCAACCGAACATCGTCGGCGCCCACGCGTGGCCAACTCGGCGGTGGGCCTGCGCTGGGTTCGATCGCGGGCTCGCGCGCGGCGTTCTCGGATCGGGACGGCGGACCCTCCACCGAGGGCGAACGCTGGGGGGTCGGCACCGACGACCCCCCACGTGCCGCTGCGAGTTGCGCCAAGAGGCCCTCGCGCTTGCGTTGGGCCCCCACGGCGGCGGCCGGCGTCGGCGAACGGGGTCGCTCGGGCGCAGGCCCCAACAGCTTCGCGGCACCCAGCGAGAGCAACTTCTCCAGCGCCGCTTTGGCCTCCTCGGCCGGCAGCCCGCACGCGTTGGCGACATCGGCGACACGCATTGGGGTGTCGAGCCGGCTGAGCAAGAAAAACTCGCTCGGGCTCAGGGGTAGCCCGTGGAGCTGCAGCGATGGCTCAGCCACCACACGCGCGGAAGGATCCAAGGTCATCGGAAGGCCAGAGCATCAGTCTAGGGGCCTTGCGCGCGGAAGTCAGGTATCTGACGTCCAGCGCGGCGCGGACACTCGAAAAAGCCGACGCACTCGGCGCCCGTACGATCGCTCCAGGAGCCCGGACGACGGGTTGGTGCCATACTCCTGGTCGGAAAACAAAGTGTCTCGCTTCGTTCTCGCCACTTGGGTCGTCGCAGGCCTCATGACCGCGGGTGGTTGCAAACCTCCCCACAGCCCCTCGGCGCCGCCGAGCGCGGCGGAAATTCAGCCCGCGAGCGCCCTGCTCTCCGACGCGGACCTGTTGGTCAAGTCGATCGCAGGTGGCGACCTGCAACTGGTGCGGCAGTGGATGACTCCCGAACTTCGCAGTCGGGTGAGCGCCGAGACGCTCGACGAGGCCGCAGCCCACCTTGTCCGCGAGTTTGGCCGGGCCCAGGGCGTCCTCGACGAACGCACCCACTACGAGGGTTCGCTGCTCTGGTACTCGGGCCTCTGGGTCCATCGCCTCGAGAGCAAGCGCGAGCCCGTAGTCACCGCGGTCCTGTACCAGTTCGCGCTCGATGACAAGCGCCAGCTCGCGCGGTTGCTGATCCGCGAGCACTGGTTTCTCGACAGCCTCGAGCCCCCCGCGGATCAGTATCTGCCGGTCACTCGCCTGCACTTTCCCGGGGCCGGCGAGTGGACCATCAGCCACGGCGGTCGCAGCGATGCGACCAACCACCACTACAAGACGGTTGGTCAGCGCTTCGCCTACGACATCATCGTGAAGAAGAACGGACGCCGCAAGCCAGCGGGTGCGCCGAGTTCCGACAACCGTTCGTACTTCTGCTACGGCCGCGAGCTTCTCGCGCCGGCGGCGGGCACGGTCACCCTGGCGATCAACGACGTCAAGGACAACATCCCAGGCCAAGCGGGCAAGCGCGGTGGCAACGGCGTCATCATCGACCACGGCTTTGGCGAGTACTCCGCGCTGTGGCACGCGATACCGGGTTCTGTCCGCGTCCAGGCAGGCGAGGAGGTCACCGTGGGGCAGGTCATCGCGCTCGCCGGCAACAGCGGGCACAGCAGTGGGCCTCACCTGCACTACCAGCTGTCGACCCGAGGTCTGCGCGGCGGGGACTTTGGCCTGCCGGCGCCGTTCGTCGACGTGTGGATCGACGGCACCTGGCGCGAGCTCTTCGAGCCTTCGCGTGGCGACAACATCCGCAACGACCCCCCGCCGGGCGTGGCACGACGCGATCAGGCCGCCGCGCCGCGGGTCCTGCTGGACCTCTGACTACTCGCGACGCCGCAGCGCGCGTGGGTGGGCGCGTTCGTAGACCTCGAGCATCGTCCCGAACGTCAGGTGCGTATAGCGCTGCGTCGTCGACAGGCTCGCGTGCCCGAGCATCGACTGGATGGTCCGTAGGTCGCAGCCACTGTCGAGCAGATGGGTCGCGAACGAATGGCGCAGGCCATGCGGAGCGATGCGGGCCCGAGTCCCGGTCGCGTCGCAGCGCCGATAGACCAGTTCCCGTGCCGCGCGAACGCCGAGTCGACCGCCCCGATCGCCCAGCCATAGCGCGTCCGTGGGCGAGCGCTTGGTCAGCATGCACGGGCGAACCGCGAGCCACTGCTCGATCGCCGCGTGCGCCGGCGCGCCCAGGGGCACGATCCGCCCCTTGCCGCCCTTGCCGGCGACGACGCGAACGCGAAGTCGGCCCTGCTCGCGCTCGAGGTGGCCGAGATCGAGCGAGCAAGCCTCGCTGACGCGCAAGCCTGCACCGTAGATCACCTCGAGCAACGCCCGGTCCCGCAGCCCGGCCGGCCCTTCGCGCTGGGCCTCGTCGATCATTCGACCCACGTCGTCCGCGGCCAGCGCGATCGGCAGCTTGCTGCGACGCTTGGGACTCGCGACCAACTTCACCTCGTTGTCGGGCAGCAGCCCCCGGCGCCGCAGCCACTCGCCAAAGCTGCGCATCGAGGACAGCATGCGCGCGATCGAGGTGGGTGAGAGCACGCGGTGCCGCGCGGCGAGCCAGGCGCGCACCGTACGGGCGTCGAGATCGGTCACTTCCCCCGGTCGCCCACGAAGCTCCTCCACGAATCCGCAATAGCCTTCGATATCGCCGGCATAGGCTCGCAGCGTGTGGGCCGAGAGCCGCCGCTGGGTCCGCAGGTGCTCCACAAATGCCGCCGCCGCCTCGCGCATCGCAACTTCGGGTGTACGCGAACCACCGAGACAGCGCCAACTCTACGACTTGGATGCCGGCCCGGTCGCCTGGGTGGCCCGGTCCGCCCCGGCGTCAGGGGCACATGACATCGTGCTGCACGACCGCAAGGCGCCCCTCGATCAAGCCGATCGCGGCGCAGTCGTCGGCCCCCAGCCCGGTCTCGCGAGCGTCAACAAGGTCGTCCGTTCGAAAGGTCTCGTTCGCGAGCAGGCCGTCGAGGTCCGTGATGGTGGTCCGTGACACGTCGAGATTCCCGAGCTCCTCGAGGGCCTCGACCCCGGCGAGCGAGACCAAGGGATTACCGGCGAGCTTCGCTGAAGTCAGCCCCGGGAACCCGGCAAACACGGCCACAGAGGTGATCGCGTTGTCCTCGGCGCGGAGCTGTTCGAGCAAGATCAGTGGACTCAGGCCACCGAGATCCGTCGCGCCGGTACGATCGATGAAGACGGTTTGCAGTGACGGCGCCAAGCCGAGGTCCGCAACCGCCTGCGCCGACAGGACGGTGTCATCGAGCTCGATCACCTCGATGGTCGGCAAGCCGGCGAGGAACCCCAGCTGATCGGCCCGACCACCCTTGAACGACAATTTGCGGAACACGGTGAGGCCATCGAGTGCCGAGAGGTCGAGCGCCTCGCCGGTCCCGCCGACGATGAGCGCGCCGAGCAAAGGCAGCGTTCCCACAGGCGTGAAATCGACGACCGGGTTGTTGCGCACATCGATCTCACGCATCTCCGGGAGCCCGGTCACCGCGCTCAGATCGCCGACTGCATTGTCCGCGAGCGCCAGCTTGCGCAGGCTGACCAGAGACTCGACGCCCTCGAGCGACACGACCTGATTTGCGCCCAGATCCAAGATCGTCATGACCATGAGCCCGGCGACCGGTGCAGTGGTCGTGATCGCGTTTTCCTGGGCCACGAGCCGATCGAGGAAACCCATGCCCTCGATGCCCTCGAGCCCAGTCAGGGCATTGCGTGAGGCGTCGATTGCGACCATCTCGGTCGCCGCGCGCAACGGCTCGAGCGTCTCGATGGCGTTGCCCTCGAGGTCCGCGAACCGCAACTCGACGTGTTCGCGAAGCCCGTCGATCTCCGTGAGTTCGTTGTTGGACAGGTCGACGGAAAAGAGTCCCTTCATGTCCGCGAGGGCATCGATCGAGCGCACCGCGTTGGCCCGCAAGACCAGCCCCGTCAACCCGGTGAGTCGGGACAACGGTGAGATGTCCGAGATCTGGTTGTCCCCGAGATCGAGGCTCTCCAGGGCGGTGAGATTCGCCAGCGGTCCGATGTCCTCGAGACCGTTGCCGTCGAGCACCAAGATGCGCAGTCGCGTCAGCTGCCCGAGCGTCGAGAGGTCGGTCACCGCGTTGTCGCTGAGCTGCAGCTCCTCGAGCAGTGGGAGGTCGCGCAGCGGCTCGAGGTCGCTGATGGCGTTGCCCGCGAGCCCCAGCGAGCGCAGATTCTGGGCGCACTCCAATCCCCGGAGGTCTGTGATCCCCAGGTCGGGCGCGCGAAGTCCAGAGAGCTTGCGCAACTCCTCGGCGAGCACCACGGCAGGTGGCTCCTCCATGGCATCTTCGGGCGGCTTGGGCTGCGGGAGCAGGTCCTGCAGCAGGGTCCGAAGGGCCTCGTCGGGGACCTCGACCTCACCCACGCACAACTCGAGCTCGCCGGGGTCGCCGATGGCTCCGGGCGGCAATTCCTGGCCGCAGCCGGCGGCCAGCGCGAGCATCGCAACGACGAGCAGAGCTGACCCACGACCCACGGGCACGACTGGATCACCGTACCACGAACAACTCGAAGGCACCCAAGCCGCGGCGCGCGCCGTGCGGCCCAAAGCGCCACAATGCGCCACTAGACCGGTACCGGCAGCAGGGTCGAGCCCGACATCCGCCGCTGCAACTCGGCCTTGTCGGCGTCACTGATGCCGTAGTCGCCGATGATCACGATGTGTCCGCGGAACCCATGGCGCTCGTGGAAAGCGACCATCTCGTCCATCGCGGCGTGCAGGGTGTCCTTCTCCATGTGCAGATTGGGCACGAGCGCGAGGTACATCGTGATGTCGGGCGGCACGATCTCCGTGATCTCGGTGTGCACACGGATCACGTTGCCCTCGATCGAAGAGGGTCGGATCGAATCACGCGTCACGCGATAGACGGCCTCGCGCTGGACCGTGCGCGTCATGTGGAACACGACGATCTGTCGGTAAGGAATGCCGCTGGCTTTGCCCTGAGCACGGGCAATCTCCACGGCATGGTGGAGCAACCTGCCGATCCGCACGCCACCCACAGCGACCACGATCGTGCGGTCTTCGGTCTCCAGTGCGTCGCTCTCCACTGTATCGATCACCCGGCGGAAGTACGAGTGGATCGCCCGGAGCAAAGGTCGATGATTGTAGCCCAACAAGATGGCACCGACGGCGATCGCCGCGCTCACCAAGAGGGTACGCAGATCGCGGATCTGTGCGCCAAAGCGGTCGTACAGCCCGAGCAACGCGAACGATAGAAACCCCAGGCCGACCAGCGCCGAGATCGGCAGGCTGACGCCGCCGACGTTGATGTTGAAGGGCGCGCGGTACACCCGGCGGTCGGTCGGCTTGAACTTTCGCAGCAAGATGAACGCGACCACCCCGGAGAACATGACCAGCCCGAACGACGCACCGTACCAGCGCTCGAGCAACTCGATGTCGGCGTCGCCTTCCCAGCACAGCGCGAAGATCGCGACGAAGAACAGCAGGTTGATCCGCGAGAACACTCCGCGCGCGTTCGGATCGAGCAACGCGCGTGGCAGCAGGTTGTCGCGCGCCATCGTGACCCACAGGCCTCGCGCACCGGCGAACCCGGTATTGGTCGCGCCGATCAGCATCAGCGCTGCGCTCGCGACGATGATGAGGTTCCACGCATTTCCAAGGAACGAATTGCCGGTCACACCCGCGACGGCCGTCTGCCCGAGAGCGGCCACCAGGTAGCCCGAGGCCCCCAGCAGACGCTCGGGTGGCAACACCGCGAAGACCAGCAGCGAGATCGATCCGCCGACCACCAGCAAGATCGTCAACATCACGCGGTAGATGCGGCGGATGTCACGGCGCGGGCGCTCGAGTTCCTCGGGGATGTTCATCACCGACTCGACCCCGGACGCGCCGAGAATCGACGAGCCCAGGGCGACCGGGATCAGCGCGGCGCCCAGGGTCAACAGACCCGGCAAGCTGCGGCGCGCCGAGCCGCTGCCGGCCTCGGGAACGACGTCGGTCACCCCGTCGAGGAACACGCCGATCTGCACACCATTGAGCATCACGTACACCAGACCCGCCAAGATGGTGATGCCCATGACGCCGAGGTTGACGAGGAAGATGGTCTTGCTCACCTGGACGCTCTCGCGCAACCCATAGTTGTTGAGCACGAACAGCAACACCAGCGGCGGCAGCATCACCACAACGGCCCGCGGAAACATCGGCGACAATGCGATCGCAGCCAGCGACGTCAGCAGCACGGTCGGCAGCATGGATCGCCACCTTCCGGGCATGACCCAGATCCCGAACACGAGCGCCGGGATCGTCGAAATTCCGATCGCGGCGACGGTGTGTCCGCCGTGCCCACCGCCGACCAATGACAGCACATAGTCGCTGTACGACAGCAGACTCACGATCGCAGTGGCAACGTAGGAAAACGAGATCGTCACGCCCACCGACGCGGCAGCGACCACCGCGAATTTGCCGAGGTGACTCAGCGCGTAGCGGGTCATCACGTAGGTGCCGCCGTTGGAGAGCGTCAGCAGCACCGCCTCCACGTAAATCGGCGCGAGGATGAATAGCAGCGCGTACAGGCCGATCTGAAACGCAGGCGTCGCATAGCCAACACCCGCGATGATGAGCGCCCCCGACGAGTAGTACGGCGAGGTCAACGGATCGGGGCCAACCAAGTACAGCCCATCGCGCCAACTCAGCTTGGCCCGGTGTCGCGAGTCTTGATCTAAGGCGCCGGGTTCGGACGTCACCGCGCCGGGTTATGCTCCCGCCGCCGCTTCCTCGCAACCGCCCCGCGGGCCTTGGGCCCGCGGCGCGCGCGGTCCGTGCGTCAGCCCGGTCCGACCGGCGGGCTTCCGGCACCCGGAGCACCCGGAGCCGGTGCTCCCGGTGCCGGCACCTCTTTGGGCACCGGCGCGTTCTTGAAAAGATCCGAACGCTCCTTGTGGATCTGCTTGTAGCTCATGTCCGAGATGACATAGAACCAGTCGCCGAACCGGGCCTGGAGCTGCTTCGCACGGGCCTGACCGCGCAGCGCAGGCGGCTGCTTGTCGTCCGGCGCGGGCGCTGGGGGCTCCTCGCCCTTGTCCATGCCTGGGTCGTAGGCGACCTCGACAAACATGTACCGGTTGGCGGCCTTCTCGTCCGGTTCCTCGCCCTCGGGCACCATCACCGGTCCGCTCGGCTCCTCCTCGTCGCCGGCGGTCAGCGCCAGGCCCGACTCGTAGGTGATCTCGCCGAAGTAGAGGCTGAAGACGATCCCATCCTTGGTCACGACCCGGGCTTCACCCTCGTTGCCGAACAAGCGCTGACCATCGGGCGTCACGAAGAAGCCCTTGGACTGCAGGGCTTGCAGCGTGAGCGGCTTGGGTCGCGGGCGGACGCCGACGATCTTGATGCTCGCGATCGCCGTGACCATCTGCCGGAGCTTGGCCGAGTCGACAATCTTGCCCGCCGGCACGTCGACGCCCTCGACGGCGCTCCACTCATCTTTGCCATCGACCGACTCCAGGTTGGCGCGGACCGGTGAGCTGCCGCTGACCTTGCCCTCGCGCTCGTCGACCTTGTACGGATCGTAGAGCATGGAGACGACCTCGTCGCGCTTGACCTTGAGTAGATCTTTTTCGATCCACTCGGTGAAGTTCGTCGAGATGTCGATCTCGAGCCGCGCGCCGTACACTCGCTTCTCGGCGGGCGCACGAACGTAGGAGTACCCCAGCTTCTCGGGGATCGCCTTGCCCACGATGACATCGACCAGCGTCGCACCCGAGGCGTCCTTGATGGTGATGTGCTTGCCCTTCTCGTCGGCCTTGCCGTCGGCTCCGGCCGGATCGAGCACGCCGTACTGCGCGTGTTCGGCAGCGTTGTCGCCGTAGTAGATGTCCTTCTTGACGTCGATGAACGACGCGGCCGCCTTACCCATCCGCTCGGTGCCATCGGCGGGGTAGTCGTTGTGACTCGGAATCACCCAACGCCCTTCTTTTTGTTCGACGGCGAAGCGAACGACTTTTGCGGCCTTCTCGTCCCACGTGACGACCTCGAGACCGGTTGCCAGCGTCGGATCAGAGAACCCCGGCGACAGCGGACTGCCGGTGTCCTCGAAGGTCACCGCAGTCGGATCACGGGGCCGCATGTTCCACGCCAGGCCCACCGAGCCGAGCGCAAGCGCGACCATGATGATGGTTGTTTGGTTCATGCGCCCTCTCCTCGGTTCGCCGCGCCCTTGCGACGGGTTTGTGGGATCGCGTCGTGCTCGCGTCTGCGCTTGCGCAGATAGATGAAACCACCGAGCAGCAGCGCCGGAATCGGTGGTAGCAACACTGAGGCAATGCGGATTCGATCCTCGATTTCCCGCGACTGCCGCTGGTAGCGGGTCTCGACCTTGCCGACCGCCTTGGCCTTCTCACGCTCGATCGACTCGGTCTGGGCCTGCAACCGGCGGTTCTCGGCCTGTTCTGCGCTCTTGAGCATGATCTTCTTGGTGGTCTCATCGAGATCACCCCGCTGTTCGATCGCGGCAACGGCAGCCTCGAGCGCCTTCTTGGCCTCGCCGAGTTCGGCCTCGGCGGACTTGTTGGCCGCCTCGGTCTGGGCCTCGCGGGCCGCCCGCTCCTCTTTCTTGAGGTCGTCCACCGTGGCCAGGCGGCGATACTTGGCCTTGCGCTTGCGCAGCTCGACGAAGCGATCGTCGCCGATCAAACCATCCATGACGTTGAGCAAGAACGTGACGTTGTCGAAACGGACGTCATCGAGGCCATCCGCGTCGACATCACCACCGCGTTCGTGCATGGCGTAGAAGTTGTTTCCGAACAGATCGAGGTCTGCGATGACCACGACGTTGCGGTCCTTCTTCTCGCCATCGGCGCCGCCGCGGATCCGTGCCGCCATGACCTTGGGCTTGCCATCGGGCAGCGCGACGGCTTCGCGACCGTCTTCGAGCTGACCGGGGCGTGGGGGCATTGGGCCCTGGATGCCGAACAGCGGGTGCCGCTGCACCATGGCTTCGAATAGCGCCCAGCCAGCCGTGGGCCCAGTCTCGAGCAATGGCGTGAACTTGTCCTGCCAGCCAGGCGCGGGCTTGAGCTCGCCACCGAACATCATCACGATCTCGGTGAGGCCATCAACGGACGCGTCCTTGCCGGCGAAACTGTTGCTGCCGTCTTGCCGAGGCCCGAGAAACACGATCTGCTTGGGCACCTGATCGAGCGTTGGATGGGGATTGTAGGAGTCCGAGAGAATCTTCTCGGCGTCCCACTCGACCCCCATGTCGCGCAGCAATCCGACGTAGTCGCCCTTGGGCTCCGCCGGTGGCCCGCCCCCACCGCCGCCGAACATGTCGTTCTGCTGGCCCGGAGGCGGCAGTTTTTCTTCCTTGGGCGACGTCCTGATGTCGAACAGCGGGAATGGATCGACCGTCAGCAGCGTGGGTCGCCCGGCCTCGATGTACGCGCGGACGTTGTCGAGTTCGTCTTGTCCACAGCTCGGTAGCTGCGGCACGAACAGGACGTCGACGTCCTCGGGCACCGGCTGCTTGGGATTGAGCGAGCGGACCTCGTACTGCTTGCGAAGCTCCTCGACGATCCGCCAAGCCGGCTGCTGGCTTTTGCTCTGGATGTCGAAGTTGCCCATGATCGTGGCGTCGGTGCGCCAGATCCCGACCACCTTTTTCTTGTCCTGCGTCACGACCCGCAGCGCCCGAGCGACCTCGTACTCGACCGAAAGGCCACGATCGAGGAAGCCCAGGATCTCTTCGCGCGGGCCCGACACGAAGGCCAGGCCCATGAAGGTCTCCATCTGCTCGACCCGTCCGCCTTCGCGATCGACCAGCGGCCTGGGCATGATGTTCCACTTTTCCATGGCCTCCTCGGCCTCTGGCGAGTGGAGCTCGGGCTCGATGATGCGCACGGTCAGACCTTGACCGCCTTGGGCTTCCATCTCGCGGAGCAAGTTGAGCAGGCGCAAGCGCATCTCGACGTACTCGCGCGGGACCTCGCGGGAGACGAACGCGTGCACCACGACCGGGCGCTCCACCGCAATACTGCGGATCAGCTCCTCAGTCGCGGGCGTCAGCTTCGATAGGCCCTCGGAGGTGATGTCGGCACGTGAGCGGGCCAGAGTCGCGGCGTAGCCCAGCGACCCGACGGTCGCGGCCAACGCACAGAATCGAATCAGGCGGTGATGACGAATGTGGAGCGTCATGACTACCAATGCCTCCTGCCGAGCAAAAATGAGCACAAATAGAGCAGCGCAGCAGCACCGCCGAGGAAGTAGATCACATCACCGAGCCGAACGATGCCCTCGCCGAAGCTCGCGAAGTGGGCGTCGACGGCGAACGACTCGAACACCTCGACGAAACGATTGTTGCCACCCTCGTCGTGCAGCCACGGCAACAGCGAGGGCAGCCAGAACGCGAGCCCCACGACCGCACCCAGACCGCCCGCAAAGGCGCTTCCGGGGATGTCGCCGCTGCGGACGACGTACCATCCGAGCGCGAACAGCAGGCCGAGAATCGCAGTGCCGAGCATGCCGGCGGCCCACGGTTCGCTGCCCGCAAACACAAGTCCCGCGCAGCCCACGGCACCCAGGATGAACGCGACCGTCGCGTTGGTCGTGAACATCGACGCGACCAGGCCGACCGCGCAGAACAACGCCCCCATCATCCAATAGCCGAGGTACGTGGACACCATCAGGCCGGGGTCGGGATCGCCGAGGTACGCGAGCACCACCACGTGCGCGACCGAGAAGCCCAGCGACACGGTGAACATGCCCAGCACCCCGAGGTACTTGCCGAGCACGACCTCGCCGTCACGCACCGGCGCGGTCAGAAGGATCTCGTCGGTGCCCCCGCGGCGCTCGTCGGCCCACGCGCCCATGGTCACCGCGGGCACGAAGAACATCAGGATTGCCGGCATGAGCTTGTTGAGCTCGGCCAGATCCGCGAGGTTCCGCGCAAAGAACCCCTCTTGCATGAACGCGGCCGCCGCGGTCGTCGCGATGAACAGCGTCAGGAACACGTAGCCGGTGGGATTGCCCAGGTACTGGCGAAGGTCCTTGCGGACGATTGCCATCACCACTTTGCTGTCGATGCCACCCATCACGCCACCTCCTTCTTCGCGCCACCCTTGGCGCCGGTCAGCTCGTAGAAACGGGCCTCGATTCCGGCCGGTCCACCGAGGTCTTCCTTCACGCCGGAGAACACGACTCGACCGTCGTGCACCATGATGACGGTGTCCGCGACCGCTTCGACCTCTTGCAGGATGTGGGTCGACAACAAGATCGTCTTGTCCTTGCCGAGCTCGCGGATCAACGCGCGCACGTCTCGGATCTGCAACGGATCGAGGCCGCTGGTCGGCTCGTCGAGGATCAACACCTCGGGGTCATGCAGGAGCGACTGCGCCATCCCGACCCGCTGGCGGTAGCCCTTGGACAGCTTGTAGATCGGCTTGTGGAGCACCTGGCCGATCGCGCAGCGCTCCACCACCCGATCGATGCGGGCCGCGCCGTTGTCGAGACGCCGCAGATCGACGAAGAACTGCAGGGATTCGTGCGGCGTCATGTCGCGGTACAGCGGGCCGTTTTCTGGCAGGTAGCCGAGCTTGCGAGCCAACTCGATCCGCGCGATGTGGTCCGTCGGGTCGAGCCCGAGAACCTCCACGCGTCCGACCGTCGGTGCCAGGTAGCCGGTCAGGATCCGCATCGTCGTGGACTTTCCAGCCCCGTTGACGCCGAGAAACGCGGCCACGGTGCCTTTGCGGACCTGGAACGAGACGTTCGTCAGAGCCGCGAAGTCGCCGTAGGATTTCGAGATGTTCTCGGCCCGGATCGTCACGGGCCGATTTGCGCTGTCCGCTTCGGTCATCGCCCCTCCTGTAGGTTTGTCGATACCCAAGTTCCGGACACCAGACCTGCGAGGCTCGCAGGACCGAGAGTTGGCTCCCCGGCGAGGTGCGCGGGGAATCCCGCGGCACCTGCCTTGCGCGGCTAGCGCAGGGCTTGGGCGGGCGTAAGTGTGGGTTTTCGTGCGCGAGAGTGCAAGCCCCCCGTGAACCTTGGCGAATTGCTCGGCTTCGCCGGTGACCGTGGCATAAGTCGAGCACCCATGCCGACGTCGCGCGTCCGCCACGCCGCCCTTGCGCTTCTTAGCTGCCTCGCGATCGCGTGCCGTGATCCGGCGACGGTCGAGCCTACGCCCGAGTCGCCGGCGACCTCGCCGCCTGCGGCGCAGGACAACGTTGGCAGCAAACCTCAACAGCCCGCCGCGCCGGCCACTGCGGCTGCGGTGCCGAACCCTGCGCACGAGCCTGCGACCGCTGCCCCCGTGGCAACCAGCGCCGGTCTCGGTCCCGCAAGCCTCGTGGCGTTGACCGACGACCAGCGCGCCGCGTTCACGGCGGGTTCGGCCGACGAGCCGATTCCTGTCGACATCCACTACGTGCAGAGCAACGAGACCCGCCACGATCTGTACTTCGATTTCATCGCGAACAAAGGCGGGGCGTACGTTGGCGTTGGCTCCGATCAGAACTTCACGATGATGGCCGCGCTGCGGGCCGAGTACGCCTTCTTGATGGACATCGACTACCGGGTCGTCGACTTGCATCGCATGTACGAGGTGCTGGTCGAGGCCAACGAGACGCCGCGCGCGCTCGTCGATGCCTGGCACGCCAAGAACGCGGTGAGCACACGCGCTCGACTCGACGAGGCGTTTGCCGGGCTCGACGAGAAGGCTCGGGCCCGGCTGCTGCGCGGGTTCGCTACTGCACGAGAAACCGTCTATCGCCATCTCGAGCGGGTGATCGCTCGCAACCGCGATGGGCAGCCGTCCACGTGGCTATCCGATCCCGAGCACTACGCGCACATCCGCGCGATGTACCAGACCGATCGCGTGCGCATGATGCCGGGGAATCTGGCAGGAGACGTCAGCCTGCGCACCGTCGCAACCGCCTGCAAGGCCCTGGGCGTGCCTGTGCACGCCTTGTACATGAGCAACGCGGAGGAGTACTTCAAGTACATCCCCGCGTTCGTCACGAGCATCGAGGGCCTGCCCACCGATAGTTCGAGCGTGGTCCTGCGAACCATCTACAGCAAGAAGTGGGTCCACGCCGATCTGTGGGCCTACCAGGTGCAGCCGATCGATGATTTTCGCACGCGCCTCGCGAGTCGCAAGAATCGCTCGCGCAATCCCATGATGTACTATGCCGAGGTCGATGGGCAGCTCGACAAGGATACGGGTGCCGAGGGCCTGACCTTGATCGCCCTGCAGCGCCCGTGAGCCCCATGCAGACGGCAACTCCACGTGGTGACCGCCGGCCGCTGTTCGACGCGTTCTTGGTTGCGACCATGGTCGCCTTCGCCGCCACGTCACTGCTTTTCGATCGCGCGGCGGCACTCGACCACGTGGCGGCAGACAGCACGGATCCGTTTGGACGGTGGTTGTGGCAGTTCGGCATGGCCTACGACCCGCTGGTCGCGCAGAACCCTTTGTTCCTGCGGGTCATGTCGGGCATCTCCGCGTTTATCTACGGGCCGTTCTATCTGTGGGCGGCACGGGCGTTGTGGCGTGGAGACGCGCGGCTGCGGGTGCCCGCGTTGGTCTACGGCTCCACGATGCTGTACTCGATGATCGTGCACTTGGTCGTGGAACTCGCCGGTGAGCTGCCGCCGACCGACCTGCTGGTGTTCGCGCTGGTCTACGCGCCCTACTGCGCCTTTCCGGTGGCGCTGGTGGCCCGGGTCGGCGTCGCGCGCCCCTGATCGTGCGCGCTTGGGCTCGGCGCGGACCGGGCTAGCCCAGGCGTGGGCGGCCGAGCTCGCCAAACACCTCGGCCCCCTCGGCGGTGACCAGCACGATATCTTCATGTCGCACGCCGAACTCGCCCGGCACATAGATGCCCGGCTCGTCGGACATCGTCATGCCCGGAGTCAGCACCGTTGTCCCCGCCCCCACGAGGTACGGCGGCTCGTGGACCTCGAGCCCGATGCCGTGACCGAGTCGGTGGGTGAAGTAGCGATCGTCGCGACCGTAGCCCGCTTCGCCCATGACCTCGCGTGCAGCGGCATCGACGCTCCCGGTGGTCGCTCCCGGGCGGATCGCAGCGAACGCCGCCCGCTGGGCCGATGCGACGGTGTCCCACGCACGACGCAGCGCCGCGCTCGGCTCGCCGATGACGAACGTCCGTGTGATGTCGGATCGGTAGCCGTGCAGTGATCCGCCGGTGTCGATGAGCACGGAATCACCACCGCGGACGTCACGTTCCTCCCCGGAACGAGCCGT
>CANLQR010000038.1 GCA_947492135.1 Deltaproteobacteria bacterium | reverse complement strand
CACGCGTGGCACTGGGCGTCGTTGGCCAGCGGCACGATCCGCACGCGGTCGGTACCGACCGCGACGGTCCGCCGCACGCCCGCGGCGAGGGTCTCGACGATGGCAGCCGCGGGTACGCCCACAGCTTTCCCGAACGAGCGATCACCCGTGGCATCGACAACCTCGACCCCGACGATGCCGCCGCCACTCGCGAGCTCGGCAAAGTAGTCGTCCAGCAGGTCTTCCTTCTCGGCCGTCATGATCTGCTCGAACGCAGAAGTGGCGATCGTGCCGATCACGTCGAGGGTCTCGTCGCCACCGCCAAGCTGGATCGCCGCGCCACCGGTGCCCACGGTCAGCACGCCGCGAAGGTCACCGTCGTCGTGACACCGGCGGCAACGGGGCTCGTTGACGACGGGCACCGCATCGGTCGCCGCGTCGATCTTCGTCGCTTGGGCCCCCTGGAGCACCGCACGAATATGCGCGGGCAAGGTCTCGAGTGCCGGGGCCCCAGTCGGCTCGGCGAAGACCTCCTCGCCGTTGGGCGCGAAGATTCTGACACCCGCAGTCGCCAAGCGCTCACGGACGTCCCGCACCATGGCCTTGGCGGTGAGACCGTTGCCCGCAAGCATGGCCGTGCGCATCCCGGCCGCGAGGCCCTGCGCGACGTTCTCGGCGGCCACCCGCCCGCTACGTTCGAGCTCCTGCGCCTGCATCCGCGCACCGATGACCGCAGGGATCGCAAATCCGACACCGAGCGTCAGCACGACCACGGCGGCAATCTTCGCGACCAGACTCTCGCGGACGACTCTCCACATCGCGATCCCCGGCGGCACTCGCTCGAGCGCTACCTTTGCAATGCTAGCGTGATGGCCAGCGCGTTGCGATCTTCCCCTTCGCGAGTCTCCCAGCCCGAAGTGGCCGGGCCACGAACCACATGGTCTCGGGGGTCTCGGGGGTCTGAGAGAACGGCCGGGGGATGAGCACGTCGCCCACCTATTGGAGCGGGAACCCGTACACTCGCGAGGGTGGACGGCGAGGCCACCGAGAACGACGCCGTGACCGTGCGGGTGGGGGAGCAGGACAGCCTTCCCAGCGGTGGCCGACGCGAGCGAACCGGGCCGCTGCCGGTCGCCAGTGACAGGTACGTCATTCGCAAGCTCATCGCGCGCGGTGGGATGGGCGAGGTCCACCTCGCCTGGGACCGCGAGCTTCAACGCGAGGTCGTGTTCAAGACCGTGCGGCTCGATCTCGACGACGAATCGCTCGTGCCCCGCTTCGTCTTCGAGGCCCGACTATCCGGGCAGCTGGAGCATCCGAACATCGTGCCGGTCCACGACTTCGGCACGACACCCGACGGCCGCCCCTTTTACACGATGCGATGGATCCGCGGCCGCTCGCTGGCACAGCTCAGCGCAGACGGCACGCTCCCCAGCGCCGTGGAACGGCTCGATGTGTTTCGCAAGATCTGCGATGCCATCGCGTTCGCGCACGCTCAGGGCGTGCTCCATCGCGATCTCAAGCCGGGCAACGTGATGGTCGGCGAGTTCGGTGAGGTCTTGGTGCTCGACTGGGGCATTGCCCGGGTTGCCGGGACGCCGAGCGATGGCAGCGAGCGCCATTCGCCGGCCGACCGACTTTCGGAGGAGCTGTTCGACACCCCGCACACCCGCGGCGGGCTGGTGGTGGGTACGCCGGTGTTCATGGCACCCGAGATCCTTGCGGGCAAGCGCGACGGGCTCGATGCGCGCATCGACGTCTACTCGCTGGGCGTGATGCTCTACAAGCTGCTCACCGACGCGCTGCCTTTCGCCGGCGAGCGGGCGCTGCATGACGCCAAAGCCGGCCGCTTCGTTTCGCCGCGACGGCGCACCGGCGCGGTCGACCGTGAGCTCGACGCGATCACCTGCAAGGCGATGGCCCGCGATCCCGCGGATCGCTATGCCTCGGCGGAAGAGCTGCGTCGCGACGTGCAGGCCTACCTCGAAGGCAGCGATATCGTCGCGTACCCGCGCTCGATGCTGGGGCGAGCCCTGCGCTGGGCCCACCACAACCGGCGGATCGTCGGGCCGGTGGTGATGACCGTTGCACTCGCCGCGGTGGTCCTGTTCATCATCGGGGTGTTCTACGCGCGGGCGTTGCGAACGTCGCGTGATCAGGCGGTCGTCGCCGAACAGGTGGCCCACGTCCAGGCCGCACGCGCGGAGACTGCATCTGCACGGACGTGGACGGAGGCGGGCCAGTTCGAGGAGGCCCAGGCGGCGCTTCGTCGGGCTCGGACGGCGCTGACCGACGACGATGACACCGCCTTCGTCGACCTGACCGAAGCCTACCTCTTGCACGAGTGGGCTCCGCCGATGTTGAGCTGGTCGCTGGGCTATCGCGGCCACAACGAATTCACGGTCGCGCTCGCGGATGACGGATCGCAGCTCGCATTCAGGACGCCCGATGGTCACATCCGGGTCATTGCGCTGCCCGACGGCGCGACGACCGTCGACAAGGATGTCGGGGCGACGGCGACCATGCCGTTCGGGTTTGTCGACGGACGTGTGGCTTACGCGGCGGCCGAGCCGGGCCGCATCGTGCTGACGGATCTCGCCTCGGGCCACGTGCTCGCGACGGTCAGCGGCGACGCGCCGGCGATCGTTGCGATTCGTGCGGATGGTCGCTTCATCGAGGTGTTGGATGGGGCCGTGCGCAAGCTCCTCGATTCGAGGTCTGGAGAGACTCTCGAGTGGCCGCTGCCCGCCGACGCCAGGGTCGAGACCATCAGCAGAGACGGGCGTTTCGCCAGTGGCCATCGGGCCCAGCACAATCGCATCCCCGACGCGTACTACGTGTGGGACATGAGCAGCGGCCAGGTGCTGCACACGTTCGCCGAGGCCCGACGCCTGACCGTCGATCCCAGTGGTGACCTCTTTGTGGTGGTCACAAAGACGCGCACCGAGCTTTGGCGGCGCAACGCCAGTGCCCAGGTACGCCACTGGCCCGAGCTCGACCCCGTGGTCACGCTGTTCTCGCCGGATGGGAAGGACGTGCTGTTCGATCATGGCGACGGCCAGCTCTCGATGTGGTCGCTGCCGCTGGGCGAGCCGGTCTCGCAGCAGCGATTGCGCGCTCATCCACACGGCTTGACCAACGCTGGCGACCTGCTCGTCTCCGACCGCAGCGGGTGGTCGCTCCTGGCCCGTCCGTCGCCCGATGCTGGGCGGTTCTTCCTCGACGGCGATCCCCAACTGTCGGCGAGCACGGCCGACGGATTGTTGGTCTGCATCGCGAGCCGGGACGGTCGCGTTCGAGTCCTCGAGCCGTGGACCGGGGCGGTCCTGCGCACGTTTCAAGGCGCCGCCGCGCCGGTCGGGTCCCGCGGCTGCGCATTTTCTCCCGAGGTCACCCGGCTGGCGCAGGCGGATCGCGACGGCGTGCTGCGGATATGGTCGCTCGACGACGACTCGATGGTCCGCGAGATCGTCGGCAACGAGCTGGTCTACGCCGCACATTTTCTCGACGAGAACCGCGTGCTCGCGGGCTTTGTCGGCGGCAACATTGGCATCTGGGACCTCGAGACTGGCGAACAGATCACCAACTTCGAAGGTGGACCCTCGAGCCCTTGGGGGCTCGCCTTGTCCCGTGATGGGCGATCGGTCTTCGCTGGTGGACGGCGTGAAGGCGATCCGATCGCCACGCTATGGCCCAGCGAAGGCGGGCCAGCGCGGCTGCAAGTGCAGGAGCCACTCATCGGCTACGGCGCGGTTTTCTCGCCCGACGCGCGGACGATGGTGGTCGGGACCCACACCGGGGCGGCGGCGTGGTGGTCGACGCAAACCGGTGCCAAGGTCGAAGGCCGAGCGCGGTACGACGGTCCGGTGATCTCGGTCGCGATCTCCGAGGACGGCACGTTGGTGTTCGGCAGCAGCGAGCTCGGCACGCTCGATGTCTGGCACGCTCGCGACGGCAGCGACGTCGCGTCGATCCCACTGTTCAGCAAGGGCCTCGGCGATGTCCTGGCGTTGCCCGGAACCAACACCTTGATGACCCAAGGCGGCAACAGCGAGGTGCGCCTGTTCGACCTCGATCGTCCGCGCAAGGTCGCGGCATCGACCCCCAAGCAGGTCGACAATTCCTTTGCGCTGCCGAGCCCTGGCCAGCGTGCGCTCGGGCTTGGGCACCTTGCGAGCATGCGTGGCGACTGGAGCTCCGCGGCGCTGGCGTTCGCGAAGGCCACGCAGGGCGGAGTGAGTCCCGGACGGGTCGAGTGGGCGCGGGCAGCCTGGGCCTCCGGGGATCACGCGACTGCCCGCCGGCTGCTCGCCCAGGCCGCCGCCGCGGGCGAGATCATCGCCGGTAGCGCGCGGCTGTGGGCGAGCGCGCCTGCGACGCCCAGCGGTCAGTGATCAGTGATCAGTGATCAGTGATCAGTGATCAGTGATCAGTAATCAGTAATCAGTCTGCCGGCGCGGACGCGCGACGTCGCACGGCCCGACCGGCGACAGCGCGCTCGGAGGCGAGCGTCGGTCCGTGCCAGCCGCCTGCGCGTGCGAGGTGACGCGCGAGCAGCACGCAGACCCACATGCGAAAGGGCCGCCAAGCTTGGGCGGCGTGCTCGAACATGTCGACGTTGCACGTCGGGACTCCCAGGGCGTGAGCGAGGCCGTGGAGTACTCGCGGCTCCATGGTCGGGAGTGCGTCGATGGGCGCCGCACCTCGATGGTAGATGTGCCCTGCGCTCCATGGACCGATGCCGGGCAGGGATTGCAGCTGCGTCAGCGCCTCGTGCTGGCCAGTTGCACGGAGCGTCTCGGCGTCGAGTCGGCCATCCTGCGCGGCCTGGGCCACGGCCCGCAACCGCCGGACCTTCTCGTCACCGAGTCCGTCGACGTGGTCGATGTCACGCAGAGTCGCGGGACCGGGGAACACGTGGTGAGTCCGACCGCGCAAAGCAATGGCCGTGCCGTGCCGGTGTGCGATGCCGATCTTGATCCGCGCCGCGACCTTCAGGTTCAGTCGCGGGGCGATCACTGCCCACACCGCCGCGTCGTAGGGCGACGCCTTGGTGGCGGTGAAGAACCCCGGGAACTCGCGCTGGAGCTTTCCGACCACCGCGACGCGAACACCGAGATCGCACCACGCCTGGGCGTCGGCCTCCAAGCCGAGCATACGTCCGAGTTGGCGGCGTACCGCTGGCTCGTCGTCACTGCCGGCCATCTCGGCGATCAGCCGGCCGCCGTCGTCGCGTAGCGAGACGGCGACCGCTTCGAACGAGCGATCGATGCAAAACACCAACGTGAGTTCCTCGACCGAGGCGGCCGCCATGCCGCTGCCCGGCGTGAAACCAGCGAAAAACTCGCGGGCGGCGTCGAGGCGGAAAGCCGCGGGATGATCGATGGTGAAGGTGTGCGGTGGCTTGGGCATGGCGTTCGCTCCTGGGTGGTCTCCAGGTGATACGCCACGGCGATGACAGGATATTGTCAGGTTTCTTCGCGGCCACCACCACCGGCCAGAGTTGGACGCGGGCAGCCCTTGGTGTCTGGGGATCACGTCGTGGTCCGCCGGCTGCTCGCCCGAGGCCGCCGCCACGGGCGAGATCATCGCCGGTGGCGCTGGGCTGTGGGCCAGCGCGGCTGCGACGCCCGGCATGCGCAGTGCTCCAAGCGCCCCCTTGATGCTCCCGTTGCCCACCCCCGCAGCGGCGTCTACCCTGGGGCGCGCTTGCAGCCCAGAGACCACCGTGAAGGAGCGACGCCCAGCCCTCGCGCGGGTGCGTGGATCTGGCTGGTGGTCGCAGCCCTCGCAGCGGTATGCGCGGTCGCAAGTCGCGGACTGATCCAGTGGAGCGCAGTCGTGGTCCTGCTGTTCGCGACCGCGCCCGCGTGGGCCACCTTGCGGGAGCACCTCGGCGCTTTCGCACCGCGGCCGGCGCTGCTCATGGCGCTGCCGGTCGCGCTGCTCGTGGGCGTGAGCGCGTGGATGTTGTGGCCGTTGATCACCGGCGAACCGCCAGCCTCGCGTGATCACGCCATCCACTACTTTCAGGCGCGGATCCTGGTCGACGAGATGTTGCCGTCGGGTCGGCTCTCGGGCTGGAGCGAGCGCTTCAACCACGGTTTTCCTTTTGGCGAGGGCTACCCCACGCTCGGGGTCCTGTGGGTGAGCGCTGCCCACCTGCTCTCGTTCGGTGTGATCGACCTGCGCACGAGCTACGCGTGGGGACTGTTGGGGGTGTGGGCGCTGAGCTTGTGGGGGGTTTGGCGGATCGCGGCGGCCATTGCCGCGGACGTTCGGGCTCGTCACGATCCCGCGGCCGACGAGAACGACCTGTTCGGGCGCTGGGCGGGCTGTGCCGGTGCATTCGCGTGGCTGCTCGACCCTGGTGCTGCGCGCCAGGGCGGTTGGAGCTATCTGATGTTCCACGGCGTTTGGCCGCAACAGCTCTCGACCGCGCTGTGGGTGGCGGCTCTGGTGTGGACCCTCCGCGCGCTGCGCCACCCCAGTCCGCGCAAGATCGCGATCGCGGCGATCATGCTGGCTGCCAGCCTGCTCGCGCATCCGTTCGGTTTGCTGACGGCGGCGAGCTCGGCGGTGGGCCTCGTGCTCGTCGCGGTGCTCGCCCACGACGCGCGGGCGTGGACGGCCGGACGGCTGCGGGTCCTCGCGCTGGTGTACGGGCTGGCGGTCGCGCTCGCCTTTGCCGGCGTTGCCACGTTTCTCGCCGCCTCGAGCGAGCTGGGGCGCTCGCCGGTACCGTGGGCGGAGTTCGGTGAGCTCGCCGTGCGATTTGCGATGGGCGATCTGTGGGCAGGCCCGTGGGCCTGGACGGGCACACTCGCCGTCGTCGGACTCGGACTCGCCCTGTGGAGCGGGCGCGCGAGCGCTTGGCTGGTTGCCGGGCTGTGCTGCGCGATGTTGCTGCTCGGATCGCGCGACGCGATCACCGTGCTGCGACTCGATCTGCTCGCGAGCGGTTTCAAGAACCTGCAGTTTCCCCGGTTTGCGATCGCGATCAAGCCGCTGGCATTTGCGCTCACCGGCGCAGCGGCGGTCGTCGTTGCCCGAGCACTGCAATCCGCACTGCGTGGCGCCGCGCCCATCGTCGGCCCTGGTCCTCGCATCTTCTTGGCCATCGTGCTCGCGCCTGCGCTCGCGACGATGTTCGCGCGCGCGGATCTGCTGGCCCGCCGCCCCGTCGCAAGCATCGACACGCTGGCGCGCAGCGACCTGGCCGCCGAAGAGCAGGCGTTGCGAGCCGCGCTTGCCGACCAAGCGAGCGTGACCCCGGCGATGCGGGTGGCGTTCTTGCGCGCGGACATGGGCGGCGGCACCTACCCCATGTTCTCGATCGCCGATGCCGGCGCTGCGGCGGTGTTGGACGGTCATGTGGCGACCGTGAACTTCGATCACCTCCTCGAGCGTCGATCGCCCGAGAT
This sequence comes from Deltaproteobacteria bacterium, assembly GCA_947492135.1. GTDB lineage: Bacteria > Myxococcota_A > Polyangia > Nannocystales > Nannocystaceae > Xiheibacterium. The sequence goes on along the minus strand of CANLQR010000038.1, from coordinate 20,487 downwards.
CCTCCAGCGCATCGGGGTCACGCACGTGCTCCACGATCTTCCGCTGGGCAGCGACGATGCTGACCTGGCCGCAGTGCTCGAGGACCTCGGAACCTTCGGCCCCTACACCTTGGCGCGGTTCGGGTTGCCGCCCGACACGGCCCCGCGCTTCGTTCACGACCGCGGCATCGCCACCGAGATCGAGCACACCGCCGAGTCGCGGGCCTTCGATGTCGAGACCGCCGGCGGCACCCTCGAGCTCGCCCAAGCCCCGTCGGATCGGTGGCAGTGGGCGCTCGATGGCGAGCCCCTGGAGTCGACCACCACCAGCTTGCGGGGCGGCATCGAGTGGCTCGCGGTCGCGGTGCCGCACTCGGGACGCGTCACCTTGTCGTATACGACCCGGGCCAGCGAGCGGTATGGGCGGTGGATCAGCCTGGTCGCGTCGCTGATCGTGATGTTCATGCTCACGCGTCGGCACCCGCTGGTGCTGGCTGAGCGCTTGCACTCACCTCTGGTCTCGAAGCTCAGTCTTGCGGCCATGACGCTCGCCGCAGTGCTGGTCGTCGGCCTCGCGGCGCGTCGACAAAACGCCCAGCTCGAGACCACCTGGCACGAGTATGCCGACGCGCGTTTCTTCGCTCGCCGCGAGCCCCCTGGCTTCGTCGATGATCTCACGATTGCCGACGACATCGTCGTCGAGCGCGGAGCTCGTCCGGTGTGCGATGGCCTGCTGGGCAAGGACGCACTGGTCGACTGCGAGGAGGGCGACTATCGCCCAAACCCTTCGTTCGTCTACATAGAGCCCTTCCTCTATCGATGCCTCGCGTTCGGGATCGCCGCTGGCGACACCGCCACGGTGGGGCTGGGGACCGCCGGCGACCAGGTCGTTGGGTTTGCCCTGCGTCGGGGCAAGGAAGGCAAAGGCCGACATCTGCGTTTCGGTGTCGGTGGTGGTCTGCAGATCCTGGGCAATCGTCGCGCAGACCTCCACTTCGAGCCCCAGAGCAACCCTGACGGGGCCCTGGTGACGATCGAGAACGCCAGCGACAGTCCCGAGCAGGTCTGCGTCGGCGGCGCCCGTTTTGCTTCGCAATAATTCCGGTGACCCCGCGGTTCGCAGCCGACGGCCATGGTGGGCGAGCTTGCCTGCCGACCGACCGCACGACCCCAGCCCCGAGGTGTACCGCGCATGGGAGCCACAGATCGATTGATGACCTTGCTGCGCTCGAACATCAACGACCGGATCGATCGCGCCCAAGACCCGGGCAAGATGCTCGATCAGATCGTCCTCGAGATGAAGCAACAGCTGATGGAGGCGAAGAAGCTGGTGTGTGTGGCCATCGCCGACGAGCGAGCGCTGCGCCACCGCGCCGACCACTACGTGGCCGAGGCCTCGGCGTGGGAACGTCGAGCGATGCTCGCGGTGCGGGCGGGTCACGATGATCTGGCGCGCGCTGCCTTGTTGCGCAAGGCCGAGCAAGACGAGCTCGCCCAGACCTACGGGGCGCAGTGGAGCGATCAGAAGCGCGCGGTGGACAACCTTCGCAGCGCGCTCGCGGGGTTGAGCCAGAAGATCGGCGACGCGTCGCGACAACGCACGGTTCTGGTGGCCCGAGCCGCGCGGGCCCACGCCCAGCGGACCATCAACGCGACCCTGGCGAGCCTCGACGGCACGTCACCGTGGGGCACGCTCGAGCGCATGGAGGAGCGCGTCGTGCAGCTCGAATCCGAGGTCGATGCCGCCGCCGAGCTTGGCGACTCGCACGTCGTCTCGCTCGAGGCCCAGTTCCGTGCGCTCGAGGCGGGCAGCCTCGATGATGAGCTCGCGGCGCTCAAGCGGCGCATGGCGCTGCCGGGCGTCGCCGCGCCCAGAGCCATTGGGCAGTCAGCGTCGTAGCGCGGTGCTCCGCCGCACTGCGGAGCATCTTGCCCCGGCACAGGGCCCCCAGTAAGGTGGCCTTGGCCGACGGGCCGGTCAGACGATGCGTATGCGCGGCGGGTTCTCACTCACGGTTTTCTTCGCGCTGGCTTGCGCGTGTGCTCGCCCGACGGCATCGGTGGATCAGACACCGACCACCGAGGTCAGCCAAGCCAGCGCCGAGGGGGGCGCCGAACAAGGCGTCGCGGCCGAGCTCGACCAGACGCCTTCGATCATCAAGGCGATGCGCTTGCACGGGTTCGGCGAGCCCGATGTGCTGGTGTACGAGGATGCGCCGCTGCCACCTGCGCCCGGCCCCGGTGAGCTGCGGGTGCGCGTGCACGCGGTGGGCATCAACCCGCTCGATCACAAGGTCCGCGCAGGGATGGTGCCGCGGCTGGTTGCCGATCGGTTCCCGTTCATCCTGGGCTGGGATCTATCGGGCACCGTGGAGAGTGTCGGCCCCGATGTGAGTGCGTTTGCGGTGGGCGATCCCATCTTCGCCATGCTCGCGCTGCATCGCGCCGGAGCCTACGCCGAGTACACCATCGTCCACGTCGACGAGGCCGCGCCCAAGCCGGCGTCACTGAGCCACGAGCAGGCCGCGGCGGTGCCGTTGGCCGGACTCACCGCCTGGCAAGCGCTGGTCGACACCGCCGCGCTGACGGCCGGCCAGACGGTGCTGATTCACGGCGGTTCTGGGGGTGTCGGGAGCTTCGCGATCCAGATCGCCAAGGCCCGCGGCGCTCGGGTGATCGCCACCGCGTCGGCGGCCAACCAGGACCTGCTCCGCGAGCTCGGGGCCGACCTCGCGATCGACTATCGAGCGACCAAGTTCGAGGACGTGGCCGGCGCCGTCGACGTCGTGCTCGACACCGTCGGCGGCAACACGCAGGCGCGTTCGATCGGCATCGTCAAAGCCGGTGGGATCATCGTCTCGATCGTGGCGCCCCCCGATCCCGAAGCGCTCGCCGCCCGAGGGATCCGCGGCACCAGGCTCATCGTCCACCCCGACGCGGCTGCACTGGTGCAGCTGGGCGCGCTGATCGACGCCAAGAAGCTCACACCGGTCGTCTCGCAGGTCTTCGCGCTGGCCGAGGCCGCGCTGGCCCACACCGCAGTGGCCTCGGGACACACGCGCGGCAAGATCGTACTTCGCGTGGAGCCTCGCGGGGCGCACTGAGATTGTCAGCCCATTGCGAGCTCGACCGCGACCTTGCGATCGAGTTCAGGATCGTAGGCGGCGTACACGACCCCCACGCCGCCGACCGCAGGCTCGGGAGGGTTTCGACCACGACGGCCGCGAGCCCGTCACGCCCGCAGCCCACGGCGTCGCAACGCGTCGACCGCCGGCCCGATGCTCCCGCCGAATGCGTCGCCGCGGAGCACGATGACCTTGCCGCCCGGCCACGTGCACTCGAGCATGCGCGCCGAAGAGGCGAGCTGTGAGGCCGTGGTGAACGCGACCTGCGACAGCGGTGCCATCGGCTGGCCGCCTGCTCCGAGCAGCCAACCGCCAGCGAGATCGAGGATCACGAGCGGGTCGACCGCAGCGTGCGCGCGGGCGCGGTTGCGGTGTCGCAGCCTCCGAAACGCGAGCGTGAGGAGCCCGGCGCCGAACGCCAGCCCGATCAAGCCGTACGGTGACACGGTGAACGTCAACACGACGCCGTTGAACGCGGCGATGAAGCCGACCAGCGCGAGCACGAAGATGAGCACGTTGCCCCCGGTGCCGCGCTGGCGACCGAACGTCCATCGCTCGCCCTGGGCAACGAGCACCCAGTCACCGCAGCGGGCGAGCTCGGTCATCGCAGGCCAGCGTAGCGGACAAGCGCCACAAGCGGGCCCGACTCGTCGTGACCCGCGTACTCGGCGTTCGCGCGGGGATTCGGGCGGCCGCGGCGGGACCGCCGCTGGGGTCGCGCACCGCCGATCGTGGGCTGTCCGCGAAGGCTGGCGACAACTCGTGTAGGCCACCGCAGAAGTGCTTCGCGCCGAATTCGTCACACACAAAGCGGTTGCGCCGCGCGACCCACCGGACTATCCCTCGCACCGAGTCGACATCATGCGTCTGTCTTCATCGTTCCTGCTTGCTGCGATTTCCACCGCTGTCTTCGCGTGCACCCAAGACGCCGCGAGCGATCACGAGGGTGAGGACGTGGCCAGCGACGAGTATGTCGACGCCGGCAAGGGCGACGGTCAGGCGCAGCCCAAGGTGAAGGCCTCGGGCATGACGCTGTGGGTCGACGCGAACGCCAGGGTCGAGCGCAACAACGGGCAGCTGTCGGTCGTGATCCGCGGGCGGACCAGCAAGAACATCGCCGAGGTGTTCAGCTGGGTCCCCGACGACGCCTTCGGCGAGGCGCTGCAAACCAGCGCGCGCAAGTTCGACGTGGTGCTGTTCGGCGACCACGAGGTCAACACGTTGCTGTCGGGCCTGCCGATCAACGTCGACATCAACACCAGCGTCGGCACGATTCGGAACTACCACGCGCGCATCACGGTGGCCCCGCGCTTCGCTCGGTTCGGCGGCGACAACGGCCTGTGGATCGACTCGGCCGTGCGGCCGGTGTTCATGCGCAACGCCGAGCCGACCCTCGCGTATCGCAGTCGCGTGCACACGAACGAGGTCGCCGACGCGCTGACGATCACCACGACGGACCACTCCGATCCGGCGGTGACGCGCATCGATGACACGACCTGGTCGTTCGGGTGGACGTACGCGCAGCTGGCCCCGGCGTTGGACCCCGCGGATGTCATCGAGTTCGCCGCCGAGCTCCCTGACGACACGCTCGAGAAGCACGCGGGGATCGACCTGCGCGTGGTCGACCTCCAGCTCACCACGCTCGACCCCGAGCAAGCGTGGCCCTCGGCTGGCTGCGATCCCACGGTCTACGCGTGCATCGCCGCGACGCACCCGCAGCAGTCCGACCTTGGCCACTGTGGCGAGTACCGTCCGGTCCAGCGCTGCGTCTACGCCGATGCCTGCGAGGTCGAGGGCGAGCGGCCGTTGGTGTTGTCGCCGATCGATGCGACGCCGCTCGTCGCCGCGCGCGAGACCTTCGTCGCCGGCTGCGTCGCCGGCGGCAACGGCCAGTGGTGCAGCATGGGCGACGCCACCGCGTACAGCGTGCCCGGTTGCCCCGACGAGACCCTGACGATGGAGCGCCTCGCCCAGCTCGTCGCGGCCGACCGCCAGGGCTTCCCGACCAGCGGCGGCCAGCACCTCATCAACGCTCAGCTCGACGAGCTCCCGGCGTTCTCGACGACGTACTCGCCGGGCGGCCCGGCCCTGCGCGAGGCGCTTGCGAGCCTCGCGGGCAGCAGTCACGTCGAGGCGTACTACGTCACCAGCGAGGTCGCGTGTCAGAACTGCACCGACTTCGTCGACACCTATGTGCTGTTCTACTCCCTGGTCAACCGCGTGATCGCATTCGACGCGGGCCACGGGTTCGACTCGTGATTGGGCGACCGTGACCGTCGAGGTGCCCGACGCGCGGCGACCCAACGCTGCGATTGGCTTGCGGTGACGGGCGATCTGCACGAGAGTGCGGGCGCCTGCCACGTGAGGACTGCAAGATGAACTGGACACCCGAGAAGCTTCCCGATCTGAGCGGCAAGACCTACGCGATCACGGGCGGCAACAGCGGCCTCGGGCTCGAGGCCGCCAAGATCCTCACCAAGAAGGGGGCCCGTGTCGTCATCACGGCACGCTCGGAGGGCAAGGCGCAGGAGGCCCTGGCGACGGTGCGCGCGCACTCACCCGGTGCCGAGGTGAGCTTCGTCCGGCTCGAGCTCGACGACGCGGCGAGCGTGCAGGAGGCGGCCTCTGCACTGACCGAGGCTTGCCCTCGCATCGATGCGCTGATCAACAACGCCGGGGTGATGCAGCCGCCCCAGACGCGGACCAAAGAGGGCTTCGAGCTCCAGTTCGCGACCAACCACCTCGGGCACTTTCGACTCAACTCGCAGCTCTTCGAACACCTCGAGAAGTCTTCAGCGCGCATCGTTTCGGTCTCGTCGATCGCGCACAAGTTCGGCTCGATCCACTTCGACGACCTCATGGGAACGAAGAAGTACGACGCGACCCAGTGGTACTCGCAGAGCAAGCTCGCGAACCTGCTCTACGCATTCGAGCTCCAGCGGCGACTCCAGAAGCGGGCCAGCCGGGTGACCGCCATCGCTTGCCACCCGGGATACTCGGCGACGAACCTGCAGTCGGCGGGTGTCGGGCAACAAGGTGGCAGCAAGTTCTTCCGCGTGCTCTACAAGGTCACCAACGCCGTCATGGCCCAGAAGGCCGAGTACGGTTCCTATCCCCTCGTGCTCGCTGCGGCAGACCCCAGCGCGGAGCCGGGCGCTTACTACGGACCGACCGGGCTCGGTCAGGCGCGCGGGCCCGTGGGCAAGTCCTACGTGCACCCCAAAGCGATGGACCAAGACGTTGCGCGCCGCCTCTGGGAAGTGACCGAGAGCCTCGTCGGTCCGTTCTTTCCATCCTGAGCAACGGGCGAGCTGGGCGAAGCTCTCGAGCGCAGGATCGTCACGCAGGGTCGCGCGCGGGCAGCTTCGGCGCGGCGTCCGCTGGCGGCGCTGACCCCGGCAACATGAACGGTCGGGGGCTTGCGAGAGCGCCGCGTGCGTGGAAGTGTAGTCGCCATGCACTGCGTTTCGCCTGGTCTGCTCCGCATCTGTGTCGTGCTGTCTGTGCCGCTGGTGTCGCTGGTCAGTGGTTGCCCGCAGGACGCCACGCCCATCGACGCTTCCGGCACCTCGACCGACGCGCCGGATCCGACCAGCGAAAGCTCGACATCGATCGATCCGGACACGTCGACATCGGTCGATCCCGTGACCTCGACGACGCTCGATCCAGGCACATCGTCGAGCACGGAGACCTCAGGCTCCAGTGAGGAGTCGACCACCAGCTTCGTCGGCTGCGGCGACGGCGACGTCGACCTCCAGGCGGACGAGATCTGCGACGGCGACAACCTCGACGGCCGCGACTGCCTCTCCGAGGATTTCGCGGGTGGTGTCCTCGCCTGCAATCCGGACTGCACGCTCGACACCAGCGGCTGCCTCTACGAGTGCGGCGACGGCGAGGTGCAGGGCGACGAGCAGTGCGAGGGCAACGATCTCGACGGCGGCACGTGCCTGACCGAGGGCTTCGAGGGCGGCGACCTCGAGTGCAACGCCGACTGCACGTACGATCTGAGCGCGTGCGAGAACTACGACTGCGGCGACAACCTCCAGGCGGGGCCCGAGACCTGCGACGGCACCGATCTCGACAGCGAGGATTGCCAATCGCTCGGCTTCGACAGCGGCACGGTGACCTGCCTCGCGGACTGCAGCGCCTTCGACACCTCGGCGTGCTACGAATGCGGCAACGGTGTGCTCGATCCGAGCGAGGAATGCGACGGCGGCCAGCTCGCGGGTGCGACGTGCATCTCCGAGGGCCTCGATGGCGGCGCCATCAGCTGCGCAGCGGACTGCACGCTGAACCTGACCGCGTGTGTCGGCTGCGGCAACGGCGACGCCGATCCTGGCGAGGAGTGCGACGGTAGCGACTACGACGGCACGACGTGCATCAGTCTCGGCTTCGGGGGCGGCCAGCCGACGTGCAGTGCAAACTGCACGATCTCGGACCTGAGTTGCGCCGGTGTGCACACGTTCTGCACGTCGCCGGCGAGCGCGATCGGCCCCGGCGTCGGCTCGACGCAGAGCTCGATCCCCGTCGCGGGCCTCGCCGGCGCGCTGCGCGACATCGACGTGTTCATCGACGCGAACCACACGCAGCTCTCCGATCTCGACATCGACGTGCGCCACGTCGGCGCGAACCTCAGCGTCTCGCTCGCCGACGATCAGTGCGGTGCGAACAACGACATCAATGCGACGTTCGATCAGGACGCCGCCGGTGCGCCTGACTGCACCGAGCCGAACGCGATCGAGGGCAACGTGCTGCCGCTGGGCGATCTGGACAGCTACGTCGACGTCGACGCTGTCGGCACGGGCAACGGCACGTGGGAGCTCACGATCGCCGACCAGGTCGCGGGCGAAGGCGGTACGCTCGACCAGTGGTGCGTCTCGATCACGACCGGCTGCGGCGACGACCCGGTCGCGGACGCGCTCGTGGCCTGCATGGTCGAGTTTCCCAACTGTGACGTCGTGGATGGCGGCGTGGTGGGCTATGGCGACGACTCGAGCGTCGGCAGCAACTGCGGTAACGCCGATAGTCCGTGGCGGTGGTACTGCACCGAGGACGACCTGGACGGCAACAACTACAACTGCTCGCCGTGCGAGGTGGGCGAGGTGCTTGCTCCTCACGATCCGTGCCAGTGCGGCGCGGGTACCTCGGAGTTGGTCGGAAGCTTCTGCGGCTAGTCGGCGACCGCGGGATCGGGGCGGGAGAACGTCCTTCACGGGGTCGAGGGTGCCACGCGCGGGCCCGGCGGTAGCACCCCGACCAATGCGCCAGGCAGGCGGCGACAGTCTCGGCCAAGCGAGCACACGAACTCGAGATCCGCCCATGCGGTACCGTCCGCCGCAAACCATACGTCGACCTCGGCGCCCCGTTTCGCGGGCTCGGAAGTCCATTCGAGTTCATGGATCGGCACGCCCTCGCGCGGGACGCTCCACCGCTTGTGTTGTGAATCGTAGAACAACACCTCCACGTGGAGAACGTCGCCCAACTCCTCGTGAATGCCGACCAGCCAAAGACCGGACCTGCCGAACGGCCGGCAATAGAGCTCGCCCTGCGCGACCGGACAGCCCTGAGGCACAGATCTCTCGGCCGCGCCGTGCCAGTCGATTCGGTCGCGACCGCGGGCGAGCCACCCCGCGTCGACAACGGCGTCGAGCGGCTCCATGGTCGCATCCCCGTCATCATCCACGTGGACGAGCGACAACGTTTTTTGCTGCTTGGAGAATCGAAGCAACGCGTAGTCGGTGCCCGGTTCGTCGGATGAGTCCAATCCGATGAACACCTCGGGCGCGGGACCAAAGGGCGCCTCGCCATACTCGATGGCGACGCTGTCGACCGTGAGACCGCCAACGATGAGATGAGGAGAAAGCTCCGGCGCAAGCAGATCGACCACCGCGAGTCCCGCGGTGGAATGAATCCAGAGAAAGCCGTGCGCCGGGTCGGAAGTCGCGGCGATCACGTCTGCTGTGTCCACGCGTCGAACCTCCTGGCCGTCAATCGTCTGCAGCACGAGGTCGTCGCCGACAATCAACATCACCATCGACCCATGAGACGCCACGGCAGCGTCGACCCAGGACGCCTCCGTTGCGCGCGGATGCCAGTAGGATGAGCCTGCCGGCCCATGATCCCCATGATCCCCATGATCCGAAGCTGCGGGAGGGGCTTTCCGCGCCCCGCCCTCCAGCGTTGACGCCGGGCCGCGGGACGGTTTACCCGCACACGCCGCGGCGCAGCACGCGATGCACAACCATACTCTGACAGTCAGCACTCTGAAAGTTCCTGTGGTCCTCGCGCGCTGGCGCCTTCTCTCGTGGTGGAAAAGTTCCAGTGCCACGGCTCGGAGGCGAGGGGCTCGAAGCCGAAGGCTCCGCCGTTCTCTGTGAGCCACGCCAACACCCAGGGCGCCGTCGACCTCCACTTCTCCGCACCGCGAGCACTCAGCTTGATTCTTCGGTGCCGACGGTCGACAACTGTCGTCGAAATGTCGATGGCGTCTCCATCGTTGTGATTGCTGTAGCCCGGGCAGCCGGTCTTGCCCCCGATAAACCGGGCTAGCGCCTTCGCGTCCACGTCTGCCGTCACAGCCGTTTCATCCTCGAGTTTGTTCTTCTTGAATCGCCACAAATAGCCGTAGAACCGCCCATCCCACATGTCAAACTGCTCGTCGGCATCGCGGTAGCCATCAATCAGGCCCACTTCACGAGTCGCGAGAGCACTCGCATCACCGCTGGCCTGGGCGGCGGCCAATGCGTCGTTCAGCGCCGACCACAGGATTTCAAAGGCTGCAGCCGTCGCCGTCCGGAGGCGATGGCGCGTGCCGGCAATCCTCGTGAGTTCATCCGTTGCGAGAGATGCAACAAATGGGCGTATATTCTCCGCGAGACGCACATGCGCCACGTAGGTATCCCGCTTTAGTTGCAGCTCCTCCTCGGTGAGAGCAATCGCCGCCCTCGTGGGTTTGTGACGCCAGAATGTCGAGAGATCGTCGATGCGATACGGATTCGTCGGCCCCGGCGGCTCCGGCGGCTCCGTCGTCGGTGCCGACTCTGGGGCCGCGCCGGCGAGCCCGGGGAAGACGAGCACGTCGACTTCGACCACCGGATGCATCGCCGCCGTCGTCGACGAAGAGTCAGGAATCGTGAACTCCTCGTCGTCGTCGGGATCTGCCGCCCGCTCTCGCTGTAGCCCTCCCGCGGTGACGTACATCAACCTCCCGGGTGATCGAATGGTGAGCGGGCCGGTCGTACTCGGAACCTGCAGCTCCATGACGCCTACGTCTGATTTGTGGAGCGGGAAAGTTCCGGAATCGCCATGCGCCGCAACGTCGAGTTCATCCACCGGCCGGCCGTCCGGGTCGACGAAGCTCACCCGGATGCTTCGCGTCGTGGGGCGATCCGGGCGACGCGGAGGGCCCGTCGGGCCATCGGGGCCATCGGGCTTCTCGGGGTCGGGCTTTGGGCCGACGTTGTTCCCGGTCCGAACGACCCGGCCGACTTCGATCGCCCGCCAGTGCCCCTCGGTCAGCGTGTGCATCGCGCGGGCACGAACCTCCGGCTCATCGAGCTGGTCTTCCGACACGCCGAGCCACGCTGCGAACGCCTCGCGCCCCTCCGGATGCGCGAGCGCGTCCTCGATCAAGTACGCCACACTTGCCGGATCGCTCGGCAGCAACGCGCTGCGTGGCACCACCAGCACCTCGCTCGCACCATGACGGATGGGATTCCAGCGCTCCATCGTCTCTGGGTCGCCGGATGATAGCGCAGCCCGATGCAACGGCCGCCATCATTCGACGCAGCGAGGTCGGCCGCCGACGCCGGGTCGTTGCACCACCGCGGCGTGACGCCGCCATCGGCCCTCAACGTTCGGGCGGCGACGGCGTCGCCAACGCTTCGGCGAGCCGTTCTGCCAAGCGCGTCGATCGTCGCGTCGCGGCCTCACCGGTCAGGTGGGGACCGCGATCGAAGAAGTCCGTGTCGGCGAAAATCGCCTCCTCGGGCGACTCGAGCATCGGCATCTCGACCGATCGCAGGGTATCGAGCAGGACCGAGAACACTGCGGACCCGCGTTCGAACTGTTCGCGGCGAGTCGGACTCCATGCCAGGAAACAACGCGCCCCCGCGAGTCTGCACCGGGTGGCGAAGGCAGCAAGCTCAGTCGCCGCCTCGTCGAACGCGGCGCTGTTCGCCGCCGGCCAGGCGTGCTCGAGGGGAGCCTGTGACTTGCGCGGCTGGTCGCGGTGGGCGACGAAATCGCCGAACTCGTCGAAGCTGCCGCGGCGGTAGAGCGTCGCCAAGACGCTGTCCATGGCGACCTGATGCGCGGCGCAGCGGATCTTGCGGGACAAGAAGTGGAGCCCTTGATCACTGAGCTCGCGTGCGCTCTTGCCCGACAGGCACGCGACACTGGCGGGACGGTGTTCGAGCACGGCCCACAGCGTATCGTCGCGAGAGCCATGCCAGTACAGATGGGTCTCGGGGGCGACGATGACGACATCGCCGACCCCGAGCTGATCGGCCGTCTCGGCGAGCATGAAGCTCAGGCCGAGTCCGTCGTTGAGGCCCATGTTCACGGGCGCCAGCTCGAGGCCGCGGTCGAGGAACACTTGCGAGTCGAGGCCAAAGCCCATGCTCGAGCCGCCCACCAGGATCAAGCGCGGCCGCGAGGCCCCGCGCAATCGGGCGTGCTTGTCGATGGTCGCGGCCATGTAGTGATCGGGATCGGTCGGGCACCGACTCCACACCCAGGCCCCGACCACGGCCTGAAGCGCGGCGAAGGCGAATAGATGCAAGAGGAAGCGTCGCATGGCCGATCAGAACTGGAAGTAGAGAAAGGCGTGAGGGTCGTCGGGCATCAGGTAGAGCGTGGTCCACAGCATCGCGCTGTACAGCAGCCAACGCCCGGGACGCGGCCAGCTCGACAGACTCACGAGCGGATGCTCCGCAGCGCGCGAGTGCCACTCCACGAGCACGAAGATCCCGACCAGTGGCGCGAATGCGACCAAGAACTCGTCGTGATGGCCAAGCTGGGCCCACGCCGCAGGACTGGGCAGCTCGACGAAGATCTTCGCCAAGATCCGCAGGGCGTGGCCCAGATCGACGGCGCGAAAGAACACCCAAGTCAGACAGATGAGCGTGAAGGTCGCCAGCATCTGTACGAACGCGACGAATCCCGGCCACCCGCGCAGCGTGCTTGGTAGCTCGCGCGAAGCGGTCCCGGCGCGACCGGCCATGGCGACCAGGAGTCCATTGGCCGCTCCCCAAACGACGAACGTCCAGTTGGCTCCGTGCCACAATCCACTGAGCGTGAACGTCACCATCAGGTTCAGCCAACGCCGTCGCGGCCCGCACTGGCTGCCGCCTAGCGGCACATACACGTAGTCCCGAAACCACGTCGACAACGACATGTGCCAGCGTCGCCAGAACTCGACCACCGAGCGCGAGAAGTACGGGTAGGCGAAGTTGCGGACCAACCGGATGCCGAACAGCTTGGCGGTGCCCACTGCGAGGTCCGAGTAGGCCGAGAAGTCGCAATAGATCTGGAGCGCGAACGCCACCGTGGCGATCAGAAGGACGGGGCCCGAAGCGTGAACGCTGCCATCGCCCAGATAGATCTCGGCCACGAACGCGCCGAGGTGATCGGCCAAGATCACCTTCTTGGTCAGTCCCCACAGCATCTGCCGCGCACCCTCGCGCGCGGTGGCCTCGTCGAACTGCCGGGGCCGTTCGAGCTGCGGCAGCAGATTGCGCGCGCGCTCGATCGGCCCGGCCACCAGCTGGGGAAAGAAGGAGACGTAGGCGAGGTAGTCGAGCAAGCTACGGCTCGCTCGCACGTCCCCGCGATAGACGTCGATGGTGTAGCCGAGGGTCTGGAAGGTGTAAAAGCTGATGCCGACCGGCAGGATCAAGCGCAGGCTCGGCAACTCGGCGCTCACGCCGACTTGCTCGAGCGCCAACGCCAGGCTGTCGATGAAGAAGTCGAAGTACTTGAACGCGGCGAGCAGGCCGAGGTTGGCCACGCAGCTGACAGCGACCAGCGTGCGGCGCTGTCGGGCCAACGCTGGCTGCGGCTGGGAGCGCGCGATGGCCCTGGCGATCGCGTAGTCGAGCAGACTCGAGCCCAGCAGCAACGCGCAAAATCGCAGGTCCCACCAGCCGTAGAACAAGTAGCTCGCGACCAGGATCACCGAGTTCTGGCCGACGCGGCCGCGAGCGCACCAGTGCAGTGCGAACACGAGCACCAGGAACAAGCCGAAGGTCAGCGTGGTGAACGTCACCGGGGTTTCGTCTCGCCGCCTACTGCGGGGCGCGTGGCCGCACCGCCGGCGGGTCGGCCAACGCCTCGGCGAGCAGATCGAACACCACGCGGATCCGTCGACTCGTGTTCAACTCGCGATGCGTGGCGAGCCAGATCGGCACGGGGATGGGCGGAAAATCAGGCAGCACGCGACGGACGCGGGGCTCGACGTCACCGACCTCGTCCATGACGATGCAGATGCCGACGCCATGCTTGGCCAGTTCCCAGTGCACGAGGTGACTGTCGGAGATGATTGGAAAGTTGCGCGGTGTCAGCGCGAGCCCCATGCCCCCGAGAATACGGATCATCGTGTCGGTGCGGTCGAACCCGAAGAACTCGGCATTGGCGAGCTGGGCTGGTGACGTCGGGTTGCCGATGCGATCGAGGTACGCCGGGCTCGCGTAGAACCGTGCGTGGCGCTCGGCGACCTTCTTGGCCACCAGCTCGGGCTGGGTCGGCGTGAAGTTGCGGATGGCGATGTCGGCCTCGCGCCGCTGCAGGTCGCGGGCCGCGTTCGAGGCGATGATCTCGAGCTCGATGCCCGGGTGGGTCTGACGCAGGCGACCGATGATCGGCGGCAGCACGTAGGTCGCGATCAGCTCGCTTGCGGTGATGCCCACGGTGCCCTCGACCGACAGCGACTGTCCGGCGGCGGTGAGCGACACATGGGTTGCGGCCGCGCCCATCGCCCGCACGTGCTCCATCAGGTCGAGCCCTGCCGCGGTCAGCACCAGCGTGCTGCCAACGCGCTCGAACAACACGACGCCGAGCTCGTCTTCGAGGGCGGCGACCTGCCGTCCGATGGTCGGCTGCGCGATGCCAAGGGCCCGTCCCGCGGCGGAAAACGAGCCCTCCTGGGCAGTCACGAGAAACGCTCGGGCACGGTTCCAGTCGAAACGGACGGCCCGCCAGTCCATGCGTCAATGCATAGCACGCCCACGAACTTCGACGTGGCCGGTGGGTTGAGGCGGCGCACAATCACTCGTGCCGGGCCGAGAAAAGCCCCGCACACCTGTCGCCATGCCGTTCTCCACCCACGACCCCGTTCCCTCCGATCGCCTCCGCACCCCCCGACGGATTTGCATCGTCGGCGCCTCGGGCAAGCTGGGGCAGTACATGGTTCAGCTTGCGCTCGACCGCGGCTTCGAGGTCGTCGGCGTGTGCCGCGAGGGCAGCGTCGGCAAGCTCGCGCGCTTTGGCGGGCGCCTGACCATCGTGCCCGGCGCGACCAACGACGCCGACGTGATCCGCCGCGCGGTCGCGGGTTGCGACGCCGTGCTCACGGTGCTGGTCCCGTGGGGCATTGGCCAGTACGCCTCGGGCACAGCGCAGGCCGTGCTCGACGCAGCGCCGCCGGACGCACGCTTGGTGTTCTCGTGCGGCTGGCACATCACGCGCGACGGCAAGGATGTCTACTCGCCGATCTTCCTCGCGCTGCTCAAGGTGTTCGGCTGGGTGGCACGGGTGACCCGCTTCGCCCAGCTCGACGATCAAGTCGAGGCTTGTCGGCGGATCTTCGCCAGCGATCGCGCGTGGACGGTTGTCCGCGGCAGCGACCTCGAGGAGGGTGAGAGCCAGGGCCTGCCGGTGTGGAGCCGGCACGTCGGCGACGCCGTGCTCAAGAGCAATCGCACGCGTCGGATCGACTTCGCGCTGTTCATGGTCGAAGCGCTGACGGATCCGCGGTTGATCCACGAAGCACCGGCGATCGTGGGTTGCCAGACCGCCTCTGCGTTGGCGATTGCGGCCGAACCGATGCGGTCGACGGCGTGAAGGCCAGGGCCTCCCGGCGGCCTGCGCACGGCTTGCCGTCAGGCCCGCTGCACCCTACACTCTCGCCTCAAGATGGGCGTTTCGAGCGGCGGAGGCGGCGAGGGTGAACCCGTCTGCGAGATCAACGTCACCCCGATGGTCGACGTGTTGTTGTGCCTGCTCATCATCTTCATGGTGGCCTCGCCCAAGCCACCCAACGAACAGATCGAGATCACGGTTCCCAAAGAGTCGGTGACCCAGGTGCCCTCGGATCCGAACTCGCCGCTGCTCGTCGAGGTCCAGGCCGATGGCACTGCGAAGCTCGGACAGCTGGTGTTGTCGTCGAAGTACGACGAGATGCTCAAGCAGTTCCAGGACAACGAAAAGGCGCAGGCGGACAGCAAGGTCGTCGTCTCCGCGAAAGGTGCCGCCACGTATGGGGCGGTGATTCGCGTGATGACGGCGGCGCACGAGGCCGGGATCGCCGACGTTGGCATCGCCTCCGATCGGCTCTGAGCGCCTTCGCGTGTGGCCGCACACCGCACGCGAAACGAGAGACTCACCCGCGCGCGTGACCCGATCAGGGTGACGCGCACGGGGGCGATCACGATCAGCGCTTCTTGGCCGGCTTCTTGGCCGGCTTCTTGGCCGGCTTCGCCTCGACGACCGGCGCCGGCTTGGCGGGCGCCGGCTTGGCGGGCGCCGGCTTGGCGGGCGCCGACGCCTTTGTCGCCTTGGCTGGCTTTGCCGGTTTGGTCGCCGTTGCAGGCGGGGCCGCCTTCTCGGGCTTTGCGGCCTTCTTCGGTGCCTTGGCGGCAGCGACGGGCTTCGCGGGCGCGACGGGCTTCGCGGCCTTCTTCGCGGCCTTCACCGGCTCAGCTTTCACCGGTTCAGCTTTCGTGGGCTTCGGGGCCTTCGCGGGCTTCTCGGCCTTCGCCGGCTTCTCGGCCTTCGCGGGCTTCTCGGCCTTCGCGGGCTTGGCCGGCTTCTCGGCCTTCGCGGGCTTGGCCGGCTTCTCGGCCTTCGCGGGCTTCTCGGCCTTCTTCGCCGACTTCTTGCGACCACCACCTGGCTCCGCAGCGCTGGCATCCGCGCTCTCACCCTTCCAGACGCCAAACGTGGCACCGGTCGGATCCCGCATGATCGCCCCCGCGCCAAACCCGGGCGCTTCCATGTACTCCACGATCACCTCGGCACCCGCTGCCCTGGCCTTGATCACGGTGCCACGCACATCTTCGACGGTGATGTACGGCAACCACAGCGGCGGCGCGTCGGGCATGCCGCGCAGCTGCATCCCTGCGCCGGGCTCCTTGGGGGTCCCGATCATCGTGTAGACCGACTCGCCCATGGGGATATCGGTGTAGTTCCAGCCAAACAGCTGGGCATAGAATGCCTTCGCGGTGGGGATCTCGTCGGTGTGTAGCTCGAGGTGGACAAAGGCGCCTTGCATCCTAGATTCGTCCTTTCAACAGCCCGACGTTCTTACTACGCGCGGCCGCGGGGCTCAATGGCAAGACGGCTCTTTGCGGGGGTCGCGGCACGACAATGAGCCGGGGCCGCGAGATCGCGCGGGCCTGTGCAACATCGGAGCGCCCAAAAGCCGCGCCCCGCCGAGCGCGGTGGCGGTCCCCGAGGCCGCCTCCTCGGCGTTCCTTCAAGGTGCCACGGACCCCGAAGGCGAGCAGCCGCTCGCGATAACATCCGACCGCCTTAGACGATGCCGCCCGAACTCTCGAACATTCTGGGCGTCACCGTGATCGTCTACACGGTGCTCATGCTCGCGCTGGGCTGGTGGACCCGCAGCAAGATCCACGACCACGAGGACTTCATGGTGGCGGGTCGGCGCCTGCCCCTGCACCTGGCGTGGGCCACGATCGTCGCCACGTGGTTCGGTGCCGGCGCAATGCTGACCGCCACCGATACGGTGCGGGCCCAGGGTCTGGTGGGTGCGGCGCTCGATCCCATCGGCGCGGGTCTATGTCTGTTCCTCGCGGGATGGCTGCTCGCGCGACCGCTGTGGGAGATGAAGTTGTTGACGCTGCCGGACTTCTACGGGCGGCGCTTTGGCACGCGCACCGAACGACTCTCGGCGGTGCTGATGATCCCGACGTACTTCGGATGGATCGCCGCGCAGTTCGTCGCGTTGGCCCAGTTGTTGGAGCTGGTGTTCGGGATCGACCCCGTCATGGGCATCGTGATCGTTGCCGTGGTGGGCATGAGCTACACGCTGCTGGGCGGGATGTGGTCGGTGACTCTGACCGACGCGGCCCAGATCGCGGTGGTTGCGGTGGGGCTCGTGGTGCTGACCGTGTCCGTGCTCGGCAATCTCGGCGGCGGCTCGGTGCTCGAGGGACTGCGACAGCTCGCCGAGCACACCCCGGACCACCGTCGCGTGGTGATCCCCACCGAGGAGCTGCAGGCCTTCGTGACGTGGTTTGGCATCGTGACGGTGGGCGCGCTCGGCAACCTGCCAGGCCAGGACCTGACCCAGCGGATCTTCGCCTCCAACTCGGCCCGCACCGCGGTGTGGGCGTGCCACATCGCCGGCTTGGTGTACTTCGGACTCGGTGTGCTCACGCTGGTGTTGGGGCTGTCGGCCGAGTTGGTGGCACCGGGCGCAACCGAGCAATCGACCATGGCCATGCTCGCCGGCCTGTTCTTGTCGCCATGGGTCGCGGCGCTGTTCGTCCTCGCCGTGATGTCGGCGGTGTTGTCGACGATCGACAGCGCGATCCTGTCACCGGCGAGCGTGCTCGCCCAGAATCTGCTCTCACCGCGGTGGCCTGACGCCGATCGACTGCGGCTCAATCGCCTCTCCGTGGTCGGGGTGACCGTGGTGTCGATCGCGACCGCCTATCTCGGCGAGAGCGCCTACTCGCTGCTCGAGAGCGCCTACGAGCTGGGTCTGGTGTCGCTGCTGGTGCCGTTGCTCATGGGGCTGCGCACGCGCGTCGGCGGTGAGCGGGCAGCGTTGGCCTCGATGATCGTGGGTACAGGATCGTGGGTGCTGCACTTCGCGCTCGGCTGGTCGACGTTCTTGTCGCCCGTGATCGATCCGCTGGGCTTGCCGCTGCCGATGGCGTTGTCGAGCGCGCTGCTGGCGTGGGTGGTCTACCTTGGCATCGCGCGCAGCGAGAACGCAGCGCGGGAGCATGGGGTGGGGGCGAGCCTGCGAGCTGGGTGAGCCGAGAGAGCCGAGCGCTGAACCCGGCACTACAGCCGACGCACGGAGAAGTCATACGTCGCATGGGCACGGCGATACATCCTCTTCCATGGCAAGCGGCATCCCGCGGACATGGGGGCGCGAGAGCTCGAAAGCTTCCTGTCGTCGCTCGCGACCGAGGGCGGCGTCGCGGCGTCGACCCAGAACCAGGCGCTTGCCGCGTTGCTGTTTCTCTACCGCGAGGTGCTCGACCTCGACGTGCCGTGGGTGTCAGACGTCGTCCGTGCGAAGCGACCGGTGCGGCTACCGACCGTGCTCACGCGAAACGAGGTCGGCCTCGTCCTGTCATCGCTGTCCGGCACCACGCACCTCGTTGGACTGTTGCTGTACGGCGCCGGCCTTCGCCTGCTCGAGTGCCTGCGACTGCGTGTCAAGGACGTCGACACCACGATGATCTACACGCACGTGCTCAATCGCGGCCCGGCCGGCGTGCGCAGCCCGGCGGACTTGCTGACCAACGCAAGTGTGCACGAAACGACCGACACGGCGTGGCTGCTGGATAAACCCGGCGGCGGTGCTCGGTCGCGAACGGGCTTTGGCAAGTGATTCTGACGGCTTGGCCGAACTCGCGGCCGGTCGCAGCGCGGCGTTACGCGGAACTTCGTAGCAGTGTCACGGCGGGCAAGCTTGACGTCGGCGTTGCTGTCGAATTAGAAGTTGGCCAGACGAAGATGCCGTGTGTCCTTCACTTCGAGATGTCGGAATCTCTTGATGCGCTCGAGGGGATCGCTATGGTCCCCTATCGCGTAGAGGCGCGAGGCTCCCCCAATCCGCGTCGGCTCGGGCAGACCTTCGAGACGACGTCACTCTCGTTCGACGTCAGTGATGCCGGCTTTGAGCAACTGGCAGCGCAGTTTGAAGATGCCTGCAGTTTCCTCAGCTTGAACGAAAAGGACCTTCAGTACCTGGCCCACCGCGGCCAGCTGGTTCTAGATTTCGGCTACACCCACCGCCGAATTGCGAATGCAGCAATGCTTGTTCAGTGCGATCGACTTCCCAAAGAGCTCGTCAAGCTTGCAGCTCGTCTTGATGTAGAGATCGAGATCTCGCTCTATCCCGAGGATGACGCCGAGCCCTGAATGAATCGCCTCCCGTCAGTTCGGTACGCTACTGGCGATTCTGAGGTCTAGGGACGTCCGGAAGAGTTCGAGTCCATCCCTACGCGTTGAGAACGGCGGGGGGAGACGCTGGCCAACAAGGCGTTGCAGCTGTCGGCCCCGGGGGCTACGCTCCCGGGGACCGCAGCTGAACGCCTACTCGTTGGGCGGACAGCAGGGAGAGCGGCGACATCCGCACGGTGCAGGAGAGGATGAGCACGACGATGATCGACCACTTCGCTTGATCAGCCGCGATGTTGCCGCCCCGCTGGACGACGACGCCGAGACGCCGCTCTCCGAGACATGGGTAGTCGCAGACCTCGACGGCGATGGTACCGACGAGGTCGTCGCTGGCAGCGACGTCTGGACGCGCGATGGGTGCGGCTGACCAGGACCGGCACCTCCGCGGGTCGCGTGGTAGTCTGTCGCCATGACCCGCGAAGCCGAAGAAATCCTTGCGATCGCGGCGAAGCTGTCTGTGGAAGAACGCGCCCACCTTGCGGTGCGCCTGCTCGACAGCATCGCTGCCCTCGACGAGCAGACGGAGATCGCTGAGGCGCAGCGGGCAGAGAGCCGTTCGCGCCTCGACGCGGCTCGCGCCGGCGAGCTGGAGATCGTCGATGACGAGGACGCGATGCGGATGATTGCGGAATGACAAGATGCGCGTTCGTTGGCTTCGAGCGGCGGTGAACGAGGCACGCGAAGCTCGTCGATTCTATGAGTCGCGGCGCGAGGGGCTGGGGACGCAGTTCTCTAACGAGTTGGCTGTGACGATACGTCGAATCCGCGAACTGCCCACGACGTGGCTCGAGATCGACTCTCCCGTCCGACGTGCGCTCGTCAATCGGTTTCCATATTCGGTGCACTACGCCATCGAAGGCAGTGTCATTCTCATAGTCGGCGTCTACCACGGAAAACAACGGCCCATCTCGTGGCGGAGTCGTCTGAAGTAATGCAGCCGCGAGCAGCATGGCGGTGCGCCCGTGGACGCATCGGTCACGTGGGTCGCGACGAGGGTGGCCAG
>CANLQR010000037.1 GCA_947492135.1 Deltaproteobacteria bacterium | reverse complement strand
GAGCGACAGCTTCGTCGCGTTGGTTGGACGCCCGCTGCACGAGTTGCTCTCGGGTGACATCCGCGAGCTGTTCGACCCTCACCCCACCGAGGGCGACATCCAGGCGCGGGTGATCGGGCTCATCGCCGGGCCGCTGTCCCGTGGGCACTGGCGCGGTGAAATGACCGTGCGTGCCGCCCGATCACGGCGGCTGCCCGCACGCGTGAGCCTGTCGGTATGTGAGACGCCCAGCGTCGACTCCAGCGAGCCGGAGACGCGCTACGTGATCGCGCTGCTCTACTACGAGACGTCCCACGAGGAGCTCAGTCGCCATCTCCAGCAAGCCGATCGCTTGGCGACGATCGGCCTGTTGGCGGGCAGCGCTGCGCACGAGATCCGCAACGAGCTCGGTCCGCTGGTCGGGTATTTGACGATGCTCGAACAGGGCGGCGGTAGCGATCCGGCGGCGCGCGAGATGATCAAGATCATGCGCGACAGCGTCAAACGGGTGCAGGAGCACGTCGAACAGATCCTGTCACCCCTGCGACCCCGGGTGCGCACGCGAGGCGCCGTGTCGCTCCACGACGTGATCGACGGGATCATCACGCTACTGCGGCGGGCGGGTCGGCTCCGGCGGCTGAAGCTCGACGTGTCGGCACCCGAAGAGGACGTGATCGTCCACGCCGACAAGAACGAGCTCCATCAGATCGGTCTCAACCTGCTCACCAACGCCTTGGATGCATTGGGTGATGGTGCGGGTGCCGAGCGCGGCTCGATCTCGGTGACGATGACGTACGAAAGCGCGTACGGCGTGCTGCGCGTGACCGACTCGGGAGCGGGCATCTCCGAGGCGATGCGCGCCCGGGTTTTCGAGCCGTTCTTCACCACCAAAGGCAGCGCTGGCACGGGCCTGGGCCTGCCGGTGGTGTTGGACATCGTGCGTAGCCTCGGGGGCCGCGTTGCGCTCGACGGCGCCGAGGGCGGTGGGACGGTCGTGACTGTCTGGGTGCCGCGATACGTCCCCGAGGTGGCCGCCGCGGAATCGCCGCTTTAGCGGTCGTTCCGCCAAGATGCTTGCGCGCTGCGCTTGCTCGGCGGCGGTCACCGGACTTAGTGTGCGCGCGCATGCCCGTCCTTGGACTTTCCCTCACGGCAGAGAATGCCCGCGCCGGCAGTCCCGACGAGCGTGTTGATCTGGTGCTGCTCGAGCGCACGTTGCTCGAGCCTCCGCGACTCGCCGCGATGCAGCGCTGGAGTTCGGCGGTTCGCCGTCGCTTTCCCAAGGCGCAGCAGATCCCCTTCGTCTGGCACCTGGTCACTCATGGGCGCGACGACGGCATGCGCGAGCGCTCTACACGGCGACCCGCAGGCGACGAGTTCGCGTTTGGGGGCCTGCAGACGACTCCAGAGGTGCAGCGCGCCTGGGAGGTCTCTCGCCTGTGCATGCAGGGCTGCAAAAGCACGCGGGTCATGCTTCGCACTGGTCCTTCGGTGACGCCCGGCGCACTTGGACGCAAACGTCTGCGAGCCTTCGTCGAGGCCCGCGCCGCCGAGGGCATCTCGGTGACCTGGGAACCCGAGGGCCTTTGGGAGCCCGAGACTGCGCGTGCGTTCGCCCAGGAGCTGGGGGTGACGCTGTGCTTTGGCGCCTTCGAAGGCGGTCGACCCCGCTACGAGAACCCTCAGGGCACCGTGCTCGTCGGGCGTGAGACCTGGCTTCGGATCGGTGGAACCGGACCCCGAGGCCGGCTCGATGGCCAGCAGATCGATACGATCGTGGAGCACCTCGGGGCGGTCCCCGACGCGACGCTGATCTTCACGGGGCCGCGGGCCCTGCCCCACTTGCGCGAAGTCTCGGCGTTTCTCGCCGTCTAGTCGCGAAAACCCGAGGTCCTTAAAGCACCACGCCGTCACTGGTCCCAAAGGACCGGCGACGGCGCCTGCGTTGTTAGCGCAGATTGGCGCAGATGCGCCTCAGGCGGCCGACTTCTTGGCTGCCTTCTTCTTGCCGGCCTTCTTCTTGGCGGCCTTCTTCTTGCCTACCTTCTTGGCGGCCTTCTTCTTGCCAACCTTCTTGGCGGCCTTCTTCTTGCCGGCCTTCTTGGCGGCCTTCTTCTTGCCAACCTTCTTGGCAGTCTTCTTTTTTGCGGCGGCCTTCTTCTTGCCGGCCTTCTTTTTTCCACGCTTCGCGGGTGCCTGTACGATATCGCCTTCAGCCATGTCTGAACCCTCCTTCAGGGGGCAACGGTAGAGCGAACCTTACGGCCGTGATCGGCGCATGTCAATAACAATTAACATCTTTGACGACTAACTATGTGAAGGTGAGCGATCCTTTTAGTTAGGTGAACGATCCTGATATGTAGGTGAACATCCTTCTTTTGTCCGTTTCGGCCTCGCGCGAGCGGCGCGCAACGGTACGGAATTGCAAGCCAAATTGCAGACACGAGGGCGTCGCGTCGCCTATGCGATCCTCGGTGTTCGGGCCGGAGTTGGCCAGCGTCGATTGCGCATTTGCGTGCCCGCGCTGGCTCCGACTCACCCAGAAAAAATCGCCATGCTGCAGCTCACCTGGACCACCGCACTGCCGACGGACGGCAACCAACTCATCGCCGTAGCCGTTCGCGACGAACCGGATCCCCGCGTGTTTGACGCGCGCTTTGGACAGCCCGTACGCGAGGCCGCTGCCGCCGCGAGGTTTGCCGGCAAGCCCGGTGAGACCTTCGCATTCACCTCGACCAGGGATGGGTTTCTGGAGCGCGTGGTGTTGTTCGGGGTTGGCGACCTCGCCGAGGCCGCTGGGCTCCGCACCTTTGCCCACGACGCTGTTCGTCAGGGTCACGCCGCTGGAGCGACGCGAGTCGTGCTCGACCTGCAGTCGTTCTTCGCGGACGCCTCGGCGTTCGCCACTGCTCCCACTGCGGCGCGGGCGGGCGACATCATCGCCCAGGGCTGCGACCTCGGCAGCTACGCATACGAGGACTTCATCGCCGTGGACAAACGAGCGCGCAAGACCGTGCGCGAGGTCGTGGTCGTCGCGAACGGCTCCACTGGCGCCGAGGGCACGGCTCGCGGACAGATCATCGCGGCCGCGATCGCCCGCGCTCGCGACCTCGTCAACGGTCCGGCCGCGCTGGTGACCCCCACTCACCTGGCCGAAGCCGCGACCGAGATCGTCTCGGCGCTCAAGAGTGACCACGATGTCGAGATCGTCATCCTCGAGCGGGACGAGTGCTCGCGGCTCAACATGGGTTGCTTTCTTGGAGTCGCTCAAGGCAGTGACGAGCCGCCAAAGTTCATCCACATGAGCTACCGACCACGGGGGCCCTCGAAGGGCCGCGTGTGCTTGATCGGCAAGGGTGTCACCTTCGACTCGGGCGGCTACTCGCTCAAGCCCACCGATGGCATGCTCGACATGAAGATGGACAGGGCGGGGGCCGCCGCCGTGATCGCTGCGTTCGAGGCCGCGGTCCGTGTCGGCGTGAACTACGAGGTTCATTCGATCGTCGCTGCCACCGAGAACATGGTCAGTGGTCGCGCCTATCGCCTCGGCGACGTCCTCACGGCCTCGAACGGCAAGACCGTGGAGATCAACAACACCGACGCCGAGGGCCGACTGACCCTCGGCGACGCGTTGGTGTACGCGACGAAGCTCGACCCCACCGTGATTCTCGACTTCGCCACGCTCACCGGAGCGTGCATCGTCGCGTTGGGACCACGCATCGCGGGAGTGATGTCCAAGGACGATGCCTTGGTCGCGGACTGGCTTGCCGCCGCGACGCGATCCGGAGAGGCGATGTGGCGGCTGCCGCTACCCGAAGACCTCAAGGAGCAACTCAAGAGCAAGGTTGCCGACATGAAGAACACCGGCGAGCGCTACGGCGGCGCGATCACGGCTGGACTTTTTCTGACCGAGTTCATCGACGGCCGTCGGTGGTTGCACGTGGACATCGCCGGTCCCGCGATGGTCAGCAAGCCGTACGGCTCGACCACGGTCGGTGGTTCGGGGTTTCCCGTCGCGACGATCCTCGAGTTTCTGTCGGACGACCTGCACTGACCGTTCGCAGGAGGTCCTTTCCCAGGGACTGCCGCCCCTGGGTCTCGCGCCGCTACATCAATGCGGATAGTTGATCTCGGTGACCACACCACCGTTGATCGACACCAGGACCTCGCTCGATGTCCCGTCGCAGTCGAGATTTTCGCGCACGAAGCGGCCCGCCTTGGGTCCGCTAGAACAGCGAATGAACGTGTGCTGCAGCACCGCGCGACCGTCGGGGTCTCGCGTCTGAGTATCCGCCGGGGGACCCCACGCCATGAACGCGGCGAACTCGTGGAACCCGACCTCGATGTTGCCGGCGCCGACGTCCTTGCGCTCGGCTTCGGGCAACGCGATCCACTTCTCCCACAGGCCGTGGCGCTCGAGGAACGCTTGACGATCCTCGTCACGCAACTCGAGAAACTCCTGCTGATCCGCCTGGCTTTCGAGGTTGTAGTAGAAGCGCCGATCGAGCTCGGGCAGGCGTTCCGGATTCATCGCGCACGCCAACTGCAGCGCCGCCGCGACGGCGATAGCCGCGCCGCGGAACCCTCGCAATCGATTGTCTGAACGCTGCATGATCGTGGGACGAATGATTCTCCACGCGAGCAGCGTGGGCAAGTTTCATCGCGAGTTTCGAGCGCTCGCGCGATCAGCGTCGTCGACTGCGCCGATGAACAGTTGGGCCAACGCGCGAAAATTCGGGCCAACTCGAGCCAAGCCACGGGTTCGCGGACCAATTCTGAGTCCGCGCTCATGAAGCTGTTTCGCGTCAAACTCACGCCACCAGGAGCGACTCGCACGAGATTACGTGGGACCACCCGCGGTGTCGCGACGCGTCACGCCGCGGGCATCAACGCGTGAACGCTGACGAAATTCTGCAACCAGGGATTCGCACCCGCGCCCGACGTGCGGATTCGCCTAGCCCGGCTCGATCGAAATCTCGGGGAACAGCGTTTTCCGACCGTTGACGCCGCTCCTCGCAGCGGCTATACATACGCGGCCTAAGTTGCCTGTCGTCTGACGTGACCTCCTGCGACCCGCAAGGGCGCGCAAGCAACCGCCGGCCCCAGAGGAGCATGCTCATGCCTGAATCGTTCGTCGTAGGCGACAAGACGGTCTATCCAGGCCACGGCGTTGCCGAGGTGACGGGACTTCAGAACCTCCAGATCTCTGGGGCGACGATGGAGTTCTACGTGCTGCGCGTGCTCGACAACAACATGAAGGTGATGGTGCCCAAGCACAACGCGGCGGCCGTGGGGCTGCGCAAGCTTGTGAGCCAGGCCGAGGTTGATGCCGTGTATGAGGAACTCCGCCGTCGTGGGGGCAAGATCTCCACAGCGACGTGGAATCGGCGCTATCGCGAGTACATGGAGAAGATCAACACGGGCTCGCTCGTGGAGATCGCCAGCGTGCTGCGCGATCTTTGCCTGCTTCGCACCGACAAGCAGCTCTCCTCGGGCGAGCGAGAGATGTTGGAGACTGCGCGGCAACTGCTCGTGCAGGAGCTCGCACTCGCCAAGGGGCAAGCCGAGCGCGCGGTTGCGGATGAGCTCGACGCGCTGTTCGGCTGAGTTTCTTGTGCCGCACCTTCGCGTGCGGCACGAGAACGTCTTGGCTTGATCGGCGAGGTTTCGCGGCGAGGTTTCACGCCGCGGCGGGCATTACTGCGTCCGCACACACGTCACCAGCCAGAGCGCGCCAGGTGATCGGTCGCTCGAGGAAAAGCGCTGCGCATGTGTTGCGAGCCACCGTCGCGTCGCCTCGGACAAACAGCTGGAGGAAGCCCGGTACCTCGGTCCAGCCCGATGCGATGGCGCCGAATGGCTGCCAGCGAACGCGGGTTTGTCCATCACCCACGCGACCTTCCCACGAGAGGCGGGCATCCGGGAGACGGGCCGCAAACCCGCGCTCGCCCGCGACCTCACCCCACATCAGCTCGAACTCCTCGGCGTCGATGGGCTCGGCGAACGGGTGGGCACACATCGCGACGAGATTCACCGGGCGACACATCAGGATGTCTTCTGGCGCGAACCTGGTTCGATCCCCGCGCATCTGAAACTGCCGATGGACCCAGCCGTTGCCGTCGATTTCGTACAGTGTCATGGCCACGTCGTCGTCGCTGGTCGCGATCGTGACCCGGAGATAGTGGAGTTCCGCCAGTTCGTGTCGCGTCGCGTGGATCACCTGGGCTCGACATCGTCTGCCGCGGTGGCGGCTTGAGCGGCTCCTCGTCCGGCCGCGAACAGACCTGCTGCGGCACATCCTGGGCCGCCGCGTCGAGCACGTCTCAGACGTCGAGGTTGCGGGCGTTGAGCGCGTTGGCGACGATGAAGTCGCGCCTGGGCTCGACGTCGTCGCCCATCAAGACGCTGAAGATCAGATCGGCCTCGACGTTGTCGGCGACCCGGACCTGGAGCAGCGCGCGCTTGGTGGGATCCATGGTCGTCTCCCACAGCTGCTCGGGGTTCATCTCGCCCAGGCCCTTGTATCGCTGAATACCGAGGCCACTGCGGCCGGCCTGGTCCATGTGTGCGACCAGTTCGACGAGCCGGTTGGTTTGCACGACCACAGCGTCTCCGCGCTTGAGTCTCATCAGACCCCCACCGAGTCCCGCGACGTAGCGTCGTGTCGCGAGCAGCTCTTCTAGCGCGGGCGACTCGACGAGATCGCGACTGATGAGCTCGTACTGGGTCACGCCGTCTTGCAGCACCCGGAGGCGGATCGCATGCAGCGCTGTGTCCCCGGTATCGGGGATGATCTCATGGCCCAGCCGAATCCGTGTCGCCTTGTCGCGGTCGAACAGCGCCTGTGCGCCGTTCTCGAGGTTCTCGGCCGACACCGCGAGTCGTGCCGCGTCCGCGAACGAAGCGCGGAGCTCGTCCGCACCGTCGTGCTCGAGCAGATCGAGCAACGCCTCGATCACCGGACCCCGGTGATCTCGCGACAGCCCTTGGACCATGTCGCGATAGCGCAGTGCCCGCCCGGCGATCTCGGCGAAGACTTCGCGACTGACGTCGTGCTCGCCGATCGATAGCTCGAGGCTCTCGATCGAGTTGTCGATCACGTAGCGATCCAGTGCACCCTCGTTCTTCAGATAGGTGTCCTTCTTGCCCGAGCGCACCTTGTAGAGCGGTGGCTGCGCGACGTAGAGGTAACCGCGCTCGATGATCTCGGGGAAGTGGCGATAGAAGAACGTCAGCAGCAGGGTGCGGATGTGCGAACCATCGACGTCGGCGTCCGTCATGATGACGATGTGGTGATAGCGAAGCTTGTTGATGTCGTAGGTATCGCCGACACCCGAGCCCATCGCCGTGATGAGAGTGACGATCTCCTGACTCGACAGCATCTTGTCGAGACGCGCCTTCTCGACGTTGAGGATCTTTCCGCGCAGCGGCAAGATCGCCTGAACCGCGCGATCTCGGCCTTGCTTGGCACTGCCGCCGGCGCTGTCACCCTCGACGAGAAACAACTCGGTCTTCTCGGGGTTACGTTCTTGACAGTCCGCTAGCTTGCCGGGCAGCGACAGGCCGTCGAGCACGCCCTTGCGGGTGATGGTCTCGCGGGCTTTGCGGGCCGCCGCTCGTGCACGCGCCGAGAGAATCGCCTTCTCGACGATGAGCTTCGCACTCTTGGGGTGCTCCTCGAAGAGCTTTCCGAGCTGGTCGGTGACGAACTGCGAGATCAGAGCGGTGACCTCGCCGGATACCAGCTTGTCTTTGATCTGCGAGCTGAACTTGGGATCGGGGTGCTGAATCGACAGCACCGCGACAAGCCCTTCACGAACGTCCTCTCCGCTGAGCGCGGCCTTGAGCTGCTTGAGTGCGCCGCTTTCTTCAGCGTACTTGTTCACGATCTTCGTCAACGCCGTGCGCAACCCCGTGAGGTGGGTGCCGCCGTCCTTGTTGGCGATGTTGTTCGTGTAGCACAGGATGTTTTCCTGATAGGCATCGGTCCACTGCAGGGCCATCGCGATGCCGAGCTCTGCGGGGTGGTTCTCGTGTTCGAAATTCTCGATCCCTGAGAAAAAGATCGGGTTGCCGATCGCGATCTTGTTTTGCGCGAGCAAGGCGACGAACGCCGAGATGCCACCTTGACCATCGAAGATCTTCTCGCGACCGTCGCGGAGGTCCTTGAGAATGATCGTGACTCCGGGATTCAGAAAGCTGAGCTCTCGGAGTCTCTGGGCCAGGATCTCGAAGTCGATGATCGAGGTGGTGAAGATCAGCGGATCCGCGTGAAACGTGATCCGTGTCCCGCGCTTCTCAGTGGTGCCAACGACCTCGAGGTTCTCGGCAACGTCGCCCCGTTCGAAACGCGCGCGATGGGCCTTGCCATCGCGCCAGATCTCGAGCTTGAGCCAGTCGGACAACGCATTCACCACAGAGACGCCGACGCCGTGGAGGCCGCCGGAGACCTTGTAGTTGCGGTTGTCGAACTTTCCGCCGGCATGCAACACCGTCATGATGACGATGGCCGCATCGACGATCTCTCCGTGGATGTCCTTGGGCCCGGTGGGGATGCCACGGCCGTTGTCCTCGACCGACACCGAGTTATCGAGGTGGATCGTGATCTCGATGCGGTTGCAGTGGCCCGCGAGCGACTCGTCGACAGAGTTGTCGACGACCTCGAACACCATCTTGTGCAAACCCGAGCCATCGCTCGTGTCGCCGATATACATGCCCGGGCGTTTTCGGACCGCCTCTAGACCCTCGAGAATGGAAATCGAGTCGGCGCCGTAGTCGTCGACCTTTGGTGCGGTCTGCTCGCTGGACATGGGTGCGGATAACCTGTGGGTGCCTGTCGAGCGCAGCACGGTTGGCCGCTCAAGACACCTGTCAGCCCCGGCTTTCGGACGGCGCTGGCGGGGCCCGGAACATACCACGGCCCAGGCCGGGACCGCCAGCGGGGCGTGCGTTCAAAACGCTTTTGATTCCAGCCTCTTATGTGCTGGTTTCGGCGACGACGAGCGCTCCCCGATCGACCTGCACAAAACGACCTCGGGCGGCCTCGGGCAGGTGCACGAAGGCCGTCGCCGTGGTGGTCAGCACGCACTGGCCCACGAGCGTGCCGAGGCGCTCGAAGAGCAGGGCACTGCGAGCCGGATCGAGCTCGCTCGAGACATCGTCGAGCAGCAACAGCGGCGCCGACCCGCCCTCGTCACGGGCGAGCTCGAGCTCGGCGAGCTTGAGCGCGAGCACGATCGCCCGGGTCTGGCCCTGCGACGCGAACTCGGCCACGGGGCGCCCCTCGAGCTCGACCACGACGTCATCTCGGTGGGGACCGACGCTGGTTGTCCGCCGTAGCCGGTCCTGTTCACGGCGCTGCGCGAGGCGGTCGAGCAGCCCTTGGGTACGCTCGCTCTCGGGCATCTCGCCCGCGGCGGCGGCGTAGCGCAGCGTCAACACCAGCTGGCGCGAGGTGCCCTGTGGCGCGGGGCCTTCGCTGCCGTAGATCTCGGCGAACCCGCGCTCGGTCCCGGGAATCAGCGCGGACAGCTGCCGTTCCCGACGGCTCCAGATCCGCGCCCCGACCTCGGCTATCTGCTGCTCGTAGGTGAGCAGCAGGTCGTGTTGCTGCGTACGCGGCATGCTGTCGTCGCGCAGCACGGTGTTGCGTGACCGCACCACACGTTCGTAGTCCTGAACGTCGGTGATGTGCGCGCGCTGGCGAGCGAACAGCATGCGATCGAGGAACTGACGGCGCTGTTGCGGGCTCGCTCGGAGCACCGCGAGATCCTCGGGCGTGAAAAGGACCGCCTGCAACCGCCCGTAGAAGTCTGCGGCGGAACGCACGAGCTTGTCATCGGCGCGTGCGAGTCGGCGGGTGCTGTTGCTGCCGCGCTCGAGCTGTACCGCGAGCCTTGACGGGATATCGAGTCGCTCGTCGCGTCCGGTCAGGACCACCTGGCCTCGTACCGCGTCGCGCGCGACCAGCGAGCCCAGATCATGGGTGCGAAACGACCTCAACGTCGCCAGCAGGTAGATGGCCTCGACGATGTTGGTCTTGCCCGCGCCGTTGTGGCCCCACAGCACCGTGAAGCCCGCGTCGAACTCGAGCCGAGCGCGCTCGAAATTTCGGAATCCCTCGAGTTCGAGTGTTGCCAGCCGCATGAGACGCGTTCGGCCGGCCCTCGAGAGGCCGGGCTCAGATCTTCATCGGCATGACGACGCCGAGCAGATCAGGCCCGTCGACAGGCTTGATGACGCAGGGATCGAGCTCGCCCTGGAACTCGAGCGCCACCTCGCCACCGTCGATGGCCTCGAGGATCTCGATCAGGTAGCGGGCGTTGAAGCCGGCGACGAGGCTCTCTCCGTCGTAGCCCACGGCAAGTTCCTGATGGGCAACACCGAGGTCGGGATTGTCGGCGGTGAGCTCCAGTTTGCCCGAGGCTAGCGCGAGGCGGACCGTGGCGGTCTTCTCGGGGGCCATCACCTCGGCCCGCCGTAAGGCCAACAGGAGCTCCTCGCGACTGACGATGACGCGACGCTGGTGGGCGGTCGGGATGACCGCGCGATACGGCGGAAACTGGACGTTGTTCAGCTTCACCGACATCGCGAGCTCATCGGCGCGGATGAACAGGTGCGTCTCGCTGATCGCCATTCCCACGTCGCCACTGACGCGATCCAGCAAGCGCCGGATCTCGAGCATGCCCTTGCGCGGGATGATGATGCCCTTGTCCAGACGCGGTCCCGGCAAGCGAGCCGAGAATTTCGTGAGGCGGTGCCCATCGGTCGACACCATGGTGGCCTGCTCGCCGTCACACTCGAACAACACACCGTTGAGATTGATCCGAGCCTCGTCGGTCGACACCGAGAACTGGGTCTTGTGAATCAAGTCCGAGAGCACGTGACCGGGCACATCGGTGAACGCGAGGGTCTTCTTGCCCTTGCCGGCATCCGGGAGCTCGGGAAAGTCGCTCTCGGGCATGCCCATGAGCTTGAACTCGCTGCGACCCGACACGAGCTGCACCCAGTGGTTGTCGAGCCCGCGTAGTCGAACCGACGTTGCCGGTAGCGTGCGAACGACACCATGCAAGTGCCTCACGCCGACCGACACGCTGCCGGTCGATTTCACCACGGCGGGGATCGACTCGGTCAGACCGATCATCATGTCGGTCGCGGAGCAAACCAGGTGGCCATCGCTGGTCGCACGCAGCAACACGTTGGCGAGCACAGGCATCGTGCTGCGCTTGTCCGCAACGGTCTGCGCGAGCGCGAGCGCGGAAAGTAGGCGTGCCTGATCGATCTCCAACTCCATGGGGCTCCTTCGCGAACTCGGCTGGTGAGTGGGCCGAGAGTGATCCAAAAGTAAGAATTAAAGAACCGTCGTCGTCGTAGGGGTGTGGAAAGGTGGGGAACTGTCGTACTGCCGCCAAACGATTGAAGAAAAGCGGTGGAGGATGGCGGGACAGAAGCGTGGAGGGTCGTGGTCGGCTGGGGATGGCGGGACCGGGCCTTCGCGCCGCACAGTTTGGTCCACAGGGTAATACCCGGGTTCTCCACAGGATCGACTGGACGCAAGAATACCGACGAGCTTTGAGCACGTCCCTAGTCGGTCTCGCGCCGGCTGGGCACGACGAAAATTTTGATCAGGCCGGGTGACCGACCAGTTGGTGACGAAGGGATTCGATGATGCCCCGAAGCTCGGGGTCGGACGTCTGGATTTCCGTCATGCGCTTGCACGCGTTGATGACGGTGGAGTGATCCTTGCCCCCGAAGCGGAGGCCGATCTCTGGGTAGCTGGAACCGGTCAGCTCGCGGCTGAGGTACATGGCAATCATGCGTGGCCGAGCGATCCCCTTGTGCCGTCTGGGCCCCTTGAGGTCGGTCATGCGCACGGAGAAATAGCCGGCGACGGCTTTCTGGATCGCCTCGACCGAGAGCTGCGTGCTGATGCGCGGCGCAGCGACGTCACCGAGGACCTCGCGGACGAACTCTTGGGTGATCGCGACGCCCTTGAGTGCGGCGAAGGTCGACACGCGGACCAGTGCTCCCTCGAGCTCTCGCACGTTGCTGCGCACGAGCGTCGCCAGATAGACGGTGACGTCCTGGGCGATGGGGATGCGCTCGTCCTCGGCCTTCTGGCGCAGAATCGCGACCCGTGTCTCGAGATCGGGCGGCTTGATGTCGGCGACGAGTCCCCAGTTGAGACGCGAGGTGATGCGGTCTTCCATCCCTTGCATGTCCGACGGCGTGCGATCGGCCGTGACCATGATCTGCTTGCCGGACTCGTACAGCGCGTTGAACACGTGGAAGAACTCGTCCATCGTGCGATCGCGGCCGGCGATGAACTGGATATCGTCGACCAGCAACACGTCGCAGTCCTCGCGGTAGCGCTTGCGAAACTGGTCGCAGGCGTTGAAGCGAACCGCCGAGATGAACTCGTTCATGAACCGCTCGGCGGAGAGGTAGACGATGCGGACCTCGGGGCGCTGCAGGTGAAGCGCGTGACCGACCGCGTGAAGCAGGTGGGTCTTGCCCAGCCCGACGCCACCGTAGAGGAACAGCGGGTTGAAGCGCTTGCCGGGTTCTTCGGCCACGGCATGCGCCGCCGAGGCCGCGAGCTCGTTGCTTGCCCCCTTGATGAACGTGCCGAAACGGTAGCGCTCGGACAGGCCTAGAGGCGCAGAGGAGCGGCGGGCGGGAGGTGTCGTCGGCCTTGGGCTCGCGTCATCCGCGCCCGCTGGGAGAGGCTGATGGACGGCGCCCTCCTCGGCAACACCGACCTCGATGACGTACTGTTCTCGAGTGCGTGAGAAGATCTCCTGCACCACAGCGTCGCGGTAGTGGTTCTCGAACCACTCCTTCATGAACAGGCTGGGTGCCCGCAACTGCAACACGCCGGGCGCAACCGCGACCATCACCATGGGTCGCAGCCAGAGCTCATAGGTTTCCGTGCCCAGGCGCGGTCGCAGGCCCGCCAAGGCATCCGTCCAGATGTCCGTCATGCAGCTCCGGTCCACAGTCGTCGGGTTGCTGTGGAGATCACGTGAAGTCGCGGGAATCAGGGGATAAATCCTGGGAGAAGGAGGCTGTTGTCCACATCAATTGCACGCCGCAGCCGGGGCGGATGCGGGGTCGGCCGGGAGGTGGCCGCACCCATGAGGAAGCAACCCCACGGGCAGGATCGATCCCACGTGCGGTTTGCGCGGGATCTCCGGAGGTTTGTCCGCCGAGGCGGGCGTGCCTTCTACTCAACCTCTTCCTATCCCGGCAACAAGGACGTTTCAGGGCTGTGACAACCGTCCGAGATCATTGGAGTTAAGATCCCGGCGGGGGACCGCTCGAGTCCCACCGGTTGGCCGAGCGGCCAGCTGGCTTCAGCGATCCATCGAAGATCACAACCGAATTGCCCGTGTGGGGTGGTGTAGAACCGTACTCCCCACACCGGGAGCGGGCTAGCGCGGCCTGGGGTGCGGAAGTCGGCTTTGGGAGCGGTTCTGCGGCGCGGGGTAAAAGCAGCGCATCAGCCCAGCGGCGCGGCGTGCCAAAGCAACGAGGCCCACGAGCGGCTCGTGCGGGCTCGGCCAAGCGTCATGCCGGCCAAACCGATGCGTGCGAGGCCAACCAACCTGAGCGGATCGGTTTGACACCGTTCGGGTGCGCTGCTATCGATCCGCCCGGCCATGAAGCGTACGTATCAGCCCCACAATATTCGCCGCAAGCGCACCCATGGCTTTCGCGCGCGCATGGCCACGAAAAACGGTCGCAAGATCCTCTCCGCGCGTCGCCGGCGGGGCCGCAAGCAGCTGACGGTCGACGTCGGCGGCAAATAACCGCGGTGATTCCGGGCGCGCAGCGATTTGGCCGCGCCTTCCGGCTGCGCAGGCGGGTCGACTTTCTGCGCATCCAGGGTCAGGGCAACAAGCTCCACGTGCGACACTTCCTCGTGTTCGTCGTGCGCAACCCCACCACGACGCAGTTGCCCCCACCCCGCCTGGGTGTCACCGTCACCCGCAAGGTCGGCAACGCGGTGATTCGCAATCGCATCAAGCGCTGGGTTCGAGAGGCTTTCCGTCGGTATCGTATCGAGCTCGCGGCGGGTCTCGACATGGTTTGGGTCGCCAAGCGCAGCGCGGCGCAGACGCTATTTGCCGAGGTCTTCGCCGACATGCAGCGCGTGTGCAGTCGCCCCGAGCTACGTCGAGGTGCGGCGTGATGATCCCGGCGATGCGCGATCCATTAACTGTCGCATGGGTTGCACGACGAATGTTCGGCGGCCTCCGGCGGGGCCTCGTGGTCGGCACGATCGGCTTGATCCGCGGCTACCAGCTCACGCTGTCGCCTTTGCTCGGTCCCCGGTGCCGGTTCTATCCGAGCTGCTCGCATTACGCGTGCGAAGCCCTGAAACAGCATGGACTCCTGGGTGGTTCGTGGCTGACTCTGCGCCGACTCGGGCGCTGTCACCCTTTTTGTACCGGTGGTTTTGACCCGGTCCCCTCGGCGCCGGAGCATCGAGCACTCGATGCCGCACCGACTCGGAGCTGTCCATGAGCTTCCAATCCCGAACGCTGATCGCCCTGTCGCTGTGCGCCATCATCTTTGTATTGTTCGACTGGCTGGGGCCCAAGCCGCCCGAGCCGCTTCCGGAGGCCGAGATCGCGGCGCTTGCCGAGGACAAGTCCGAGGGCAAGTCCGAGGGCAAGTCCGAAGGCACGTCTGACGTCGAGGCCGAGTCCGAGGACGCAGGGGCCCCCGCCGGCAACGTTGCGGCCGTCGAGCGCGAGCTGCGAAACGACATGCTCGCGCTGCGGCTGAGCAACCGCTCCCCGGCACGCGGCGGCGTGCTGTCGGGGATCGAGCTGCTGTCCCCGCAGTTTCGCAATCAGACCACGGCGAACGACAGCCTCCGGCTGGGCGGCGCGCCAACGCTCGAGGTCAGCTTCGCCGACGAAGCCAGCGACGTGAAGATCCCCAAGAGTGCGTCGTTCGATCTGCGCAACGAGGGGCCGCGCCACGTCGAGTTTGGCTATCGCGGCAGCGATGTCGAAGTGACCGAGCGATTCGAGCTGCTCGAGGGCTATCAGGCCAAGTTCGTGGTGACCGTCACCAACCGCGGTCAGACCGCGCAGGACCATCGCCTCCACCTGTCGACGCGAGTCGGGGTCGCCGACAGTCAGTACGACGTCAGTCGGGGCCTGTGCAACACCGCGGAGGATCTCGAGGAAGAGGACGCGTCCGACGTCGAGGACGGGCCGATCCACTACGCCGGTCCAGTGCAGTGGTCGGGCTCGGACAACAAGTATTTCGGCATCTTCGTGGTGCCGACTCAGCCCGGGACGGACTGCGAGATGCGTCTGGGCGAGGGCAACTTCGTGCTGACCCGGTTGTCAGGCGGGCTGGTCACGCTTGGGGCCGGCGAGAGCCAGACCTACGAGTACGGGCTGTTCGTCGGTGCCAAAGAGCTCGATCAGCTGCAGGCGTTCAACGCGGTGACGGTCAACGAGCTCCAGCTCGAGTCCGCGATCAACTGGGGCTTTTTCGGCGGGCTGTCCGAGTGGCTCGGGCGCTTGCTGCTCAAGATGCTTCGGTGGTTCTTCGCGCTCAGTGGCAGCTGGGGCATTTCGATTGTGCTGCTCACCTTCGTCGTGAAGCTCGTGACGCTTCCGCTGACGCTCAAGCAGATGCACTCGATGAAGCGGATGCGTGAGATCCAGCCCGAGATGGCGGCGATCAAGAAGAAGTAC
This sequence comes from Deltaproteobacteria bacterium, assembly GCA_947492135.1. Lineage (GTDB taxonomy): Bacteria > Myxococcota_A > Polyangia > Nannocystales > Nannocystaceae > Xiheibacterium. The sequence goes on along the minus strand of CANLQR010000037.1, from coordinate 12,289 downwards.
GGCGAGGATCGGGTCAAGCAGGGCCAGGAGATGCAGGCATTGTTCCGCCGCTCGGGGGTGAACCCGCTCGCGGGTTGCCTGCCGACCCTGGTGCAGCTGCCGATCTGGTTCGCGCTGTACTCGATGCTCTCGGCGGCGGTGGAGCTGGTTCATCAGACGTTCCTGTGGCTGCCCGATCTGACCCAGCAGGACCCGTTCTTCATCCTGCCACTCGCGCTAGGCGCGCTGATGGTGGTGCAGAACCGCATGATGCCCAACACGATGGACGAAGCGCAGGCCAAGATGATGCGCTGGCTCATGCCCATCATGTTCACGCTCTTCATGTTGTTTTTGCCATCCGGCCTTGCGGTCTATATCTTTGCGAACATCGTGCTTTCGATCACCCAGACGATGATTCAGGTCGGCGTCGGGAAGAACGCAGTGGGGAAACCCGCGTGACGGCACGACCAAGAGTTCTTGCGCGGTGCGGCGGGGCCATCGGTCTCGGCGTCGCGTGGGCCGCCTAAGGGGCGGCGGGAGACGAGCATGTCCGAACCATCATCCGCGAGCATCAAGGGTACCTCCAACGACGGCGATCAGCCGGCGACATCGGCAGATCGAGAAGGTTTTGCCAGCGCAGTTCCGATCGTGCGCACGTTTCTTGAAAGCGTGCTCGGCCTGCTTGGTGTCGAGGTCGAGGTCGACATCGATATCGAGGAAGATGGTCTGCACTGCGACCTCAACACCTCGGCGGACGATGGTGGGCTGCTCATCGGCCGCCACGGTGCGACGCTGGACGCTTTGCAGTACCTGACCTTGCGCGTGCTGCAAGCGGAAGGCGTGGATCGCATGCGGATCACGCTCGATGTGGCGGGCTATCGAACGCGTCGAGAGAAAACCCTCCGGCAGCTCGCTCAGAACGCGGCGGCGAAGGTCCTCGATACCGGCGAAGCTTTTCACTTCGAGCCGATGAGCGCGATGGAGCGCCGAGTCGTGCACATGTGCGTGCTGGACATCGAGGGCTTGGCGACCGAGTCTGAAGGCGAAGGTCGTCGCCGCCACGTCGTGGTCTTTCGGGATCGCGGCGAGAAGAACGCCCAGGCCTAGCTCGTCGCGGGCGGGCTTGGAGTGATCGAGCGTTCCACGATCGTCGGTGTGGCGACCGGAACGGCCGACGGAGGCGTCGCCATTGTTCGGCTGTCGGGTCCCCGCGCTCACGCGATCGCTTCGGCGCTCGGCGTCGAGCCGGGCGAGCCACGGCGTTTGCAGCTGCGTGCGCTGTTCGTGGGAGGCGGCGTCGAGCAGGCGCTGGTGGTCGCGATGCCAGGACCCGCGTCGTACACAGGCGAGGACGTCGTCGAGCTTCACGTGCATGCCGGCTCTCGCAACGTGGAACAGATCGTTCGGGCGTGTGTAGCGGCGGGCTGTGTGCCGGCCGAGCCCGGGGCTTTCACGCGACGGGCGTTTGAGCATGGTCGCATGTCGCTGGAGCAGGCAGAGGGCGTCGCGGCGCTGATCGGCGCCAAGACGCAGGCAGCCGTCGACCAGGCGCGTCGGCTGATCGGTGGCGAGCTCGGCCGCGATGTCGACGTGGTGTCCGACCGCATCGCCGAGCTGCGGGCGGAGATCGAGGCCAGGCTGGATTTTCCCGAGGATGTCGACGCCCCAGACGTGGCGCGATGGCAAGAAGAGCTGGCGGCGGTGACGAAGATCTTGCGCCAGTGGCAGGGACGCTACGATGCCGGCGCTCGTGCTCGCACACGACCGCGTGTCGTACTCGCCGGGCCACCCAACGCCGGCAAGAGCTCGCTGTTCAATGCGTTGGTCGGATATGCGCGAGCGATCGTCACGCCGCAGCCCGGAACCACCCGCGACTATGTGGAGGCGGAAGTCGAGTTTGGTGAGACGGCCTGCGTCGTGGTGGATACCGCGGGGATCCGCGATGCGAGCGACGCGATCGAGCGCGCAGGGGTCGAGCGTTCGCACGAGCAGGTCGCGGGGGCGGATCACGTGCTTTGGCTTGAAGCCGGGGATGCCGCGGAGGAGGTCGCGTTGCGGCCGTCAGGACTCGAGCGCGGAATCACCGTGGAGTACGTCGAGACCAAGCGCGACCTCGGCGAGCGCAGGCCCTCGTGGCGCGGCGTGTCTAGCCATGATGCGGCCTCGGTGCAGGCGCTGCGCAAGTGGCTACAAGCTCGCGTGGCCAGCGATGCGACGCAGGCGTGGATCGGCCTGCTGCGCCATCGCGACGCTACGGCGCAGGCGCTGGTCGAGCTCGAAGCCGCGAGCCTGCGGTTTTCTGGGCTCGAGCTCGTCGCGTTTCACCTTGGTCTGGCGCAGGCCCGACTCGGGGAGATCCGCGGGCGATCGAGTCTCGGTCCTGTAGGCGAGGACGTGCTGCGGCGCATCTTCGAGCGCTTCTGCATCGGCAAGTGACGTCAGCATCTGACGCTGGGGGCGCACGCCTGGAGAAGCGGCGTCAGCAGACAGCGTTCGGACGGTCGCAAGTGGGGGAGCGTGCCCAGGTAGGTTGTGCCGCGGGCGGCAACAATCACCTGGGCGTTGCTGGCGCAGGAGCGGTCTGGTGGTTCGGTCTCGCTGAGGTAGAACCCGACCGGCTCGATGCCGAGGCTGCGCAACGCGTCGATCGTGCACAACGTGTGGTTGATCGTTCCCAGCCCTGCGCGGCCAACAATGACGACGGCTGTCGACAGCGCGCGGATCCACTGGGGTTGCCAGGTGCCGCCGGGCATCGGGACCCACAGACCACCGGCACCTTCGATGAACACAATCTCGGGTCGCAGCGACGAGACGGCGGCATCGAGCTGCGAACGGCAGCGTTCCAAAGGTTGGGTGTCGGCCGTCGAGTCCGCAACAAAGCGCTGGGCGTCCTCGACCATGCCCGGTGCGATCGGGATCGAGAAATCGTAGCCGACGAGTCGATCGAGCGTGAGACCGGAGAGGCTTGCGGCGGCGAGCAAGCGATCGCCGTCGGACGAGACCCCGTCATCACGACTCTGCGCGGGCTTGTAGGGCAGGGCTCGAACACCGCGCGAGCAGGCGCGTGCGAGCAGTTCACAGACCAACGCCGTCTTTCCGACGGCGGTGTCGGTGCCCACGAAGAAGATGTGTGGAGGACTCGTCATCGAGCAGGACCTTCGAGACTTCTGTCGGGTGAGCCGAGGCCTCGCGCGATCGCCAGCGGAATCTCGGCGCGGTCGAGCAGCGAGAGTAGATCTTGGGCGAACGCGTCGAGTGAGGCGAGATCGTGACCCGCGCTCACGGTGACGCGAAGACGAGCGGTGCCGTCTGGGACGGTGGGAGGCCGAATTGGCTGAACGTGCCAGCCGCGCTCGAGCAGCGCGTCGGCAATGGCGACAGCCGTGGCGTTGTCTCCGATCACGATGGGGAAGATCGGCGAAGGAGCGCTGTCGAGGCCGAGTCGCTGCGCGAGATGCCGGGCCGCGAGCCACACACGAGCACGACGTTCGTCTCCCTCGGCTCCCTGGACGCGGGCGATCGCCGCCGCGATCTGGGCCACCAACACCGGACTCATGCCGGTCGAAAATACGAAGCTGCGGGCGCGCGATCGGATCCAGGAGCAGACGCCGCTCGACGCGGCAACGAAGGCCCCGGCGACGCCGTAGGATTTTCCGAGCGTGCCGACCATCGCGGTGGGAACTAGACCGTGTTCGCCGAGCAGGCCGCGTCCGTGGGAGTAGAGGCCGAACGCATGGGCCTCATCCACGTAGAGCGCACCGCCGTCTTCGAGATGACGACGCATTGCGACGACGTCGGCGAGGTCGCCATCCATGGAGAAGATCGATTCGGTGATCCACCACGACGCAACATCGCCGACGCTCGCGGTTGGTGCTGGGGACGCGCGATGATCGAGCACGCTCACGCGCGCGCGGGCGAGTCGAAGTCCATCGATCAGCGACGCGTGATTGAGCGCATCGCTCCACACGAGATCCTCGTGTTCGATCAGGGCGGGGAGCACCCCGAGATTGAGCTGGTAGCCGCTCGGAAAAAGCACGGCGTCGTCGGTACCGACGAGTGTGGCGAGTGAACGTTCGACGTCCCGGTGGGGTTCGAGGTCACCGCAGATGAGGCGCGATCCGCCTGCGCCCGCGGGCGAGTGGATGGCAAGCACCTCGTCGGCTAGCCCGAGATAGTCGTTGCTGCACAGTCCAACGACCGGGCGCCCGTTGATCCTGTAGCGCACGCCCGTGCGTTCGGAGATCGCTGGCGGACGTCGCGAAAGACCGGCGAGATGCAGCCGGGCGAGACCGGCTGCGATGCGACGCTCGATGACGCTCAACCTAGGTTCGAGAATACTGCAGCCCGGTTTCGCGCGTGGCATCATCAGCGGATGGAGGAGAGCCTCGAGCGGATCTCGCGCGAACTCGGATTCACGCTCGACGCGGGGGCGCTCGCGCGGTTGATGCTGTTGCGGGGACTGTGGCTCGCGCAAGGGCGAGCGATTAACCTGATCGGCGCGAGCAGCGATGCTGAGCTGCTCGGTCATATCGGGGATGGGATCGCGACGGTGGTTTGTGCCTCTGGGTTGCTCACGCTCGACGCGAGCACGGCGTGGCTGGACGTTGGTTCGGGGGGTGGACTACCGGGGCTGATCGTGGCGGCTCTCACGCCGGTTCGGCTGACACTGGTGGAGCCGCGACAGCGAAGAGCCGCGTTTCTGGAGTTCGCGCTGGCGACAATTGGGAATAAGTCGGAGGTTCTGAGGGCCAGACTTGGTGATGCCACGTGGGACAAATACCGAATGGAACGGATGAAGACGCCCGGAGAAGTGGGTTTTTCTGTCGCTTCTGCGAGGGCTGTTTTCGCTCCTGAGGAGTGGCTTGGGATTGGGGAGAAGCTGGTGATTAATGGTGGAGTGGTGATCGCGCATCTCCGGCCGGGGCAGCTTGACGTGTCTGGGGTGGTCGCGACGTCCGCCGTGGAGTGGCAGAGGTCTCGAATCGGGGCTTTTCGGGTGCGCTGACCACTGAAGTCGTCTGAAATAGGTGGGTCTAGAAAAAGCGAACAGGACGGTTTGTGGGCCCGTTGTCAGCCGGCGTGGAGGGCAGGCTGAGTTTGCGACCGTAAGGGGCTGGCGATCGCCTCGTTTTTTCGGAGGTCTCCCCGCTCCACGCGGGTGACCAGTTGCTTTTGCGCCGTACCGGTTGCCCTGTGCGCCCGGATTGTTCCACGTGAAACACCGAGCTGCGGGCTGAGGACCCATCGATCTAAGGGTGGCGCCTGGCGTCCATCGGCGTCCCGCACCGCTTTGACCGGCCTGGGTGGGAACCTGCGTGGGTCGGACGTTGGATAGGAACCTGCCTGGGGACCTGCTTCGGTGTCGCGGGCGGCACGAGCTCCGACGCCCTTGGGAGCGTCTGGTCGAGGAGGGCGCGCTCCTTCGAGGTGCTGCAACGCCCCCCCAGCCATCACAGCTCTTCCTGAGCGGGGTGGCTCCATCGCGTCTGGAGTCTCAGGGTCTGGCTCCGAGCAAGCGCGACGCGGGCCGGACACTTGGACACGTGCGCCTCATGGAGGTCGCGCGGGCTTCCAGCCGCCCAGGGCCAACTCAGCCGGAGGCGCTGCCACCCGACCTCAGTCGAGAGGCCGACCGTCCGCCCTTCCTCAGGGCGCCGGGGTCTCCGAGGTTCCACGTGGAACAACCGCAGACGCGCAGTCCCGCAGGTGGCCCTCAATCTCGCCCACCGGAACATCGGACAGCTCCTGGGCGGCCCGCAGCAGGGCCAGGCCGGCCTCCACATCCCCGCGACGGCAAGCAATCCAGCCCTTGGTGTCCACATAGTTCCCGTTCGTCGCGTCGTCCCCGAGAGCCTCGTCCACCAGAGCATCTGCCCGCTCCAGATCCCGACCCGCCAACGCGAGACCGTACGCCACCGCGTTGGCGATCGGCGCGTCGCCGGGCGCCATCGTCAGGGCGCGCTCGAGCGCGAGGAGGGCCTCGTCAGGACGATCCAGTTCCAGCAGACGGAAACCCGCGAACTCGTGGTACTGCGGGCGCCCATCTGGATGGCGCGCGATCTCGACGACCTCGTTCGCCGCGAGAGTCAGCACCACGACGACCGCGAGACGCAGCCACCCCCGCTGAAGGCCCGCCCAGCAGGCGAGACAACCCAAAGCGAAACCACCGACATGGCCGGCCTGGGCGATCACGGGGACAATCGCGCCGACCACGAACAACACCACCAGCGTGACGATCAGGCCGACGGGCGACACGGCCGAGAGCTTCTCCTGGGTTGCCGAGTCACCCAAAAGCCGCCCCACCAGAAGCGCGCCGGCGAGTCCGAGCACCCCAGCCGATGCGCCCACCACCACTGGCGCCTCGGCCCAGACCAGCGAGCCGATCCCGCCAGCGAGGCTGCTTCCAAAGAACAGCAGCGCGGTGCGCCCGGCGCCCCAGGTCTTTTCCGCCCACTCGCCGACGGACCATAGGCTCCAAATGTTCAGTATGAGGTGGATCCAGCTGCCGTGGAGCAAACCCATGGTGGCCACCCGCCACCACTCCCCGTCGATCCACACCCGGGCCAGCGCAAGCGCCCCGAGGTCCTCCATGGTCGTCCGACAGCTTCCCAGCCCATACAAGGACTCCAGCGCAACGCGCCCGGGGGTATCTGTCGACCAGGCACACAGCCCCACAGTCGTGACGAACATCAGCAGGCACGCCACGGTCAGCCCTGAGGTAACCCAGGCGACTCGCGCTCGGCTCTGCCACTGCTCCCGCTCTGGACCGATCGTCACGCCGCCACAATAATCGATCCAGGCATCGCCGTCGCTGGCGGCCCCACAGCCCGCGGCAGGCCAAAAGGCCGCGGCCGCACCGCCCACGGGCGCTTGCTGCTGCTGGCAGAGGGTTGCTATCGTCGCGCGTCATTTCGGAGCCAATCGCCACAAACCGGTGCTCCGCATGTTCGCAGCGAGTACGGGAGTCAGCGCCCAGGCGCACCGCGGAGATCCGATGGCCCGCCAGAATCTCCTGATCGTCGACAGCGACGTCCGAAACCGGCGTGTCCTCGAGGTCAGCCTACGCAAGGCTGGCTTCAGCGTCACCGCCGCGGAAACCGCCGAAGAAGCCCTCGAGTTTGTCGCCCACGCCGAGCCGGATCTGATCCTGTCGGACACCGAGCTTCCAGGCAGCGACGGCTTCGCGCTGTGCACCCAGCTCAAGGCGAACTCGCGATGGCGCCTGATCCCGTTCATCTTCCTGACGAACGACAAGTCGATCGAGCAAAAGGTGCGCGGGCTCGAACTCGGAGTCGACGACTATCTGACCAAGCCGATCTACGTCAAGGAGATCACGACCCGCGTGTCGATGCTGCTGCAACGCAAGCAGCACGAGCGGCTCGAACGCAAGGACGCACGGACCAAGTTCACCGGCCGACTTGCCGATATGGCGGTCGTCGATCTGTTGCAGACGATCGAGATCAGTCGCAAGAGCGCCGTGATTCACTTCGGCACCGAGTTCGGTCCTGCGACGCTGTGGTTTCGTGACGGCGGAGTGATCGATGCGGAGCTCGGCCGGCTTCAGGGCGAGGCCGCGGTCTACCGTCTGCTCGGTCTGAGCGATGGAGACTTCGAGGTCGAGTTCAAGACCATCACGCGCAGTCCTGCGATCGAGTCGAGCACGCAGATGCTGCTCATGGAGGGGATGCGACGAGTCGACGAGTGGGGTCGGTTGATGGAGCAGCTTCCGCCGCTGGGTTCAGTGCTCGCGGTCGCGTCCGCCGCTCTCGAAGAGCGACGTGGCGAGCTGTCGCTCGAGCAGCTCTCGATCCTCCGACGTTTCGATGGACGCAGAACCATCCTTGATGTCGTGGACGACAGTGGCCAAGATGATCTCGAGGGGCTGACAGCGATCTCGACGGCCTATTTCGAAGGTCTGTTGACGCTTTCCCACGGGCCCGTCGAACGCTCGCCGACCGAGGACGCCAGCGCCATCTCCCTGGACGCTTGGGAGGCGCGTGGTGGAGAGCCCGAGCCCGAAGCCATCGATCGGCTCGAGGCGGGAGCGACCTCGCGGGCCGCCGACGTGCCGCCACCGCCCAGCTACCCCGCGCCGTTCCCCGCGTTGTCTGGGTTCGACGAGGAGTTCGACGACGCAATCGTCGGGATCCCCGAAGCCCCGCCCGACCAAGCCGTGCGCCCGCCCGGCTCGGGGCCCGCCATCGTCTTGCACGCGCTCGAAGAGAAACTCACCGCGATCGAGCACGGCGACTCCGACATCTTCGATGACGACGACGTGCCGACCTCTCGCGGTCGTGATCCCAGCGATGAGATCGTCAGGGTCCCGGTGCTGGTGCGCTCGGCATCCGATAGCGGCATCCGACCGCGGATCCCACCCTCGCCTGGCCAGGTGAGCCCACCGGTCGGCGTTCCACGGGCGTCCGCGAGTGGTGTCTTCGACATGAGCGACGAGGCCGAGCCCGAGCCGGACTCGCCACCACGCTTTGCAGGGGACCTCGGCCTCGAGCGGCGGATCGATGCGGAACTCGGCCTGCAGCCCCTGGCGGTAGAAGAGCCCGCAACGCTGGAACTCGACGCCGGCCTCGGGGTGATGTCGGCGCCGGTTACCCAAGATGACGACCAACGCCTCGACGACGACGCGTTGCGACCAACAGCGGCCGCAGGAACGCTGAGCGACGAACAAGAGAACGTCGGTGTTCGAGTGACGCGGCCCGCCGAAGAGTCGTTGCACGAAGGTCGCATCGACGACCGCCAGGCCGGCTCGATGACCGGCGATCGTCGGTCACCCTACGGACTCGCGGCTGCCGCGATCCTGGTGTTCGCCGCCGCGGGTTTCGCCGTGGGCCTGACGGGCCCGCGCGAAACGCCGGCGCGCGCGAAATCCACGAGCACCCGCGACCTCGGACCCAAACAGGCGGGGACCGTGACGCCGCCTGCCGAGCTTTCACCAGTCAAGCCACCCAAGCCCAAACCGAGCCCGCGCCCGCCGACGCCAACCGAGCTCTCGACGATCGTAGATGACGCGGAACGTCTGTATCGGCTCGGCCGCGCTCGCGAGGCCCGCAGCCGCATCGATACCGTGTTGTCCAGCAATCCGGCCGAGCCGCGAGCCCTGGTGTTGCGCGCAAGTCTGAAGATCGAGGACAAGCTGCTCGATGAGGCGCTCGCCGATGCCGCCCAGGCCGCCGAGGTCGCACCCGACTTCGCCGACGCGCATCTCGCCGTCGGCGTGATTCAGCAAGAGCGCGACTCGCTGACGGCCGCCGCCCTGGCCTATGCGCGCTACCTCGAGCTCGCACCCTCCGGCCTCTATGCCGAGACCGTTCGTCGACAGCTCAAGCGCATCGACGCCAAGTTGACGCCCGGCGCGGTCCCTCCTTAGATCCGGTGGCGAGGGTCCTGGCCATCGAGAGCTCCTGCGACGAAACTGCCTGCGCAATCGTCGAGGATCTGCACGTCCGAAGCAGCGTGGTGCGCTCCCAGATCGACGTGCACGCCCGCTTTGGTGGCGTGGTGCCAGAGCTGGCGAGCCGCCATCACCTCGGCGGCATCACGCCGGTGATCCGGGCGGCGCTCGAGGACGCCGGGGTTCGGCTGACCGACCTCGACGCTCTCGCGGTGACCGAAGGGCCGGGCCTCGTTGGCGCCTTGCTCGTGGGTGTTCAAGCGGCCCGCGGGCTCGCGCTGGGGACCGGGTTGCCGCTGTTCGGGGTGCACCACCTCGAAGGCCATCTGTTCTCCGCGCTCCTCGACGGATCCACGGCAGCCGTGCCCGAGCACATCGCATTGCTCGTGTCCGGAGGCCACACCGAGCTGGTCGAGGTGCGCGGCTTGGGTCGCTATCGCATGCTCGGGGCGACGCGCGATGATGCAGCAGGCGAAGCCTACGACAAGGGCGCGAAGTTGCTCGGCCTGGGTTATCCCGGAGGCCCGGTGATCGACCAGCTCGCTCGCGAAGGCAACCCTGCGGCGCACGGGTTTCCGCGCAGCATGATCGACCGCGACAACTTCGAGTTTTCCTTCTCGGGACTCAAGACGGCGCTGCTCGTTCACGTGCAGCGCCACGGACAGCCGACCTCGCGCGCAGCACTGGCGGATGTGTGCGCATCGTTCCAGGCCGCGATCGTCGAGGTGCTGGTTCACAAGGCGCGCCGAGCCGTGCGCCGGTCCGGCTTGGCTCGGCTGCACGTGGTCGGAGGTGTCGCTGCAAACAGCGGTCTGCGCGATGCCGCCAAGCAGGCCGGCGTCGAAGACGGCTTCACGGTCGTTGTGCCCGCGATGCGCTACTGCGGAGACAATGCCGCGATGATCGCCGCGGCCGGGGCCGCCCGCTTCATGGCCGGCTGCACACCCTCGGTCGAGATCCACACGTCGCTCGCGATCGACGAGGAGCGGCAGCGACTGTCATGAACTTCGAATCGCCCAGCGCGGTCCTGCGCCGACACGGTCTGTGGGCCCGTAAGAGCTGGGGTCAGCACTTCTTGCACTCGCCGGATGTCCACGACGCGATCGCGGCGGCCTCGGGCGCGGGACCGGGCGTTCGCGTGGTCGAGATCGGCGCAGGCGTTGGCTCGCTGACGGCGCGACTGCTCGCGTCGGGCGCGGAGGTCTGGGCGATCGAGCGAGATCGTGATCTGTGTACCGTCCTGCGAGCGGAGTTTGTCGATCAGCCACGGCTCGTGCTTCACGAGGCTGATGCCGTGCGATTCGACTATTCTACGGCCGCCGATGAGGCGCACCCACGGCCGGTGATCGTCGGCAACCTGCCGTACCAGATCACCGGGCCGCTGCTGTTCGCTCTGCTCGATCAACACACCGTCACCGGCGACTGGGTCGTGATGGTCCAGAAAGAGGTTGCCCAGCGGATCGTTTCGCCTCCGGGCAACCGCACCTATGGTGGTCTGTCGGTCGTGCTCGGGCGCGTTCGCGAGCTCGAGTGGATCACGCTGGTCGGTCCCGGCGCGTTCACTCCGCCTCCGCGCGTGGACTCGGCCGTCATCCGTCTGCGGCCTCGCGCGCAACCGCGAGGCGAAGTCGGGGATGAGATGGCGTTTCGAGCGATGGTGCGAGCGGCGTTTCAGCAGCGTCGCAAGACGTTGCTCAATGCCCTGACGCCACTGGACGGTCGCGAAGCGGCAGCGCGCTGGTGTGCCGCGGTTGGCATCGATTCGCACGTTCGACCAGAGACACTGGGACCCGAGCAGTTCGCTGCACTCGCGCGCCAGCGCGAGGGCGAACGCGCAGGATGAGGGTTTCATCGCATGCCCGAGTTGCCCGAGGTCGAGTCCGTTCGTCGAGGCCTGGTCGAGGCCAAGCTGCACGGTCGCATCGTCGAGGTGTGGCGGAGCAACGCGACGCTGCGCGTCGGCACTTCGCGGGCTGCGGAACACCTCGAGCGTCTCGAGGGTGCGCGCGCGGGTGAGGTCCATCGTCGCGGCAAGTACTTGCTGTGGCATTTCGACGATCGGAAACGCCACGCGTTGGGCTTGTTGGTGCATCTGGGGATGAGTGGTCGCTTTGGTCTTGCGCTGCCCGAGCAGCCGCGAGCCGCCCACACTCACTTGGTGCTCGGGTTCGATGACGGCCGCGAGGTGCGGTTCGTCGATCCGCGTCGCTTTGGCGCGCTCGGGGTCGGACCGCTCGAGCAGATGCAGACCCAGCCGCCGATCGGGGCGCTCGGCCCCGAGCCGCTGGACGCCGGCTTTGACGGAGCGCAGCTCGCCGCCCAAGCCCGCCAGAGCCACCGCCCGTTGCGGGAGGTGCTGCTCGATCAGCAGGTCGTCGCAGGCATCGGCAACATCTACGCGGTCGAGGCGTGCCACCGTGCTGGCATCCATCCGTTGGTCGGCGCCTATCGGTTGCAACCCAGCGCCTGGGATCGGCTCGCCGAGGCGCTGCGGTTCGTGCTCGAGCACGCCATCGACAACGGCGGGACGACGCTCAGAGACTTTCGTGATGTGTCGGGACACGCCGGCCGCAACCAGGACGAACTCCGGGTCTATGGACGCGCGGGAAAACCCTGTCCGGGCTGCGGCACCACGCTGGTTGGATTCGTGAACGCGGGCCGGTCGGGGGTGCTATGCCCGCGCGATCAGCCGCGTCCTCGCGGCCACGTCCGGTGAGGCACAAAAGCCGAAAGCCGAGCCCCCTTGCAGGGACTCGGCTTCGCCGTAGGTGAGGATCCGTTCCAGGAAAGCGAGCGCGGCCGGGGGAGACATCGTTCGCGACGGATTCTCGTCGTTTCTGTTTCCGGTGCTGGGCTCCCGTGGGAAGCGACGCCATTAGTTGCAGCAGGCGTGCCAGGCAAGGG
>CANLQR010000036.1 GCA_947492135.1 Deltaproteobacteria bacterium | reverse complement strand
GAGCCGCTGATGGCAGCGTTGTGGGCGACGCGCGTCGAGGTGGGCGTCGGACTCGATGCGATCGTGCTTGCGTCGCTGGCGCGGCTGGCCAGCGACGCGACGCTCGAGGAGGCCGCGGCCGCGATTCTCGCGGTCGCCTCGGAATCCCGCGATGCCGGCGATCTCACCGACCTCCAGTACGCGCTGCTCGAGCGCGAGCTGGTCGTTCGCGGGCTGACGGATTGTCCGCGCGTGATCACCGACCCCGCCGCCGTCGCCGAGGGGCGTACGATGTTTCTGCGCAAGGTCAGCGCGTCGGTGCAGCCGTTCTGGCCGGGGCCCATGCAGCTGCGCTACGAGGTGCCCGACGATGCTCACGAGCTCGTGGTCGCGGTGGATCTATCGACCCGTGGCTCGGGCGAGCCAACCGCCGCGGTCCTCGTCAAGCGCGGCGCGTCGCCGATCGCATTCACGTACGATTTGGTTGCGCGTGACGACGCTGGTGACCCCACCGGCGCGGCGACCAAGGTCCGAGAACTGACCTTGGTCGGCGGCGACTGGGACCAGCGGTTCGAGGCGACACGCATCGCCGGCGACGCGCATGAGGTCGAGGTTGGCGGGCTCCAGCCGGGCGAAGTCGTGTACCTCGCAGTGGTCGCGACCGCGAACGTGGACGTGACGGCGAGCAATGTTCGAGTGGTCGACGGGCGCGACCATGACGCGCTGGGTTCGTCCTCCGACGACGGCCAGGGTGATGGCCAGGTCCGCGAGGATGTCCACGGCAGCGAGGCGAGCGCGAGTTGTGCGTGTACCTCGGCCGGGCCGGGGGCGCCGTGGGCTGTGGTGGTCGTGCCCGGGTTGCGCCTGGTCGCTTTGGGCCGACGTCGGCGCCGAGGCTGCGGATGAGCGCGACGAGCACCGTCCTGAGGATCCTCCACGCGCTGGTGCCCACGGCCCTGGTGGTGGCGATCGTCGCGCCGGCGCTGCCGTCCGCTCGATTCGGCGAGTTCCCCAGCCTGGTCGCGCGCGGACTCTTGCTCGTGAGCATCAAGCAGACCTGGGGGATGTACGCCCCCGACCCGCAGCGCGCGCAGACGTACATGGATCTCGAGGCGCTCTACGACGACGGTTCGACCGCGTCGCTGTCCGAGAGCCTCGAACTCGAGCACGGGTGGGGGACCACGTGGGCGTGGCGCAAGACTCGGATGGACATCTGGAAGTTCTACGCGAACTTCCATCCCGACCGCCGCAACGACCACCGGACCTGGTACCTGCGCTCGGTGTGCGTGCGCGAGGCTCGGACGGGCCACACGCCGCACAAGATCACGATGCATCAGGTCAAGCGTCGGTTCACGGCGCCAGCGAAGGTCGCACGCGGCGCGCCGGGCCTCGGTGAGCCCGATCGTAGTCTCGTCACCATCGTGTTCTGCACCACGTCGCCCGTGCGTGAAATGATCGAGGACGATCGGCAGCTCAACCCGGAGTTGCATGGCTGAGGGACGCATCGATCGCCTGCTCGGCAGGATCTGGCTCGACCCCGAGGATCCGACCGCTCTTGGGCTGTTGCGGATCGCGGTGGTCGGGGTGCTGACGGCCAGCCTGCTGACCCACACCGGCGCGGTGGCGGACTACTTCTCGAGCCAGGCGCCGCTCCACGGCGAGTGGGCGCGTGAGGCGTTTCCGTCGCGGGTCTCGTTGTTCTTCTGGATCGACAGCCCCTGGGCGGTGCGCGGGATCTTTGCGATCGGGGTCGTCGCCCACGTGCTGTGGTTGGTCGGCCGCTTCACCGCACCGGCCTCGGTGGTCGCGTGGCTGGTCTGGGTGAGCATGAGCGGCCGGAGCCCGCTGCTGTACTCGCTGCCCGACCAGTTGCAGATGGTGATGTGCACGCTGTTGGTGTGCATGCCGTCGGGGCGTGGCGTCAGTCTCGACGCGCGCAGGCGAGGTCCGCGGACGGTGCCGGTGTGGTGCCGTCGCATCATCATGGTCCAGCTCGCCACGCTGTACACCGCGACCGGCCTGCTCAAGTCGGGACCGACCTGGCACAGCGATCACACCGCGCTCTATTACACGCTGGTCAATCCCTACAATCGCCACTTCGACGCCGCGGGATTCTTCGCCTGGCTGCAGCCGTGGTTGTTGCGCCCGGCCACTGCGGTCGTGCTGTGGTGGGAGATCCTGTTCGCGGCGTTCGTGGTCCTGCACGGGCTTCGTGCGCTGCTGGGGCGCCCGCGGTGGTTCCTCGATCTGCGTTGGCCGATGCTCGGCTTTGGCGTCGCCATGCACGTCGGAATCCAAGCGGCGTTGTACGTCGCTTGGTTCAGCCCCTTGGTGCTGGCGAGCTACCTGGCGTTTCTCTCGCCCGACGAGGCCCAGCGGTTGCTCGCGCGGCTGGGTCGTCGGCGCCGGTGAAGCTCACGCAACGCAACGGCGATCAGGCGCCGCTGCCCAGCATCTCGATGCGGTCGATGTACCAGCCACCTTGTTGGTTGCTGCCGTCGCTACCAAACACAAACCGCACCTGCAGCGAGTCGCTGCCCACGTATGGGGTCAGATCGAACACGGAGTCGACCCACATGTTGTCATCGACGTTGCCCGAGAAGCCCACGTCGCCGTCGATGATCGCACCGGTCGCGTTGAGGGCATTGGGACCGTAGTCGCTGCCAGAGATCGGGGCGATGGTGGTCCACGACGCACCGTCTTCGCTCACCTGCACCAGGCCACCGTCGGCGTTGATCACCCCACCTTCGAAGTTGTGATAGTGGTGCAGCGTCATCTCGACCGTGCGGTCGACGCACGCGGACAGATCGAGCACGGGCGACGTGATCGCGCTGGTCTCGTTGGCGCTGTAGGGCCCGGTGAGGTTGGTCGCGAAAACCCCGGTCTTGGCGGGGCCGGGCCCGAGGTTGTAGGCGTTTGGATCGCCGCACTCCCACGTATTCGGTGCGCCGAGCAGCGACGCCGAGGTGAACCCCTGGTCGCAGTCGTTGCTGTCGAAGTCGAAGAGGTAGCCACAGTCGGTGCACGCCGTGGTGTCGAGCGTGCAGTCACTGTTGCAGACCAGCAGCCCGCCCGTGCCCTTGTCGAGCTCGGCGCAGGAGGTGTCGATCTCGACGTCGGGCTCGCACTCCTCGAGCTGGCCGATGATGAAACCGTCGCCGCACCAGGCACACATCGAGGTGTCGAAGCGACAGCTTGCAGCGTTGCAACCGAGCACGCCGCCGGTGATGGGTCCGGGGATCAGCGGATCTTTGACATCCGGGCACTGCACGCCGCCGAGCCCCTCGAGCGTGCACCCGAGGCCTGCGCAGTCGCATTCCTCGCTGCCGGTGATGATACCGTCGCCACACAGCTCGCCGTTGTTGTCGTCGCTGCTGCTCTCGACGGGCTCACCCGAGGAGGACGAGTCGACTGCGGTGGTGGCGGTCGTCGTCGTCGAGGTCTCGTCGCTGGTGGAGGTGGTCGAGCCCGTGGTGGCGCTGGCCGACTCACCCGAGGAGGTCACCAGCGTAGGGTCGAATGACGCCGACCCCCCGACCTCCTGACTGCACCCCGAAAGCCCCAGAAGACTCCACGCGGCAACCGAGACCCTCGGTCCCCGCGCGGCACGAAACCAGTAAGCGACCATGAGGTGGTTATAGCGGATTCCGCGGGCGGGGGCGTCGCCGGGCGCGTCGCGGCCGTGGGCCTCGGCGCACGCCCGTGCCGACAGCTCAGGCGGTGCGCCTGCCGGCGTTGCCGTGGGGCCGCAGCGATCCGTCACTCGCACAGCAGCGGATCCACGAAATCGTCGCCTGGGCACGGTGCCTGAGGGTAGAGCTCGAACGTGCACACGACGTTGATTTCGAACTCTGGGGTTGTGTGCACGGCGAAGTCACCGACGATGACGAGTCAACGAGCAGCTGCTCGGGCGACGGCCCCAGCGTGGTGCCACCCGACCCGCGCTAGGCTAGGCTAGGTGGCGGTGATGCGGACGCGTCCGTCGATCTCGGTGTACCGCAGACCCGCGGCGGTAAGCACCTCGGCGAATCCTGGCGTGCCCGAACCGAAGATTTGGCCGTCGATGATCCACAAGTACGGGCCGGTCCACAGGTCGGCATCGTCCCACATCTCGTGCGCGTGACCGCGGATGCTCCGGCAGATGAATCGTTCGGGCACGTAGTTGTAGAGCGGCTCGGAGTCGCGGACAAGCTCGACGATGCGTCGGCACGACTCAGCTGAGGCCGGACTCTCGACGCCACGGGAGTACTGCTGTGCCACGACCAATGGGATGAGTAGGGATGGATCAGAGTCGAGCGCGGCGGGGCCCGACGGGCAGCTCACCGCCGAGATCGAGATCGGTAGACCCGGAAGGTGCTTCCACGCCGGCAGGTTCGCGAGTACGGCGACGCCGGTGGCGTACAGCAGCGAACCTGCGATGATCATCTGGAGGACTACTCGTCTCATGGCGGGAACTCCTCGGGCCACTTCTCGATCAGCCGACTCTGCATCTTGAGGGCGCCCTCACGGGTCAGCTCGTCGATGGTGCCCCACGGGTTTGAGCGAAGCAGCTCGAACTCGCGCCACATCGCCGCGCGGCGCTCGCCTGTCGCGTCTGGCTTGGGATCGTACGCAAAGAACGGGTCGACCGGCGAGGCTGGGTCGAAGTGCAAGTAGGACAGCAGCGCCAACAGAAGCGAGAGCGCAGCGCAGAGTTCGAGACGTCTGTGCATGTTGGTCCTTGCGGGAGTGGTTGGGGGGGCGCCCGCGGAAGACCGCCACCCCCAACCAAGATTGAGCTACGGCACGCTGGGATACCAGCGGTTGGTGTAGACGATGCCGTTGGGGCCCGTCCACGGCGGCGCGCCGACCGAGCAGTTGCAGTCGGATCCCGTGCAGCTGATGCACGTCTGTCCGTGGTTGGACGTCCATGAGTTGCACGACCCGCAAATTTCGTCGTCACACCACGGAATCCAAGACGGGCACGTAAGAGGCGTCGTCCCGGGCGCCGGCGCGATCGTCCTGCTGTTGAACGGGCCGTACGTGGTGCGGAATGATGAGGCCTCGCTGTCAACCTCACCTCCGGAGTCTCCGGAGCCCGCGAGTTCGTCGGTGTCCTCGACCTCAGTGACGCAAGCCGAGGAAAGGGAAAGGGTGACTGCCGCGATCGCGGCGGGGAGGAGAGAACGCATTTTTCTAGTCAGTTCCACTTCTGCCGGACAATCCGGCATGCCGAAAGGCCCGACCCCTTGCGGGGTACGGGCGAAGATTGGCTGCGACTCCTGCGGTGCGACTTGCGTCGAGCTGACGCGGCCTGGTCTGCCCTGAGCGCGCGGAAACACACTCCCCTCGACGTGTTACCCGTTGCCAATGACGCCGCGGCGAACACCAATGATGAGCAGCTCGAGGCCACGGGCTCGCAGTTGGGGTAGACGCCACTGGCATTCGGCGGATCGCAGGTGACGCCCGAGTTCCAGCACAGTGCTGAACTCGCGACCTCGAGCGCCCATGCGAACCTCGCGACGCGGTCGATCCCAATGCTGCGACGGCCTTCGAGCACCTCATGCACATGACTGCGTGCGCAACCAGATCGTCTCGCGAGGACCGCTCGACTCAGTCCGCGTTGTTGCGCGGCCTTGTCCACGTTCCGCGCGAACATGATCCGCACCGCGTCAGCGGATTCCTGCATTCACCAAGCCTGCCCTGCCCACGTACGGGCGGACGAGCAGGGATCTGACCGGCGATCGCCCGCCGGTGGTTTCGAACGCTGCCGGACTCGATCTTCCGAGTCGCCGCCCTCTCATTCCCCGGGGGCGTGATGCGGGTCCGGACGCTCTACCCGGGCCGTTCATTGGTACTGTTGATCGCGCCGGTGCTGCCGTAGATGCCCGATCACCGCCGCAGCGGATCCCATGAGCCTGCAAACCTCAACGCCCAACACCCTGACGCTGGACGCCTGGCCGCACGACGATGACCCGCGTTGGCGTGCCGCCGTGATCGTCTTCGAGGCGCATCACGCCGCGGACCCGCGGACGTTGGTCCGCGCCGACACGACCACCACGGTGTCGCTCGACTATCACGCGCGGGTCTCCGCCTGGGTCCGGCGCATCGACCCGACCGCGCCGCTGCCCGCCCGCCTCGGGGCCCTCGCCCAGCACGTGCGCCGCTTCGAGTTTCCTCGCGACGCCTATCCGCCGGGCGTGCAGGGCTACAAGCGCTGGCGGGTGCTCGCCGGCGTCCGCCAGGCCGAGCTCGCGCGCTTGGAGCTCGAGCGGATCGGCTATGACGAACCGACCATCGCCCACACGTGTGACGTGATGCTGAAGAAGCGGCTGGCCAACGATGTTGCGGCGGCGCTGCTCGAAGATGCGGTCTGCGTGCGGTTCGTGCAGGACGAGCTCGCCACGTTCGCGCAGCAGCGCCAGCCCGAGGCGGTCCGCGTCATCATCGCCAAGACCTGGGCCAAGATGTCGTCCGCCGGGCATCGGGCGGCGACCGGCGTGCTCGCCGAGCTGCCGAGCGACCTCGTCGCCCTGGTGACCGCGGCCCTGGTGAGCCCGACTGGGCCCGGGTAACATCCCGGCGACGATGGCCAAACTGCTCGAGTACAACGCCACGCTGGTCGCTCGCGAGGACCTCGAACCGACCCTTGCGATCTTCAGGCTCCGGCCCGACACGATCGAGCGGCCCGAGACCGGTCCTTGGTTCGTGCCCGGCCAATACGTCACCATCGGCATGAACCGCGAGGTCGTCGAGGGGCAGGACGATCCGCGCCCGCACTCGGTGCGGCGGCCGATGTCGATCGCGTCGGCGCCCGAAGACACCGGCGAGCTCGAGTTCTACATCCGCAAGGTCGGCGAGCCCGAGTCGGATCTTCCGTTGACCCACGTGATGTGGCCGATCGCGGTGGGCGATCGAATGTATTGCCGCCCGGTCCCGACCGGACACTTCACCGTCGAGCACACCGTGGGCGCCGACGATCGGCGGCTCAAGCTGTGCGTCGCGGCGGGGACCGGACTGGCGCCGTTCGTGAGCATCGCGCGGTCTCGGGTACGCCGCGATCCCAAGGCGCGACTCGACGATCTCGCCATCGTCCACGGGGCGAGCCACGCCACCGGGCTGGGCTACCGCGAAGAGCTCGAGGAACTCGCGCGCACCAACGGGCTGCGCTACATCCCCGCGGTCAGTCGCCCGAACGACGATTGGACCGGCTGGCGTGGTCGGGCCGAGTCGATCTGCGAGGTCGGTCGGCGGGCCGAGGCTGAAGCCGCGCTGGGTCTCGCGCCCGGCGAGCTGCGCTCCGATCGCGTGGCTGTGCTGATCTGCGGCCTCAACGGCACGATCGCGAACACCATCACCGGCCTGCTCGACCGCGGCTTCGTGCCCGACAATCGCAAGCTCCGGCGGGTGCTCGAGGTCGAGGACGATCGCCCCGCCACGGTCTTCTGGGAGCAGTACGACAACACTCCGGTGATCGACGTCAAAGACGAGACACTGGTGGCAAGTCTGCGCCGCACCTTGCACACCGCGCTGGGGAAGTGACCGTGGTGAGTCACCGGGTTGTGCTGGTGTCCGAGGTGTTCTTCGGCCCCGGCGCCGAGTCGAGACTGGTCGATGTGCTCTCGCGGGCCCGCGAACACGACGCCGACGTGGCGGTGTTGCCCGAGCTCGCGCTGGATCCGTGGGTGCCTTGCGGTCGCTCGCCGCACGATCACGACGCGGAGGCACCCGGGGGTCCGCGCGAGCACCTGCTGCGTCGGGCAGCGAACGCGGCCAAGATCGCCGTCGTCGGCGGGGCGATCGTGCGCCAGCCCGACGGAACGCGGCACAACACCGCGCTGTTCGTCGACGCTGAGGGCCACGTGGTGTCGCAGTACGCCAAGACCCACGTGCCTCAGGAGCCGGGGTTCTGGGAGCGCGATCACTACGCCGACGGACCGCTGGCCGCCGCGCCCTTTGCCTACGCCGGCGTGCGCTGGGGCCTGCAGATCTGCTCCGACCTCATGCGCCCGCAGGGCGTCGCCACGCTCGCGGCCCACGGTGCGCAGGTCGTGCTGCATCCACGGGCCACCGAGCCCGACACGTGGGAGGCGTGGCGATGCGTGATGCGGGCGGCGGCGATGACCTCGGGCTGTTGGCTGTTGTCGGTCAACCGCCCACGTTCCGAAGGCGGCACGCCGCTGGGTGGTCCGAGCTGTGTGGTGGCGCCCGACGGCACCATCGTGCTGGAGAGCTTCGAGACCCTGAGCATCGCGACCGTCGACACCGCTGCGGTCGAGCAGGCGACCAAGGACTACCCCGGCTATCTGCCGCTGCGCTCTGAACTGTACGCCGAGGCGTGGCGCACCGCGCCGACCAAGCCGTCGGGCGCGTGACGGCACTGCGTTCGGCGCGTCGGCTTTGCCCGGCGCCGAGAACCGTGCGACCGTCAGGTCTATGCATCGCATTGCCTTGCGTCTCGGACTCGGAACCCTGGCGATCGCTGGGCTGATGCTGGGCTGCGGTGGGGGTGACGCCGCGGTCGGGACTGCCGGTGCGAGCGGCACCCAGGGCTCGACGGGCGAGACTGCGGGTTCGTCGGGGTCGTCGGGCACTGCGGATACCAGTGGTGCAGTGAGCGCAAGCGGCAGCTCGGGCAGCGCTAGCGCCGACTCGACGACCGCCGACGCGAGCAGTGACGAATCGACCGGGGGCGAACCCTGCCGGGTCGACGAGGACTGCGACGATCGTGCCGTCTGCACCGACGACTACTGCGGCGCCGCTGGTTGCACGCACGACCCGATCAACGGTCAGCCGGCGCCGACCGGGCAAGTCGACGGCGACTGCCTGGTGGTGCTGTGCGTGGACGGCGAGCCGTCGCCGACCAACAGCGACAACGACCTTCCGGTCGATATGAACGTGTGCACCGACGACTTGTGCCAGATGGGCGTGCCGTCGAATCCCGACTCGCCCGCAGGCACGCCGTGCAACGACCAAGGCCTGTGCGACGGCATGGGTACCTGCAGCGAGTGCATCAGCCCCGATGACTGCGATCAGCTGCCGCCCGATGACGATTGCCAGGCTCGAACCTGCATCGCCAATACCTGCGGGCAGACCTTCACCGATGCCGACGTCGAGGTGGATCCCCAGCCGCCCGGTGATTGTCAGGTGCTAGTGTGCGACGGGCAGGGCGCCACGGTTGCCCAAGCCGACGACAGCGATCTGCCGGACGATGGGCTCGAGTGCACCACCGACCTCTGCGACGCTGGGAACCCCGAGAACGTCGACGTTGCGCCGGGAGACCCCTGCAGCGTCGGGGTCTGTGATGGCATGGGAGGCTGTGTGGGTTGCGTCGATGCCGGCGATTGCCCGGGCATGGACACGTTCTGCCAGACGCCCACCTGCGACAACGCGACGTGCGGGATCGACAACGAGCCGGTCGGCACCGCGCTGCCGGGCGCTGACCAGGACGCAGGCAATTGCCTGGAGCTGCAGTGTGATGCGCTGGGTAACGCCATCGACGTTGCCGACGACGCCGACGTTCCCGTCGACGATGGCAACGAGTGCACCGGCGAGGTCTGCTCGGGGGGCAACCCCGACCACCCCGATCTACCGATCGACAGCCCGTGCGGGGTCAACGGCCAGGCGGTGTGTGACGGCGCCGGCACCTGCGTCGAGTGCAACGACGACACCCAGTGCCCGGCCGCACCGCAGTGTTTCGTCGCGGTCTGCGTCGCCAACGCCTGCGAGAATCAGGTGACCGCAGGCGTCGCCTGCGAAGACGGTTCCTTTTGCACAGCCGGCGACACCTGCAATGCCGGCGGCGCGTGTGTGGGCGGGGCCAGCCCGTGCGTGGGGGCCGACGGCGACAGCAACTGTTCGGAGACCTGCGACGAGCTCGCCAATGACTGCCTGGGCGATGACCCGGCAGGGGCATCGTGCAGCGACGGGCTGTTCTGCACCACCGGCGATATTTGCAACGGATCGGGCACCTGCAACGGCGGCGGGAATCCTTGCAGCGCCAACGTCGGCGATGCCGACAGCGATTGCACGGAAAGCTGCAACGAGGGGACCGACACCTGTACCGCGAACGATCCCAACGCTTCGGCGTGTAACGACGGCTTGTTCTGCACCGTGACGGACACCTGCAACAACGGCGCCTGCGGGGGCCTGGGCAACCCGTGCACGGCGAACGTCGGCGACCTGGACAGCGATTGCTCGGAGAGCTGCAACGAGGGCACCAACAACTGCACGAGCAACGATCTGAACGGATCGACGTGTAGCGATGGATTGTTCTGCACCGTGACGGACACCTGTACCAACGGCGCCTGCGGGGGCTTGGGGAACCCGTGCACGGTGAACGTGGGCGACCCGGACAGCGATTGCTCGGAGAGCTGCAACGAGGGCACCAACAACTGCACGAGCAACGATCCGAACGGATCGACGTGCAGCGATGGGTTGTTCTGCACGCTTGACGACGCCTGCAACAACGCCGGGGTCTGCGTCGGCTCGGGGACTCCATGCGTGCTGAACCCGAGCAACAGCGACTGCTCGGAGAGCTGCAACGAGGGCACGAACAACTGCACGTCCAACGATCCGGTGAACTCGCTGTGCAGCGACGGCCTGTTCTGCACCGGGAACGATCGATGCAACGCCGTGGGCACGTGCGTGGGCGGGTCCAACCCGTGCACGGGTGTCGATGACGGCGACCTCGACTGCACCGAGGCGTGCAGCGAGAACAGCAACAACTGCACGTCCGACGACCCGGACTTCACGGTGTGCGGCCAGTCCTGCTTCGTCCCCGGCCTGTGCACGGCCGGCTTGTGCATCGGCGGCGTAGGCTGCTGAGCCGCCGCCGCGGGCCGCTCGAAGGCGCGCTAGCTACCGTCAGCGGCGGGCGCGGCGGCCGGTTCGACCGTCGCCGCCCCAGCGGCCGCAGGAGTCTCGTTTTCGGTCCACCCCATCAGGATCGGCAGCCGATGGATCGGCGGCGCACCGTGGGCGAGTGCAGCGTCGTGGAAGGCCGCCATGTCGAAGGTCGTGCCCGCATCGCGGGCGCGGATCTCTGCGCGTTTGCGCAGGCGCAGCCAGGCCTGCGCCCCCACGAAGTACGTCGATAGCTGGGTCGACGTGACCTGCGCCCGCAGCCACTTGCCGCGGGCCTCGCCCTCTTGCTGAAACGAGCGCTGGACCATCAGCTCGATGGCCTCGTCTTCGGTCATCGATCCGGCGTGGACGCCATTGTCGAGGATCGCGTTGGTCACCGAGCGCAGGTAGAACTTGAGCCCGTGCAGCGCGATGGCCTTGGCCCGCAGTGCCGGGTCCTGGGCGACCTTCCACGCGCCTTTGCTGACGCCCCGGGGGCGACTGGCGCCCGACGCTGGGCCGGCGCCAGCGTAGGCTGCATCGACCATCACCTTCTCGGTATACACCGCCCAGCCCTCGACGAAGGCGCCGTTGCCGAGCACGCGGCGCACCTTCGAGGGCTCGCGCTTGGCAAAGTATAACTGCACGAAATGGCCGGGTATGGCCTCGTGGATCGAGAGGATCTCGAGCATGAAATCGTTGTACTCGCGCAAGAACGACTCGCGCACCTGAGGCGACCACCCCTCGGGAATCGGCTGCACCAGGTAAAAACTGGGCAGCCCGACGGCCTGGGTCTCGAGCGGTCCCGGGGCGGCGAGACCGGCAATGAACACGCCCCGCTGATGCGGCGGGGTCCAGATCACCTGGAGCACCTCGGCGTCGTCCATCGTCAACACGTTGTTCGCCTTCACGAACTCGCCCAGTCGCGTCAGCTTGGTCTCGATGGCCTCGCGAAGCTGATCGGGGGCCACATGAATCGCGGCAAGCTCTTCGAGCACGGCGCGGATGACATCGGTGTCGGGATCGCGGGCCGCCCGTTTCTTGATCTTCGCCACCCGCGAGGTCCCGAGCAACTCGGGTGCGAGTTCGTACGCAAGCTCCGCCATCTGCTTGCGGACTCGCCCATGTTCGACAACTGCAACGCGACGCAGTTCATCGGCCGAGATGTTGCTTTGCAGCGTGAGGGCGAGCTTGCGCTCGAACTTCTCGGCGCCCAGGCGCCACTCGCCCTTGGCCTGCGGCAGGACCTCGTCGCGGAGCTTGGTCTGGAGATCACGCACCGCCGCAATGGCGGTCGGCGTCGAGGCGACGATGCGGCCCTTGAGCTCCGGCGAGGCTTGCTCGAGCCGTTGCGGGATCACCTGCTCGATCAGCACGACGATGCCTTCGATCTGGCCGATCGCCACGTTGGTCTGGGGCTCGAACGCGTCGGCAGCCACCAGGTTGGCGGCGGCCTGTTCGCAGAGCTTGGGCAGGGCGTCGAGCCGCGCGGCCACGCTGGCGGCGCGCTGGTCGACCGGCGCGAACTCCCGCGAGACCAGGTCCTCGAGACCGCCGCCGATCGTCGCTGTGTACCACGACGGATCACGGCGCCACGGCTGCTCGATCTCGTGACCGAATTTTTGCAGCTCCAGCTCGGCGCGTAGCACGTCGATGTCGATGCGCTCGTCGGCGCTCAGCTTGCCGCCTGCGAGCGTCTGGACCAGCGCGAGGCCCTCGTCGATGCGCCGCAGGTCGGCGGCAACCGCCTCGGCGCTCATATCCGGCCACGCGCCATCGTGGCTGTGCTCGCCCAGAGACGTGGCCGTGACCGGTCGCGCGGCAAACCATGCGGCGAAGATCTTGTCGACCGACGCGCCGAAATCGGCAGCCGCCTTGGCCTTGGTATCCGGCGGCTTGGGTGAGGGATCGTTCTTGTTGCAACCCGACAGGGCGAACACGGAGCACAACGCAAGGACGAGTGTGCGAGACATGGCAAACCTCATGAAGTGGTGATCATCGACGGCGGCAGGTGTCCGGTTTCGTTGAAGCTGATGAGCGCCTCGAAACCGCTGGCGTAGACGCGTAGCTCGGTCAGCCCGCTGTGGGCGATGTCCATCATCGCCCACGCCTCGTAGGGCAACCGCAGGGTGCGGCTGACCATGAAGCGGATCAGGTTGCCGTGGGTGAACAGCAGCACCAGCGATGAACGCCGGGGCGGCTTCAAGAAGCGCTCGCGGACCTTCTCGATCTGCTGATGGGCCAGCTCGCGCTCTTCGGGTGGGGTTCGCTCGAGACCCAGGGGCAGCGGTCCGAAATCGACGCGGGCAGGATCGACCACGGGGACGACCTCGTGCAGGTACTGCTTGATCTTCACCGTGCCGACCGCGAGCTCGTGCGCCGAGATCTCGGCGGTCTGGGCAGCGCGTGGCCACGGGCTCGCGTAGAGGCCTTCGAACTTCGCGCTCGAGGCCGCGGTGAGCTGCGAGAGTCGCTTGCCGAGGCGTACGGCCTGGCGGCGGCCCAGCGGTGACAGTCCCCAAGAGGTGTCACCGGACCCTGGCGTGCGCTCGTAGTGACCGTGGCGCAGCATGATGATGCGGCGGCAAGGGATGTCGTCGTCGGCCATATCTTATGGGGAGCCACCCAAAGGCGGTGTCGCCGTCAGTCATAACATCCCGGCGGTCCTCGTGAGCGCGCGCGAACGGAAAGCCGGTGGCCCCCAGGTGGCGGGGCCTTTCACCACAGGCTGCTAGTGGAAGCTGCGCACGGAGGTTCCCTCGGTTCGTAGCCGGAGGTCGGGATCCCACAGCGTGTCGGCAACGAGGTGGACGACCCCGTGCTGGACCTGCAGGGTTCCGGTGACGCCCAGCAAAAGCGCGCTTTTGGCCAGGACCACGTGCTGCTCGAACACCCGTTGCCAGACCACGACGTTGACGAAGCCGGTCTCGTCTTCGAGCGTATAGAACGTGACGCCGCTGGCAGTGCCGGGGCGTTGGCGGCAGATGACCAAGCCGACGTACTCGAGCGACTTGCCATCGTTGTGGCGCAGGACCTGCTCGGCAGTCGGCAGCCCGCGGCGCTGCAACTCGGCGCGCAGGCACGACAGCGGGTGGCCTCGCGTGCTGTGCATGCTGGTGCGGTAGTCCCACAAGATGGCTTCGCCGGGGGCGACGGCGGCGAACTGCGGCGTGGCCTCGGTGGCCGCGAGGTCGTGGGGCAACGGCAGGCGGTCGCCCAAAGTGGCCAGCACGCCGCGCATGGCCCAGATCGAATCGCGACGATCGATGCCGAAGCTCTCGAACCCGCCGGCCTCGGCGAGCGTATGCAGGGCCTTTCGCGACAGTCCCGAGCGTGCGACGAACTCGCCCAGATTCGCATGGGGCCCCGGTGCTGCCGCAAGGGCGGTGCGCTCGCGTTGGCCAAAACCCT
This sequence comes from Deltaproteobacteria bacterium, assembly GCA_947492135.1. Taxonomy (GTDB): domain Bacteria; phylum Myxococcota_A; class Polyangia; order Nannocystales; family Nannocystaceae; genus Xiheibacterium. The sequence continues at coordinate 14,176 of CANLQR010000036.1, read as the reverse complement.
TGACGTAGCGCAGGCCCATGCGCACCGCGAGTTCGTCGCCGACCGGCTCGAGCGTGCAGTCCCAGGCGCTGTGGTTGACGTCGATGGGTCGCACGTCGACGCCGTGCCGCTTGGCATCTTCGACGATCGTCGAAGGTGCATAGAAACCCATGGGCTGGGCGTTGAGCAGCGCAGCGGTGAACGCCGGCAGGTGGTGACAGCGCAGCCACGCGGTGACATACGCGATGAGTGCGAACGACGCGGCATGGCTCTCGGGGAAGCCATACTCACCAAAACCGCGGATCTGCGAGAACACCCGCTCGGCGAACTCCAGGGGGATGCCGTTTTCGACCATGCGGCCGACCAGACGCTCATGATGTTGCTCGATGCGCCCCGAGCTCCGCCACGCCGCCATGTCGCGGCGCAGCTGATCGGCCTCGCCGGGGGTGTAGTCGGCCACCAAGATGGCGAGCTTCATGACCTGCTCTTGGAAGATCGGCACGCCCAGGGTCTTGGAGAGCGCGCGCTTGAGGCTCTTGTGGGGAAACTCGACGGCTTCTTGGCCTGAGCGCCGGCGCAGGTAGGGGTGGACCATGTCGCCTTGGATCGGACCGGGCCGCACGATCGCCACCTCGATCACCAGGTCGTAGAACGTGCGGGGTTGCAGCCGCGGCAGCATCGACATCTGCGCACGGCTCTCGATCTGGAACACCCCGACGGTGTCGGCCGCCGAGATCATCGCGTAGGTCGGGGCGTCTTCGGGTGGCACCGTGGCCATCTCGAGGGCGATGCCCTCGTGCTCACGGATCAGCGCAAAGGCCATGCGCGTCATCGTCAACGTGCCCAGGCCCAGCAGGTCGACCTTGAACAGGCCGAGATCCTCGACATCGTACTTGTCCCACTGGATGACCGTGCGGTCCTCCATGGTGGCGGGCTCGATCGGCACCAGGGTGTCGACCGGTTCGTGCCCGAGCAAAAAACCCCCGGGGTGGATCGACAGGTGGCGGGGAAAGTCGGCGATCTCGTGGACCAACCGCAGCAGGTGGGCCAACGCGGGCACCTCGGGGTCGAGCCCGACCTGGCGCATGACCTCGGGGTCGAGCCCGTTGTCGTAGTGGCCCAATACTTTGGCCAGTCGATCGAGCGCCGTCTGAGGGATAGCCAAGGCCTTGCCCACGTCGCGGACCGCCGAGCGTGCGCGATAGCGAATCACGTTGGCGACCATCGCGGCGTGGCGTCGGCCATGACGCCGATAGACCCACTGGATCACCTCTTCGCGGCGTTCGTGCTCGATGTCGAGATCGATGTCGGGGGGCTCGGCGCGCTCGCGGCTGAGGAAGCGTTCGAACAGCAGATCCATGCGGACCGGATCGATCGCGGTGATGCCCAGGCAGTAGCAGACCGCACTGTTCGCGGCGCTGCCGCGGCCCTGGCACAGGATTTTTTCGCGGCGGCAAAACTGCACGATTTCCCACATCGTCAAGAAATAGCCGCCGTAGTCGAGCTCGAGGATCAGGGCCAGCTCGCGCTCGAGTTGGGCGCGTACCTCTGGGGGGATGCTGGGGCCGTAGCGCTCGGTCGCACCGTCGAAGGTCTTGGCGCGCAGCCAGTCGATCTCGCAGACCCCATCGGGAATCTGCTCGCCGGGATAGCGATAGCGCAGGGTGTCGAGGCCGAAGCGGCAGTCCTGGGCGACTTCGCAGGTGCGGGCGAGCGCCGCAGGATCATCGGCAAAAAGCTCGGCCATCATCGCGATCGTGCGCAGCTCGTGCTCGGCATTGCCGCGGATGACCGTGCCGGCCTGGGACAACGACGTGCCCGCGCGGATGCACGCGAGGACATCTTGCAGCGGCCGGCGGGCGGCGGTGTGGTAGAGGACCTCGACCGCCGCGACGGTCGGCATCTGCACCGCAGTGGCAGCCGTACGCAGGATCTGTTCGTGGGCGCGCTCGCCGGCGTTGCGGTGACGCGCGACCAGAGCGAACGCGCGGGTCGTGAAGCTGTCGCGCAGGCACGGCAACAGCAGCGGATCGTCGGACAGCACGATCACCCCGGAGCCGAGCGCACAGAGATCGGCTTGGCCCACCAACGACTCGCCCTTGGGCCGACACGCGCGACCCAGCGAGATCAGCCGACACAGCGCGCCGTAGCCCTCACGATCACGCGCGAGCACGACGACGCGCGACGACGCCGAGGGATCGTCGCCGACGCTGAGCTGGGCACCGATGACCAGCGGCAGGCCCAGCTCGCGCGCACGGACGTGAGCGCGAACGATCCCGTAGAGCCCGTCGCGATCGGTCAGCGCCAGCGCGGGCACGCCGAGCTGGTGCGCACGCTCGACGAGCTCGTGCGGATGACTCGCGCCCTCGAGGAACGAGTAGTTGCTCTTGACCCACAGCGGCACGTAGGCCATCTTGGTGCCAGGGTACTGCTCTGATGTTCAGTTGGCCAGCCTACTCGAAGACGAGGAGGCCAGGAGAGCCCGAGTTTTCGGGGTCAGTCGGTCAGCGTCGTCGGACCGTGCGGGCGCAGCTCGCCGGGCTCACGCATCAGCACGTTTTGTTGCTTGGCCCGCACATAGCCCAGCTCGCGATAGAACTTGAAGGCTTCTTCGCGGTGGAGCTGGGTCCGTACGAGCATGCAGAAGCAGCCGCGTTGCGCGGCCCAAAGCTCGACGCCGCGGACCAAGGCCCGCCCCGCACCCGTGCGACGGGCCGACGCCGTGACCACCAGCGCCGAGATCACCACGAACGCGCCCTGCGTCAGATCGAATTGGAGCGACGCCTGCACTGCGCCGAGTACCTCGTGATCGGCGTCGATCGCAACGTACAGGCAGTGATCGGAGTGAGCCAGGAGCATGGCCACGCGCCGACCGAGTTCGGCTTTGGGGATGTCGTAGCCGAGCTCGAGCAACAGTCGCGCGAGGTCGGAGACGTCGCCCACGGTCGCGGGGCGTAGGGCAGGCATGGACAACATCCTTGTCGTGCGAGGCTATGCCGGCTGGCGCGAGCCGGCAACTATCGTCCCATGGCGCCCGATGGCGCAACAACGGTCACCGGATGGCAGCTCGAGCAGGTTGGTGGTCGTGAGGGTCCGCGCGTGGCGGCCCAACCCCAAGAAGCAAGCCGTCCGCTAGCGTGCAGCGCGTGGGTGACCAGCCGCGACTCGAGATCATGAACGTCGCCTTCGCGGCCAATGTGCCGCACAACGCAGCACTGGGCCTGGAGCTGGTGGCGGCGGCGCCCGGCGACGTCGAGATGCGTCTACCGTGGTCGGCCGAGCTGGTCGGCAATCCCGAGACCGGGGTGCTGCACGGCGGCGCGGTGACGAGCTTGGTCGACGCTGCTTGCGGCGCCGCGGTGTTCCTTGGGGTGGTGCCGCCGCGGCCGATTGCGACGCTGGATCTGCGGATCGATCACCTGCGGCAGGCCACGCCGGGGGTCGATCTGTGGTGTCGCGCGACCTGCGAGCGGGTGACCACGCACATCGCCTTCGTGCGGGCGGTCGCGCACCAGGGTGATCTGGCCAAACCGGTGGCGATGGTGTCGGCCACGTTCATGATCTTCCGCGAGGGCCAGGCTCGGCCCGGCGAGGTGGCCCGGTGATCGAGCACGAGCTGGCGAAGCGGATCGCCGACGCCAAGCAAAACGGGACGTTCGCGTCGTTGGTCGAGTGGATCCCGTATGCGAGGTTCCTCGGGGTTTCACTCGCGCTCGACGGTGACGCGCTGGTGGGGCGGCTGGCCTTCGCGCCGCGCAATATCGGCAACGCTGCGCTGCCTGCACTGCATGGCGGGACCATCGGGGCGCTGTTGGAGTTCACCGCCATGTTCGAGCTGTTGTGGCGCACCGAGACCGCCGCGCTGCCGAAGGTCATCGGTTGTACGATCGAATACCTGCGCAGCGGCAAGCCGCAGGACACCTTTGCCCAGGCGCAGATCGTCAGGCAGGGGCGCAGAGTCGCGCCGCTGCGCGTGGTGGCGTGGCAGGGCGATCGGAGCAAGCCGATTGCCGCGGCGACGGTGCAGTTCTTGGTGGGCTGACGGACCGGGCCCAGACCGGGTCGGCGTCGGCGGGATTGCGTCGACGGCGAGTGGGGGCCAAGATCGGTGGCGATGGACGAACGATGGCTCTTCACGGGTGTCGTCTGGGGAGCCCACGAGATTGCGTTCTTCGTGACCTGGGCAGCGTTCGGCCTGCTGTATCGGTTGGGTATCGGAAAGCGGTTCCAGGTCGCTGCGGGTAAGGCTCCACCGGCCGAGCTCTCGCGACGCGCGGCGATCGAGGTCGTCGGCGGCCATGTCTTGTTGCTGGCCGTGGCGGCGTACGTGCTGTTTCCGGCGTGGGCGTGGATGGGGGGCCGTTCGGACCAGCCTTGGCCGTCGGTGGTCGAGGTCGTCTGGCAGCTCGCGGCGTTCATCCTGTTGCAGGACACGATCTTCTATTGGAGTCATCGCGTGCTGCATTGGCCGCGGCTATTTCGCGCGATCCATGTCAAGCACCACACCTTTCGTCACGTGCGTGGGCATGCTTCGGAGTACTCGCATCCGGTCGAGACCGTCGCCAATCTCGTCGCGTTCATGGTCCCCGCGATCCTGTTGAAGGCGCATCTGCTCACCTTCGGGATCTGGGTGCTGGTGCGGGTGTACGAGACGGTCGAAGCCCACAGCGGCTACGCGTTCACACGGCTGGCCAGCCGGCACGCGTTCCACCACCTGTACGCGGCCAAGGGTTGCCTGGGTTCGTTCTTTGGGGTCTGGGATCGCATCATGGGCACGGACCGACAGTGGCGAGAGTGGCGGCGCGAGCAGACGCATCGCTAGCAGGAGTTTCGTCGCGATCGTGATCTGGTCGTGCGACTCGGGGATGCTGTTGCTCGACACCGCGAAGGGCCACAGCAGTCGGGCCGCAAGACGGCGACGACAAACTACGGGCGATTTTTCCTGCTAGCATGATCGCTGTGGATGCCGAGCGAGCCAGGCGAGCGCACAACCGGGCAGGGTGGCCGGGCGTCGTGACGACTCTCGCGGGACAAACGGACGCGGCGATCGTTCGGCACGGCACGGCGGCCGAGCGAATTGCCATGGTGTGGCGCGTGACCCTCGACGCATGGGCGAGCGCGGGCCGGGCGATTCCACAGTATTCGCGCGCCCAGATGCCGGGGCGAGTCGTGCGTGCGGGCGAGGCCGACGATGTCAGCCGAGATCGCTGAGCCGGCACTCAACGAGGACTTCGTCGACCTATTGCGGGCCTTCGACGAGGCTGGGGTTGATTTTCTCGTGATCGGTGCCCACGCGCTCGCGGTCCACGGAGTGCTGCGGGCCACCGGTGATCTCGACGTGCTCGTGCGTCCCGATCCCGCAGTCGCGGCCCGCGTCATCGAGGGGTTGCGGGCGTTCGGAGCGCCGCTGGCGACCCACGCCGTCGGGGTCACCGACTTTGCCCGCGAGGGCACCGTGTATCAGATGGGCCTGCCGCCACGCCGCATCGACGTGCTCACGAGCATCTCCGGGGTCGGCTATGAAGAAGCCGCGGCGGATGCGGTCACGGTCACCGTCAGCGGCGTCCGTTTCCGCGTGATCGGACGAGCCGCGCTGCTCGTGAACAAGCGGGCGAGCGGCCGACCCAAGGACCTCGAGGACGTACGCCGGCTCGAGTTGGGCGACACCGAGCCGGCGTGAAAAACCTGTCACTTGGATGCGCGGCTGTGTCCCTTCAAGGGGCCTGGGTGCAATCATGCACGCGGATCGGCGTGTCCGCGGCGAAGCGCAGCAGGCTGTCGCAGATCCCCGCGCGCACGATTGTATCCGCAGCCACGCGGGGCCCGACGCTCACCCGCAGATGCTCGGTCTTCGTAGCGTCGTCGACGAGCGCCGCGTAGGCTGGTGAGTCTCGGACCTCGGCGAAGATCTGCGGCGCTCGCTCGAACAGTGCCTCGGTGCTGAACGCGGCCAGCAGGGCTGCGAAACGCAGGTCCTCGTCGACGGAGGCCATCCGCGCAATGCCGTTGATGCCGACGCACATGTGCATCGAATGGACCGGCTCGCCGCTGGGTTTGCCGTCGGCGCCACGCGGTGTCACGACGCGATCGGGCCACACGTACGCAGCGAGATAGGGCTCGAGTTCGGCCCAGGCGATTGTGCGCACCGCGACGCTCGGCAGGGGCGGACAGTCGCCGCAGCGAAGGCCCTCGGCGCGTAGCGCCGGCTCGATCCGTCGCAGCAGCACGGCGAGCACGCGCTCGCTCAGCAGCGCCGCTCGCACTGCGGCGATGCGCTTGGTCGGGTCCGTCTCTGAACGCACCAACTCGGACGCGACGCGATGCTCGTCAGGATAGGCGCGGATGACCTCGTTCGCCTCGGTATACGCGCGAGCCGCCGCGCGCTCGAGCGCCGTTGCGGGCGGTGGCAGCTTGCACTGTTCACGATCGCCGTGCACCGCAACCTCGTAGCTGCCACCCGCGTCGTCAAGAAAACTCTGGATGCAGATGAGGTTCTCGAGCGCACCGCGGACCTCCGCCCAGCGCACTGTCCTGGTGATGGCGTCGACTGGGGCGGTCGTCGGTTGCGGCGCCGCGGGCGTGCAGACTGCCAACGACGCCATCAAGAGCAGGGGTCGCATTGGGCGATGATAGCGCAGGAATAGCCGCACGACGTGGGCGACGCGGCCGAGAGTGCCGGTGGCTCGCTCGGCGGTCGACGTGGTGTTTTTCGAGGAACTCAGCCGCAGGTCGGCGGCGGTTCGCTGCACGCGCTCACCCACGCGTCGAGATCGTCGATGCAAGCCTCGCCCTTGGGCTGCGGCTCGAGACACGACGCGAAGAACGCACCGGACGCGAGCGTGCAGCGCGACGCAGCGCCCCACTCCGACGTCTGCGGGCAGCTGAACACATCGTCGGACACGAGGTCGATTCGCGCCACCTCGTCGTTGCCGAACACATAAAGCCGCGTCGTCCTGATCACGTTGACGCCCAACGTCGTGACCTCGTACACGCCGGGTGTTCGCACACCAAGCCCTTCCAGCACGCAGCGCTCCACGCCATGATCGACAGCGCCGAACTGCGGGTCGACGTAGAGCTGGTCGCACGGCGAGTCGAGCGCGCACTCGTCGAGCGCTCGCCGATCCTCGTCGCCGCGGCAGTAGCCGTTCTGACAAAAGCACGCACAGTCGCGCGGCTCGTCGGCCGCACCCGAGCACTCATGCCAGGCGTCGGGGCGCGCAGCCACGGCGCACGGACCGCCGTACTCCGCGAACATCGGACCCGACGGGGCCAGTGCCCAGTACGTGCCCAGCGGCAGACCGGGTTTGGGGCCGGCGGGCAGGCACACGTCGATGCTCTCGGCGGTGCACGCATCGTCGATAACCTGCAGCGCGTTGCCGCGGTAGCAGTCTTCGGGGCAGGCCGCTGGGTCGCCCAATACGCAGGCGTCGCCGAACTCGCCGTCGGTCGTGCCCGCCGGATCCGTGCCCGGCGATTCGTCGGCCTCGTTTGCAGAGCCGCTCGCCCCGACATCAGCGTTGGTGCCCTCGCCAGGGCCGTCCATGGCCGAGCCGTCGTTGGCAGCGAGCCTCGGTCCGCAGGCACCTACGACCAGCACTGCAAACGTCGTCCGACACCACATCTTGGAATAGCATAGCCCCGGTCGCACCAAGTCCCCACCGCGATCGAACGTCCGTGCCTTGGTCAGACGCAGAAGCGGTGCGTGCTACGAGCACCGGGTGAACAGCGCGAGTTGGATGCGGCGGGCGATCGCTGCCACGCTGGTGTTGCTGGTGTTGCTGGTCATCGGTCTGCTCTGGCCGATCATGCCTGCGCCGGTCGACCGGGGTGCGGCCACGCCGGGCGTGCCCAACTCGCCGGTGGTTGCCGGCCGCGATGGCGGTCGCGATCCCCCACAACTCCATGCCGGTCGTGCGTCGAGCCCCGAGTCGGCCTCGCGAGCCCGCGATCGCATCCGGCGCGATGTGCTGCGCGAGCGGATCCTGGAGCGCGAACGGGTCGTGCGCGACACCGCGATCGACCGCCGCCAGGACGACGCCTCCGCTCCCGATCGAGACCCGCAAGCGCCTGGCATCACCAACCGGATGGGCGAGGGCCACGACGACCTCGCAGCCGTGATCAACCGCGATTTCTTGCCGCTCGCGCAGGAGTGCATCGCTGATGCGCTCGAGCGTACGCCCGCGCTGCGCGGGATGCTGGCGATCGGCGTCGAGGCGATAGGCGACGACGAACTCGGTGCGGTGATCGACGTCGTCGACTACCCGGCGACCAACGAGATCGTCGATCCTGCGCTGCTGGAGTGCATGCGGGAGACAGCCCTGTCCATGAGCCTTCCGCCACCGGCGTCCGATGGGCGCACGGCGTTCATGATCACGCTCGGGGTTGGCGAACCGGTCGAGGTCGTCGAGTGAGAAAAAAATCGGGGCGAACCATTCACGGCAAGAGCACGTCGAGCGTCAGGCGTGCGCCCGCGCCATTGCCTGCCGAAGCGTCGACCCACCCGACCTCGCGATTGCCCGCGCCGAGTGCGTCGGCCCCGATCCACAGCTGTACATGGGCATCGGGGCCAAGCCCACCGACGCTGTCGATGAGCTCCTGAAACGGCGCCGCCAGCTCTGGTGATTGATTGACCCCGTCGGGGGCCCAGTCGAGCCCGCCCATCCCAGGCCAGCGTACGGACTCGTCGCTCAGCGAAGGCCCCTGCATGTCCTCGCCTTCGGGATAGTCGGCGATGCCTGTCACCTGTGGGGCATCGCTCGCGAGCTCCGTCCAGATCCGCAGCGCATCCGTGCGCGGGGTCCACATATAGGTGCCAAAGCCGTCGAGTTCGAACACCGCCGAGAGCACGACCGTTCCGGGTGGTAGCGCCTCGGGGATCTGGAAGCGAAAATATCCGTAGTAGGCACGGCCGACGGGAAACTCGCCGAGAAACCCGTGGCCCGCGGCCTCGCCGGACGGAAACCAACCGGCTGGGATCATGGCGAGCGCGGGCCACATCGCGCCGTCGTCCAGATCAGTTGCGATGGCCAGCGGGCCGAGCACAATCCGGGTGCTACCGGTGCTCGACTCGAGGGTGTCGCCCGACACCGAGGAGCTGTCGCTGATCGTGATCGGGTCGGTCGACGGGCCGGCACCTGTGGTCTCGCTCGAGCTCGTGGTGTCGCTCGAACTCTCGCCGTTCGGCGAGGTCGTGGTCGAGGCGCTCGACGTACTTGCGGTCGAAGTACTCGTGGTTGTGCTCGTCGAACCATCGTCGAGGTCGGGCTCCACGCAAGCCTCGGACAGCGGGGCCGGCGAGTGTCGACCGTAGCGGCGCCCTGAAGCACAGCCGTCCGCTGGGAACGAACAGTAGCCCGTGGTTTCGCATCGGCCCTGTGTGCCGCAGGCGCCGTCGTCGCGACACGCGAAGACGTCGGAGCCTGTGCACGCACCCAGCGACGCCGCCAAGCTGAGGCACCTGCATCCCCGCGCCGACCCGATCCGCATCGCAGACGAGCTTACCCTAGACGGCAACGGGCGTGTACCGGTGCTAGACTAGCGCACGTGCCTTGCGACGACGCCGACTTCGCACCGCCGCTGCCCGACGAGTACGCGCACCTCGACGAGTGGCGGCAGTTGCAGCAGCTCGGCATCGACGCTGAGCTGCTGGCGGCCTCGTTGCGGATGACGGTGGATCAGCGCCTTCGTCAGCTCGAGGTGAGCGACGCGCTGTACTGTGCACTGCACGGGATCGCCCGGGATGCCTGAGGCGGTTCAGCAGTCTGAAGCGCTGTTGCGGCTGCTTGCGCAGGCCGGGATCGAGTTCATGGTGATCGGCGGGGTGGCGGCGATTTCCTGGGGCGCGACGGAGTTCACCCGGGACCTCGATGTCGTGATGGACTTCTCCTTGGACAACGTCGCGGGTCTGATGACTGCCCTGGCGCCGCATCGACCCAAGCACCTGACGCGGCCGGATCTACCGGGCATCGCCGAGGCGCCGCAAACCCTCACGGGCTTTCGCTCGCTGCTGCTGATGACCGACCTCGGGCGGCTCGACGTGCTCCGCGATGTGCCTCCGCTCGGGCGCTATGCCGATTTTGCCACGCGCGCCGTGACGGTACAGGCGTTCGGCATTCCCCAGCGCATCATCGGCCTCGACGACCTCATCGCAGTCAAAGAGCACGTCGCGCGGCCGAAGGATCTGATCGTCGCGGCGCAACTCAAGGCGATCCGCGCTGCGCGAAGCCTGCGGTAGTCCGTCGCCTAATCCACCACCCCGTGCAGAAACCACCGCCCCCGCGGCCGATCGAAGTAAAGCCACAGCAGCTCCCCATGCTGGGTCTGCGCATAGTAGTAGTCGCGCTCCACCGTTCGCACCCACCACCCGCCGCTCAATCGATACGGCCCCCACATCTGCGTGATCGCCCCGCGCCGCCCGAGCCAAGCCTCAGGCTCATGCCGCGGCCTGGGCGGCAACGGAATCGGTTTGGCGAACACTCGCCGCTGCAACGGTGGCGGATCCTTCGGATCCAGCTCGGTGACCGCCGCCGGAAATCGCAGCACACGGATCGGCTCCCACCCCGCGCGAGCCTCGGGCAGGTGCCCCGCCCGCAGCAGCGGCCGCGTCACCGCATCGTCGCCAAAAGCCGCCCGCACGCGCGCCAGAGCGCGGTTGCCCGCATCGAGATCGCGACGCTGTTGACTGCGAAACAGCACGAGCTGGGCGGCATTGGTTCGCACGCCCTCACACTCGAGCCGCACGGTGGTGATGGCGGCCGGCAATCGCAGGGCCTCGAGCCGCAGCCGCACCAGATCGACCAGCAACGTGCCATCGAGTGAGGGCGTTGCCGGCGCGACGTGGACCTCGATCGCCGCCGCATGATCGAGCTCGAGCACCAACCGCAGTGCGGACAACGCTTGCCCTCGTGCGACCAACCGACCCAGCGCACGATGCAGACTTCCGCGCAGCCCGAACAACACCCGCGTGTGGTCGTCATCGGGCGGATCGAGTTCCAACACCTCGACGATCGGATCGATCAAGGGCCGCGCATCGAGCAAGATCTGGGTGTCGCTCGCCGCGGCATGGAGCGTCGCGGCCTCCTCACCAAACCGTAGCCGCAGCTCTGCCGCCGGCAGTCGCAACAGCTCGCCCAGGGTGCGCACGCCCAGGACCCACAACTCGTCGCGCAGTCGCGGCGACATGCCGAGCTGGGCCAGGCCGACGACGTCGGCCGTCCGCCGCTCGTAACGTGGATCGGCCAACACATGCACGCCCGTGCGCGTGCGCGCCAGCGTGAGCGTGCGAAATCGGTGAAAGCCGATCACGCAGGTCGCGATCAGCCCGCGTCCACGCAAGGCGTCGACCACCGCGGCGCCCCATGCACCGAGATCGCCGAACATCGAGGTGAGTCCGCTGGGATCGAGCCAGAAACCACCCGGCTCACCTTTGACCGGCTCGACCCGCGGCGAGAACCCGCACAGCGTCACGAACAGCCGGCCGGTCTCGTCCTCGATCACGTCACGTCCGACGGTGCCTGCACGCAGGTCGCTGACCAGGTTGCGACCCGATGCGTAGGTCATGCCCGGCAAGATGCGTGAGCGCCTGGCGAGCACGTTGGCCCAGAGGATCGGCGCCTGCGGTCGGTCGTCTTGCACCACCACGGTCGGCGCATCACGAAACTCGGGCCGCTCGCGCAGCAACAACTGCAGCGCCAATGCCGGCACGACCACGCTGGCGATCCGTTCCAAGGGGAACCGATCCAGACTGAACAAACGTACAGTGTCAATGGAACGGGGAGAACGGGGCTCCAGGGTGTGAAATTTCGATGAGAAGGGCATCGGGGTCGATGCGCGGTGGCGCCGCACGGGTCACACTGCAACGAAGCGATGACCGACGTTCGCCCCGAAAAACCGCCGCGCCGAGGGTTCAGGCTGCGCCGTTCGGGGGGCCGTCTGCTCGCCAAGCCGCCGTGGATCGACGCCATCGAGCGGCGGATCGCCCAGTGGATGCCGGTCCACCCCAACGTCCTGTCGTCGGTGAAGCTCGTGCTGGTGCTCCCGCCGCTGGTGCTCGCACTGCGGCAGATCGACGTGCTGCCGTTCTCGACCGTGCTCACCGCTGCGCTGGTCATCGCGTTCTTCGCCCTCGATGTGGTCGACGGCATCGTCGCGCGTCATCGGGGCCTGGCGACGCCGTTCGGCCGCATCTTCGATCGGCTCACCGACTACCCGTTGCTGGTGGTGGTCTCGTACCTCAACGCCGACGTCATCCTACCCTGGCTGCTGGTGGCCAAGGTCGGCCTCGATCTGATGTTGCTCGCCCTGTATGCGACCGGCCGCGGGTCGACCGACAATCGGCTACGCACGGCGTTGTCGTACACGACGCTGCTCGCCCTGTTGTTGCTGAGCCAAGGCTGGGCGCCACGGATGCTGACGCCGCGATCGGTCGAGGCGTTGCTGGGCATCAACATCGCGTTCTCGACCGCGATCGCGCTGCACGGCCTGGGCCTGCTGCGCAAGCGTTTCATCGCGGATGTGTTGTCGGCGTGCAATCTGTTGTGCGGCATCGGAGCCATCGCGTTCGCGACCCGCGGTCGCTTCGAGATGAGTCTGTTGTTCGTGGTGATCGGCACGGCGTTCGATGGCTTCGACGGCGCCGCGGCGCGGCGCTTCGGCGGAACCCGGTTCGGCGTCTACTCCGACGACATCGCCGACGGTATCAACTACGGCATTGCCCCTGGGGTCGCGCTGTACTTCGCGCTGGGCGCCGGGCTCGCGGGCCTGGTCATCGGGGTGTTCTATTCGACGTTCACCCTCGCGCGCCTGGTGTTCTTCACGCTCGACAAGGCCAGCAGCGACCCCAACTATTTTAGCGGTGTGCCGAGTCCGGCCGGCGGACTCATCACGATGTCGTCGATCCTGGTGTTCGCAGGCGAGCCGGCGTTGCTCGGCCTGATGGTCGGGATCGCCTGCGCCCAGATGGTGTCGTTCTCGACCCACTATCGCCATCTGGGCCGCGTCTTGGCCCACAATCGTCGCGCGTTGGTCGGTGGGCCGGTCTACGCGGTGGCCTTGCTGCTCGGTTTCTGGGTGTGGGGCCCGCGAGCGGCCGCAGCGACGATTCTGGTGCCGATCTTGGTCTATGGCTTCGCGCCCACGGTGTTGATGTTCCGCCGCGTGCTCGCAGTGCGCCGAGCCGCGCGCGCCCGACAACCTCAACTCGAGAGCCTCGACGACGCTGGCGACGACGACGCCGACGCCGACGCCGACGAAGGTAACCCGCGACCCGCCGTCGATGAAGCCCTCGCGCCGCGCGGCGCGAGTCAGACGCTCGATCACCTCGATCACGTCGATCATCGACCGGCGGAAGACCCGGCCGCCGGCTGAGGCCCGACCGGCGCGGTCTCGTCGAGCATCGGTGTCGCGGGCTCGACATAGGGCTCGAACCTCGCCCGAGAACGCCGCCGCGCGTTCATCTCGGAGAGCTCCGCGGTCGCGAACGAATCACTGCTGTGCTCGGGCACGTGCTTTCGGATCCACGCCGTGATGCGGTGGCGTCCGCGATCGCCGGCGCGCCCACGCGCGCGCTGCTCGCTGCTCGCATCGGCGCCGGTCGGCAGCTCGACGCACTCGTCCCAGCGCGCAAAGATCTGCTCGCGCCGCACCGATGCGGGGGTGTCCGCCCGGTTCCACAGCGCCTGCAGGTCGGACTCCAGCGAGGCCAGCGCGTTGCGTTCGGCGTTGCGGCGGTGGTCGGTCGCGAGCTTGGTCCGCAGCGTCACGGTGGCGTCGAGGAAGCGCTGCTTTGCGCCCGCGCGCCGCGAGCTGATCGCGAGATCGGAGAGCCCTGCCATTCGCCCGCCCGCGGTCAGCAGGATCGGCGGCGGACCATAAGGTCCATTTTTGACCAAGGGGTCGTCGCCGAGGCTGCCGAGATCCTGGGGCCGCACCAGCGTGTTCGAAGGCATGGTGGCGTCGGGGATGTTCGGGACCTTGCCCCTGAGGTCGAAGCCGAACAGCTTGATCGCGCCGCCGCCGATGTTGTGGTCGCGGAACGTCACGCGGCCGTCGTCGTGAATCGTCGCGGTGAACCCGGCTCGCCGGTTGGTGTGCTCGTAGGCACCGTCCGCCCGACGGGAGAGCTGCTGCATCACGCTTGCGGGCCCGTCCGAGGGGCCGGCGTCGATGCGAGGCGCGGGCGGCCCCGCGAGCATCCACA
>CANLQR010000035.1 GCA_947492135.1 Deltaproteobacteria bacterium | reverse complement strand
GACGGCGTCATCTGTGTCCCGTTCGCCAACGACTGCTGCAACGGTTGTGGCGCCGACTTCGTCTGCGGCTGAAGTCCTCGCGGCGTCGCCCTCGAAGTCAGCCCGCGGTTTGGCGGGGGTTTGCGGCCGTGCTACCGTGGGTGAACGCTGATGGACGATGTTCAGCTCATGCACGCCTGGCAAGCGGGCGACGAGTCGGCTGGCGAGCGACTGGTGCAGCGCCACTTTGCCGCCGTCTACGGCTTTTTTCGCAACAAGCTCTCGGAGAACATCGAAGACTTGGTGCAGCGCACCTTTTTGCGCTGCGTCGAAGCCCGCAACGCGTTCCGCGGCGAGTCGAGCTTTCGCACCTATCTGTTCACGATCGCCCGCAACGAGCTGTTCGGGCACTTCCGCCGACGCGGCATCGACGTCGATCCTGACACGACCTCGACGTCGGTGATCGACCCGGGCGCCAGTCCGACCGCGGCCATCGATGCGCGCCGCGAGCATCGATTGCTGGTCCGTGCCTTGCGTGTGCTGCCCCTGGACGATCAGATCGCGCTCGAGCTGTTCTACTTCGAGGAACTGACCGGAGCCGAGCTCGCCCGGGTGCTCGAAGTGCCCGAAGGCACCGCGAGGACCCGCTTGCGCCGCGCCAAGGCGGCGCTCGAGCTCACCATCGCCGATCTCGACGCTGCCGGCGAAGGGCTGCGCGCCACCACCGATGACATCGATCGTTGGGTGCGGGCGATGCGGGGGGCGATCCGGGACGACGTGGTCGCACGCAAGCCGAGCTAGGAACGAGTATGGACCCTTCGCAGATCGCCGAGTTCGAGCTCGTACGCGGGAACCGGGCCCCGGTGGAGGCGCCCATCGATCTGCTCGTCGAAGTGCCCCACGGCGCCACGAGTACAGCCGACTTCACCGGCTATGCGGCGCAGTTGACGAGCCCGCTGCCCGACCGACTCATCGAGTTCTTTCACGTCAACACCGACACCGGGGCACCAGAGCTCGGCGCAGCGATCGCACGCCACTTTGTCGCCGAGGCGCCGACGCGTACCGCGGCGATCGTGCGCTGCCGGATCCCGCGAACGTTCATCGACTGCAACCGCCGCATCGACGCCCCACCGGCGGACTTCAAGGCCGCAAAGGTGACCCCCGGGCTGATGCCGTGGATCACCTCGGTCGAGGATCGCGTACTGCTTCGCGAAGCCTACGATGCGTATGTCGACGCCGTGCGGACCGCGACGCTGCGCTTGGCCACCGATGGTGCGATGCTGCTGCTGCACACCTACGCGCCCCGCAGCGTCGACGTCGAGGTTGGACCCGACATCGTCACCGACCTGCACGCCGCCTATCTCCCCGACGTCGAGCCGCGCTGGCCACTGCGGCCGGCGCTTGACGTGATCGGCCGCGATCTCGAGGGCCGAAACCACGCGCCGATCGCGGTGGTCGACGCGCTCGCCGCGCGAATGAGGCTGCTCGGACTCGAGGTGGCTCAGAGCGCCACGTACCCGATGCATCCGAGCACGCTGGCCTGGGATCACGCGCTCGCGCGACCTGGCCGGGTGTTGTGTCTCGAGGTCCGGCGCGACCTGGTGGTCACTGCCTTCGACCCCTTCGTCGAGAAGCGCATCGACACAACGAAGCTCGAGCGGCTGGCGATCCCGATCGCCGCGGCACTCCATCGATGGTGGTAGGTGATAGGATCGCGGGCCCGTGAAGGTGTTGTTCGTCGCCTCGGAGCTCGCCCCGTTTGCCAAGACCGGTGGCCTCGCCGACGTGATGGCCGCGCTGCCTCCCTACCTGCACCGGGCCGGGCACGACGTCCGCGTGTTCGTGCCGCTGTACGATACGGTGGACACCTCGAACCTGCCGCTGGTGCGGACGCTGGAGATCGACGTTCCGCTCGGGGAACACCGCTACCACATCACGGTGTTTCGCGGTCACGACGCGCCGCCGACCTACTTCCTGTATTGCCCGGCCCTGTTCGCGCGTGGCCGCCTCTATACCAGCCATCCCGATGAGCATCGGCGATTCCTCGCGCTTGCCTTCGGTGCGCTGCTGTCGTGCCACGAACTGGGCTTCGTCCCCGACGTGATTCACGGTCACGACTGGCAGGCGGCGCTGCTGCCGATGATCGTCAAATCGCTGTTCCCGCGCGAGCTGCGGGGCACTCGGACCCTGCTGACGATCCACAACTTGAACTACCAGGGCAGCTTCCCGGCGGCGGCCGGCGCGGACACCAACCTCCAGCCCGAGCTCTTCCATCAGGAGTTGTTGGGCGCTGGCCGGGTCAACTTTCTGTTGCAGGGCATCTTGTTCGCGGACGGCATCAGCACCGTCAGTCCAACCTACGCCAACGAGATCCAGACCGCCGAGCATGGTGCCGGGCTCGACGGCTTCTTGCGTGCGCGCAGCAGCACGGTCGTCGGGATTCTCAACGGCGTCGACTATCAAGAGTGGTCACCCGAGCGCGACCGCCACATCCCTCACCACTATCGTCCCTCCGATCTCGGCGGCAAGGCGCGCAACAAGCAGGCGCTGCTCGCGAGCCTCGGACTGCCTCACGACCCGCAGGTCCCGGTGCTGGGCGTGGTCTCGCGACTCGTTGGGCAAAAAGGCTTCGGGTTGTTCGAACCTGCGATGTTCGATCTGCTGCGACGGCATCGATTTCAGCTCGTCGCGCTCGGCAGCGGCGAGCCTGCGCTCGAAGACCTGTTTTCCCGACTCGCCCAGAGTTTTCCCCAGCGCGTGGGCTTCTACAAAGGCTTCCAGAATTCGCTGGCCCACCTCATCGAGGCCGGCGCCGACATGTTCGTGATGCCGTCGCGCTACGAGCCCTGCGGGCTCAACCAGCTGTACAGTCTGCGCTACGGCACCGTGCCCATCGTGCATCGCACCGGTGGCCTCGCCGACACCGTCCAACAGTGGAGCCCGCGCACGGGTACGGGCACGGGTTTTGTCTTCGCGCACCACGACCAAGCCGGTCTGTCCTGGGCGATCGAGGCGGCACTGGCGACCTACCGCGACCCGGCGCAGTGGCAGCGGTTGATGCACAATGGCATGGCCCAGGACTTTTCGTGGGATACCCAGGGCAAGCTCTACGAGCTGGTTTATGAGCGCCTGACCCGCTAGCGACCAAAGAGCCACCATGCACATCGTCTTCATCGAACCTCGCTTTCCCACGAACCAGCGCCTGTTCGTCAAGGCACTGGCCGAGATCGGCGCAACCGTCAGCGCGATCGGTGAGGGCTCCAAGGACTCGCTCGATGGCGATCTGCGCCATCAGCTGACGCACTACGAGCAGGTGACGAACGTCTGCGACGAGAACGCCCTGCTCGGCGCGGTGCAGCAGATCCAGCGGTTCAAGCAGATCGACCGGCTCGAGGCGGTCGTCGAGGCCCACATCATGCCCGCGGCTCACGTGCGCGAGGCCGCCGGTATCCCCGGCACCAGCCCGCGCACGGCGTTCTTGTGTCGCGACAAACCGGCGATGAAGGAGGTGCTGCGGGCGGGTGGGGTGCCATGCGCCGAGTCCACCGGCGCGGACACGATGGCGGAGGTTCGTGCGTTCGTGGAGCGCGTGGGCTATCCGCTGATGCTCAAGCCACGCGATGGCGCGGGTGCCTCGGGGGCGACGCGGGTCGATACCGACGCCGAACTCGGCCCAGCGCTGCGCGCGTTGGGCCTGGATCGCGGACGCTCCGTCGCGGTCGAAGAGTTCGTCGAGGGCCACGAGGGCTTCTTCGACACGCTGACGCTGGGTGGTCAGGTCGTGCACGAATTCGCCACGCACTACTACCCGAACGTGCTCGAGGCCATGCGCAAGCGGTGGATCTCACCGCAGTTCATCACGACCAACCGAATCGACAGCGCGCCCGGCTACGCGGAGGTCAAGGTGATGGCGCGGCGGGTCGTGGAGTTGCTCGGCATCGAGACCTCGGCGACCCACATGGAGTGGTTCGCGGGGCCCAAGGGGCTCAGGTTCTCCGAGATCGGCTGCCGGCCACCCGGGGTGCGCGCGTGGGACCTCTACAACGTCGCCAATGACATGGACCTGTACCGCGAGTGGGCCATGCTCATCGCCGCCGGGCGCCCGAGCCAGCGGCCGTCACGTCGGCTGGCCGCGGGCATCATCGCGCTGCGCCCCGATCGCGACGGTCGGATCGTCGGCTACGAGGGCCTCGCGAACATTCGTGGGTTGCTCGGCCAGTACCTGATCGACTGGCACTTGCCGGCCGAAGGCACGCCAACGCAGCCCGTCGAGGCCGGCTACATGGCGAATGCGTGGGTCCGCGTGAAGCACGAGAACTACGACCAGTTGCGCCACCTCCTCGATGTCGTCGGCAGCACGATCAAGGTCAGGGCGAGTTGATGGCGCCAACGGTCGTGTTGCTGGGTCCGCAGGGCGATGCGCCCGATGTCGGCAAGGTGCTTGCCGAGCTCGGCATCCGCGGGCGGGTGGGACTCGTCAGCGCGGGCTACCAGGCCGAGGAGGCCGACGATGGCGCGCTGCGGGCGGCGATGGCCGTGCCGATGTTCAGCCTCAGGCTCCACGCGCGCGCCATCGAGGTGTTCGCCCACGACCTCGAGTTCGCTGCGGCGTATCAGGCGCGGCAGTTGCAGCTTCGCAACCTCCAGAGCTTCTACCGCATCCGTCTGGACAAGATGGACGAGGCTGCTCGCATGATCTCGGTGCGCTATGTCGAGCCCGAGCTGCTCGCGCAAGAGGACGACGAGTCGGTGGATGCGCTCAGACGCCTCGACGCGTCGCACGTGCGTCGCTGCGCCGAAGTGCACACCGGCTTCGATGCCCGCTGGCAGCCCGGCGACCGACCCAGCATCGCCAAGCATCGTGAGGCGCTGCGCGCCGAGCTCGGGAACTGCGAGGCTCTGGTGATCACCGGTGGCCACGTTGCGTCGTTGCTCAACCGGCTGGTGCTGTTCGACGCCCTCGGTCTCGTGCACGGCAAGCCGGTGATCGCGTGGTCAGCGGGGGCCATGGCGCTGACCGATCGGATCGTGTTGTTCCACGACTATCCGCCTTACGGGTCCGACATCGCGCAGGTGCTCGATGCCGGCCTGGGCCTCGCGCCGGGACTGGTGGTGCTGCCGGATCCCCGCCGCCGCATCAGGATCGACAACCGCGAGGGCATCTCACGGTTCGCCCGTCGGGTGCGGCCAGCGACCTGCGTGGCCTTGGATCACGGTGCCCGGGTGGTGGTCGAGCGTGGAGTCGTGACCCGGGCTCACGCCCTGCGGCTCGATATCAGCGGTGACGTCGAGCAGGCGTGGAGCGGAGCGAGCCCATGACCGCGCGTGCCATTGTCGAGCTCGAGGCCGGCCCGCGGACGCCACAGGACGTCGAAGCGTTCTTCAAGGGACGCGAGTTCCCCATCGTCGAGGGCAAGGAGATCTCGTTCGTGTATCGCGGCGGTGCCGAGGCCGTGCACCTCAAGCACTGGGTCTTCGGGTTGCCGTCGTCGCAGTCGTTGACCCGCATCGACGGCACCGAGGTGTGGCATCTGACGCTCGCGCTGCCGGCGAATTCGCGGGTCGAGTACAAGCTCGAGGTCGTTCGCGAGGGCAACGGCCAGTGGATGCGGGATCCCTTGAATCCCAACGCGGCGCACGACCCCTTCGGCGCCAACTCGGTGGCTCACGGTCTCGGCTACGCGGTGCCGCCGTGGATCCATCACGATCCGGCCGCCAAGCCGGGAAAGCTCGACGAGATCACGTTCGACTCCAAGACGTTCGGTCGCCGCGGCCTGGGGGTCTACGTGCCCGCGAGGTTCTCCCGCAAGCGGCGCTACCCGCTGCTGGTCGTGCACGATGGCCACGACTATCTGCGCTATGCCTCGCTCGGCAACATCCTGGACAACCTCATGCACCGGCTCGAGGTTGCAGACGCCATCGTCGTGCTGACGAGCTCGCCCGATCGGCTGCTCGAGTACGCCGACCATGAGCGCCACGCGCGGTTCATCGTCGAGGACTTGGTGCCCTTCGTCGAGCGGGTGTTCCCCGTCGAGGCCCGGCCGCAGAGCCGCTGCCTGATGGGGGCGAGCTTCGGGGCCGTGGCGTCGCTGTCGACCGCGATCCGCTACCCCGGGGTTTTCGGCCGGCTGCTGCTGCAGTCGGGGTCGTTCGCTTTCACGGATATCGGTGACCGGAACCACCGCGGCCCGCTGTTCGACCCCGTGGTCGCGTTCATGAACCGGTTCCGAGCCGACCCTACGCCCATCTCCGAACGCGTGTTCGTGAGCTGCGGGATGTACGAGTCGCTGATCTACGAGAATCGCTCCCTGGTGCCACTGCTGCTGTCCACGGGCATGGATGTTCGGTATGTGGAGGCCCGCGACGGCCACAACTGGGAAAACTGGCGCGACCGTCTCCGCGAAGGGCTGTCATGGCTGATGCCCGGCCCGTTTCTTCACGTCTACGAGTAGACTTGCAAAGTCACCATGGCCAACGTCACGCGCAGGATCGGGTTGTCGCTAGGGGCGGATATCTGCTGGCCGCTGTGCTACGAGCAGATCCTCGGCAAGCTCGCGGTCTCGGTCCCGTGGCAGGGCGACACCGTCGGTATCGAGGTCGAGCGCGTGACGATCGAGCCGTTTGATCTGCGGCAGGCGGCCAAGTACGACGTCGTGCTCGATCGTTTGACGCACTGGTATCACACGAGCCGCGAGTGGATCAAAAAGGCCATCCTCATGGACGGCCTCTACGTCCTCAACAACCCGTGGTCGGTGCAGGCCATGGAGAAGCACACCTCGTACTGCGCCATGATGCATCTGGGGATGCCAATCCCCGAGACGTGGATGCTGCCGCCCAAGGCGTACGAACCGCTGCCCGACCTCGCGCCCACGTTGACCCGGTATGCGCAGCTGTTCGACCTCGGTGAGATCGGCAGCCGCATCGGCTATCCGATGTTCATGAAGCCCTACGATGGCGGTGGCTGGCGTGGGGTCAGCCGGGTCAACGACGAGGCCGCGCTGCGCAGGTCCTACGAGGACAGCGGTAAGGGCGTGATGCACCTGCAGGCGGCGGTGGACCCTTTCGATAGTTTCGTGCGCTGCATCGGCCTGGGCCCGCAGACCCACCTGGTGAAGTACCTGCCCGACGCCGCGTTGCACGACCGCTACTCGCAAGAACGCGACTTCGTCTCCGCCGACGAGGCCGCGTTGCTGCGCGACACCACGCTGACGATCAACGCCTTCTTCGGCTGGGACTTCAACTCGTGCGAAGCGCTGCGCAAGGCCGGCACGTGGCACCCGATCGACTTCGCGAATCCGTGTCCTGACTCGCAGATCACCTCGCTGCACCGCCACTTCCCATGGCTGGTCAAGGCCAAGCTTCGGTGGTCGATCTTCTGCGCGGTGACCCAACGGCCGATGCGCAAGACGATGGACTGGGATCCATTTTACGCGATCGCGGCCGAGCCCGACATGCCCTACCGCGAGCGGCTGCGGGGCTACGCGAAGATCGCCGAGGCGCGCTTCGAAGCCGTGCGCTTCGAGGAGTTCTGCGCCACGCATCTGGCACACCTCGACGAGGTGGCGTGGGAGTTCTTTGGCACCGACGCCGCGAAGTCGGCCTTTCGCGCCAAGGTGACGGCGCTGTTCCCCGCCCACGAGGTCGAGCAGTTCACCGAGTTGTTCTGGGGCCGCGTCCAGTCGTGGCGGGCCGAGCAGCCGCAGGCAAAAGGAGGCCGACCATGACTTCGCGCGGCGACAAGATCACTGCCCGTTGGCGCAGTGAGCGGCTGGAGCGCGACGTCGCGCTGGTCAGGTGGGGCACGATCGGTCAGCCGGTCTTGCTGTTTCCGACAGCCGGCGGCGACGCTGAGGAAATCGAGCGATTCCACCTGATCACCGTCCTCGCGCCGCTGCTCGACGCTGGCCGGATCAAGATCTACTCCTGCGACAGCGTCGCCGGGCGTGGGCTGCTCACCCGTGAAGGCTCGGCGCGCCACCAGATGTGGCTGCAGAACCAGTTTCACCAG
This sequence comes from Deltaproteobacteria bacterium, assembly GCA_947492135.1. Taxonomy (GTDB): domain Bacteria; phylum Myxococcota_A; class Polyangia; order Nannocystales; family Nannocystaceae; genus Xiheibacterium. Next base: position 20,461 of record CANLQR010000035.1, on the reverse strand, counting down.
TACATCCGCCACGAGGTGGTGCCGGCGATCCGTGTCGACTGCAAGTCCCCAGAGATCGATGTCTGGGCCGCCGGCGCGTCGATCGGGGCCTTCCACGCGGTGGCGGCAGTCTGCCGGTTCCCCGACGTGTTCACGCGCGCGCTCGCGATGAGTGGCACCTACGATCTGCGACGTTTCTACGACGCGAGGCCCGACGAGTTCTCGGACGAGTTCTGGGTCTCGTCGCCGCTGCACTTCGTGCCGACGCTCGCGGGCCGCCACCTCGACGTGCTGCGCACACGCCATGTGCATATCGCCTCGGGTGAGGGCCGCGCCGAGGACATCGGTGAGTCGTGGAACCTCGCCAAAGTTCTCGGACGTGCCCGAATCCCGAACCGGGTCGACTCGTGGGGCCCCGACTGGCATCACGACTGGGTCACGTGGCGCAAGATGTTGCCGCAGTACCTGGGCGAGTGGGCGAATCGCAACGGGGGAGAGTGAAGAGACCATGACCACGCGATCACACAAGGACATCGACGGGAGGCTCGAGGGCGAGCGGCAGCGCGAGTTCACCACCGCGCTGTTGGCCGATGTGCGCGCGCTCGAGCGAATGATCGCCGAGAACCGCTTCGAGACCGATGTGCGCCGCATCGGTGCCGAACAGGAGATGTTCTTGATCGACGACGCGTGGCGACCCGCCCGCGGGGTGCTGAAGCTGCTCGAGCGGCTGCGCGATACCCACTACACGACCGAGCTGGGGCAGTTCCAGATCGAGGCCAACTGCGACGCCCAGGTATTCGCCGCTGATGGCCTCGGGCGCATGCACGCCCAGCTCGATGACCTCGTCGACCGCGCGCGCGATGCCGCCGGCGAGCTCGGCATGGGCGTGGTGCTGATGGGCATCCTGCCGACGATGCGCAAGAGCGATCTGGGCCTCGACAACATGGTGCCCAGCGCGCGCTACATGCAGCTCAACAACATCATCACCGGTCTGCGGGGCGGTAAGTTCCAGTTCTCGATCAAGGGCCTCGACGAGCTGATCGTCGACCATGACTCGGTGATGCTGGAGGCCTGCAACTCGAGCTTCCAGGTCCACCTTCAGGTCACTCCGGGCGAGTTCGCGCGGTTCTACAACATCGCGCAGGTGCTCGCCGGCCCGATCATGGCGGTGTCGGCCAACTCGCCGATCGTGTTCGGCCGCCGACTCTGGGCCGAGACCCGGATCGCGCTGTTCCGCCAGGCTGTCGATAGCCGCAACCAGACCAGCCACATGCGCGAGACCGAGGCGCGCGTCAGCTTTGGCACGCGGTGGGTCAAAGAATCGGTGGCCGAGATCTTCAAGGAAGACATCGCCCGCTTCCGCGCGCTGGTCGGCACCGACCTCGACGAGGACCCGATGGCGCTGCTCGATCGAGGCGAGGTGCCGCAGCTCAAGGCGCTGCGTCTGCACAACGGCACGATCTACCGGTGGAACCGCGCTTGCTATGGCATCACCGATGGCAAGCCGCATCTGCGCATCGAGAACCGGGTGATCCCGGCGGGCCCCAGCACCCTCGACGAGATGGCCAACGCAGCGTTTTGGTGCGGCATGATGGTCGAGATCGGGGCGCGCGAGCAGGACATCACCCGTCGAATCGACTTCGACCAAGCTGGCGCGAACTTCTATACCGCCGCGCGCGAAGGCGTCGGTTCCCACTTCGTGTGGCTCGATCAAGAGGACATCTCTGCACGCGAGCTCGTGCTCGAGCGCTTGTTGCCGCTCGCGCAGGCGGGCTTGCGCCGCCAAGGCATCGCCGATGCCGACGTCGAGAAGTACCTGACCGTCGTCGAACAGCGCGTACGCACGGCGCGTACTGGGGCCCGCTGGCAGCTGTCCTCGTGGAACTCGCTGCGTGACCGCTCGACGCCGGTGGAACGTGCGAATGCCTTGGTGGCCGCGACCGTGCAACGGCAGCTCACGGGGCGGCCGGTCTCGGAGTGGGAGCGTGCGCGCCTCGACGAGGCCAACACCAGCAAAGGCAACTACGCGCGGGTCGAGAACTACATGACCACGGACCTGTTCACCGTGCAGGCCGACGACGCGATCGAGATGGTCGCAAACCTCATGATCTGGGAACGGATTCGCCATGTTCCGGTCGAGGACGCCGAGCACCGCTTGCTCGGCGTCGTGACGCACCGCGCGGTGCTGCAGTTCGTGCTGGGCGGAGGTTCCACGCACAAGACCCCGGTCGCCAACCTCATGAAGTGCGATGTCACGACGGTGTCGCCCGAGACCCCGACGATCGAGGCGCTTCGTCTGATGCGGAGGCTGCGGGTGGGCTGTCTGCCGGTGGTTCACGACGGCTGCCTGGTCGGTATCGTCACCGACGAGGACTTCATGGAGATTGCCTCGAAAATGCTCGAGACCCAGCTTGGGGCCGACGACGCAGCAGCGGTCGCGACGGCGCAAACACCCGACGAGCCCGACAGCGCGGGCTGATCCTCGGAGCCACGAGACGATGCGCGCGATTCAACAGCTCGCCGGTGTGCTCTACCTCGCCGCCGCCGTGGCGATGGGGCTCGCGTGCGATAGCCGCCCGACCGCGAGTACGGCGACCAACCCACCGGCCGGCTGCCCCAAGTGCGAGTGCAAGTGCTCGTGCCCGGACGATCCGGCGGCGATCGTCGGGCCGTCATCGGCAACCCCAACGCCCGCCCCAACGTCTGCCCAAGACGAGATCGAAGACCTCTCGTACGGGCTCTCGCGCAAGGTCGCCAAGCGCGACGCGACGTGCCTGGCCGACCTCGACCGGCTCAAGCAGCTATCGCCCAAGACGGAGGCCCGGATGCAGTTCGCGCGCGGCCAGTGTCTGATGCTAGCTGGGCGTTGCGAGGCCGGCGCTGCGGTCGTTCGCAAGGAGATGGCCGCAACGACGGAGCTGATGGACGAACAGCTCGATCGCACCATCGAGACCTACAGCTCGATGTACTGCCAAGGCCCCATGGACGAGCGCGGTGAGCTACTGCGCGCATTGGCCGAGCTGCAAAAGGGCGCCTATCAGGGGAACATCGGCATCCGCGCGTGCACCAACGCGGCAAAGACCATCGTGCGGCTGCGCGGACGGGTGCGGCCGAAGAACGAGGAGGACTCGCAGATCGTCAGCCTGGAGAACTCCTTCGCCTATTCCGCCGCAGCGTGCCTCGCCCGCGCCGGCGACTGTGCCGGCGCGTGGAAGGTCTTCAACGACGAGTCGACGGCGCTGCGTGCGATCGCGGATCCGGCGATCCGCGCCGAAGCGATGCGCTCCACGTTCGACAGCGTCGTGCCCAAGTGCAAGGGCAAGCCGTAGGGCTCGTCGCGCTAGACCTTCTTGCACTTGGGCGAGTAGGCGCCGACGAGGTCGTCGTAGATCTTCTCGAGCGTGGCCGGATCTTTGATCTTGTCGAAGCCCGCTTTTCGCTCGCCGGCGAACGACTCGATCATCTTGGCGCGCGCCGCCTTGCAGTCGCCGTTGCGGCCGAAGCAACCCGCCGCGATGGCGGGGAGGTTGCCATCGAGGTGGATGAGCGTGTTGTCCTCACCGTCCTTGGGCTTGACCTTGAGCTTGAGCTTCTTGACGGTCTGGTAGGCCTCTTCGCAGCCCTTGGCGCCAAGCGTGCTGTTGTTCGACCCCATCGAGAGCGTGGTGATCGCCTTGAGTAGGGTGTCGCGGTCGTTCATCTTACCCTGGCAGTACATCGAGCCGTACTGCTGGGCCATGGCGTCGATCTGCTCGGGACCCATGGTCTTCATGTGCGCGGCCTGTTCGGCGGACTTGCGGATGAGCGCCTTTCCGGCGTCGCACTGACCCGCGAGCATCAGGCACTGGCCGCGCATGAAGCCGAAACCCGACTTGGGGTCGCTCGACTTGTTCTTGGCGTTGAGCTTGTCGTGCGCATCGAACTCTTTGAGGCAGTTCTTGCCGTCACCGGCACCCATCGACCGCTGCGCCGCTTGAAAGCGTGCGCTGGCCTCCTCGCTCATCTCGACCTTGGCGTTGACGATCGCCGCGGCGGCCAGCGAGTCCGGCGTGTCGGGGGCCGCCATCGCGGTCTTTTCGGGGTTCTCGCCGGGGCGGATGTTTCGCAGCGTGACGCGGATCGGAGCCTTGCAGCCCTCGACTTCCTTGGCCGACTCGGAGTCGCAGACCGCGAGCTTGCCGCCCTTTTTCTCGGCGCTGCTGGCTCGGGTTTCGGAACCACCCGCGCCAAAACCGAAGGCGCTGCCGCCGGCGCTGGCGGTCAGGTTCTTCGAGGACGCCAGGGCGAAGGCGCCCAAGTTGTAGCCGTGGACGAAGTGCGTGGCCTTTTCGCAGCCGTATTTGCCAGCGAGGTCGCTCTGGTAGACGGCATCACGTGACGCCGTACGAGTGCCCGCGACGTAGTACTCCATGTGGAACTTCTCGCCGCCTTGCACGCGCCCACCGAGCGTGGCCTGGCCAAGCGGCAGCTTGGCGTACAGCTCGGCTTCGTTGTTGACGTCGAGGGTCTCGAGCGACCCGCTGGTCCACTCCGCGGGTTTGTACGCGCCTTGCTCGCCCCGGATGCTCTCGTTGCGGCACTCGTCGAGCACGCGCAGCGAGCAGCCCTCGTAGTGTACGAAGACGATGTCGCTCGCCGCGTGCTGCTCGAAGCTCGACATGTCGGTCGCGTCCCACTCGATGATGAAGGGGCGCAGGTCGTTGTCGGGGTTGCAGGCGTTTTTTCCCGCAAACGAGTCGGCCATCAGGTTGGACTGACCCGAGTCGCGGGAACCCTTGGTTTGGGCAGCAAGGGAGCACGAAAGGGATGCGCCCGTGAGCAGCACGAGGGGCAGGGAGACGAGCAGGCGTTTCATGGGGAATTCCTCGGCGACGCGGGGCCAGCCAGACACTTGCGGCGAAGCTTGCCCGCGCGCGGCTCGGCCGTCGAGGGCATGCTGACCGACAAGACGCACGGCCAAGGCGCATGTTGCATGGGCCGCCGGCGCGGCTCGAACTCGCCTATTTCGGGCGCGGGATGCGGCTGACTTCGCTGACTTCACCGTTGCTGAACGTCAGGCGCATCGAGACGAAGGCCACTTTGGGGTCGATGGAGAGGAACATCGTCGCTCCGTCGGGGATCGTCAGCGGGTCCTCGAGGTCACAGTGCGGCAACTGGAACTCGAGATCGGGCTCTGAGACGCCCACGCCGTACTCGACCTTCGCCAGGGCGCAGCGGTAGACCATCAAGGTCGTGAAGTAGAGGTAACCGGCGTTGCTGCCGTCTCCGAAAGCGGCCCAGATCGACGGCATCCGGGTCAGGGTGCCCTTGCCGAACTCGAGCAGTTTCGCGCGCGGGTCGAGCACGAAGTCGAACGGCCCGACGGGCTGGCCGTTGCCGTCATCGTAGCGGACCGAGATGCCGACGTTCGTGCGCGTCATCGGCAGCGAGAAGAAGCCTTCGAGCGGTTTCCATGGCCCGGTCTCGACCCGGTACTCCATGCGTCGGGTCGGCTCGGCGGCGGCGAAGTGCACCATCCAGCCGGCACTGCTGGGCGTTGCCGTCATCGTCGGGGTTGCCTGGCCGCCGAGCACCTCGACGCTCGCGAGCTTTGCCAACCGCGACCGAGCGTCATCGACCCACGCCTGCGCGAAGCCGTAGTCGGCGAAGTTCCGCACGAACTCGGGCCCCGACGCGCGCAGCACAAATGCCTGGAGGTAGAGCTTCTCGCGGGCCTTGGCCGACAGCGACTGGGTGCCCAGGACGCGCTCGGAGTGATCGATCGACAGCTCGTAGTACAGCGGCGCGAAGTCGGGCTGGCCCGCGAGGAGTCGTTCGAGCGCGGCGGTGCGCTCGGGACGGGCCAAGATGCGGGCCTGGGCGAACGAGGTCACCAACCCCGGATTCGCCTGGACCAGCGCCGCGTAGGTCTCGCGGGTGGCGACGATGCCGTCCTCGAGCTCGAGGATTCGCTGATACGCCGCGTGAGAGTCCAAGTAGCCAGGGACCCGGGCCAGGCACGAAGCGTAGGCCGAGCGCGCGGTCTTGTAGTCGCCGCGGCCTTCAGCCTCGCGCGCGATCTGACAGTCGTCGCCGACCTCGAGCGTGGTCCCGCTGGTGCCGGGGCCGCACGCGGCGGCGGCGATCGAAAGCGCGAACAGGGAACGGCGACCGAGAACCACGGGCATGGGCGTTTGTAGCTGACGTGTGGTCAGGGGATTCGATTCTCGCTGCCCAGGAGGGCTGGAGGCAATCCCGCCTGCGCCCGCGGCCCTTGGTGGCCACGAACAACCCTAAGCAGCGCCTCGATCATCTCGAGCGGCTCGTCACCGCGCGCGCGCCTCGACCTCGGCAATGCGTTGGTGTGCGTAGCGGGCCTCACACCACTGGACGATCGCGATCGAGCCGCACCACCCCGCTGGAGTTCATCGAGGCTGGCTGGTGGGCCCGTTCACTTTCCTCGGGCCACGGGGCGTCGGCTACTGGCACGCGTTTGTCTTCGATCCGAGCCTCGGCGCCGATGGCCGGCTGTACGTGGGCGACTGGTACGGCACCGGCATCTTTGTCTCGCAGGACGGTGGCGAGACGTTCGCGGCGGGTGCAGGCGTCGAGTTTCCCCTCAGCTACATCGTGTCGATCGCAGCCCATCCGACCGAACCGCTCGTCGCGCTCGCCGTCGCCGGCTTCGCCGATGGCACGACCGACGGTGCGAATGGCGACGGCGCGCCGATCAGCACGCGCGGCGAGGTCTTCCGCACGAACGATGGCGGTGCGAGCTGGGAGGCCCTCGGTTCGCCCGCCGAGGGCGCGCTCATGGATCTGGCGGTGTCACCGAGCGATCCCGAGATCGTGTTGGTGGCGGATGCGGCGAACATCTGGCGATCGATCGATGGCGGCGATTCCTTCACGCTGGTCACTGCAGCCGCTGGCGGCAGCCTGGTGTTCTCGCGCACCGGCGACGGTGTCGTGCTCGCCGCGGGCGAGAGAATCTGGCGCTCGGACGACGACGGCGAGACGTGGGCACAGACCGATGCTCCCTCCGCGTTCTACGCGGACGTCGTGGCTAGCCCGGGGCAGGACGCGTTCTTCGCATTCGGGCTCACCGAGTTCGGCGGCGCGCTCGCGCAAGCGATCGGCACCGACGGCGCGCTCTGGGAGGACGTCGCCGATCCGACGTACCCAGGGGCCGTTTTTCGCCGGCGGGCTCGACGTGGTGATGCCGATCGTCGCCGACCGCGAAGACGACGACATCCTGATCTGCGCCGGTGACACGATCCGCAGGTCGATCGATCGAGGCGAGAGCTGGACGACCGTGGTCGAGGCCCGATCGTTCGGTCTCGCGCAGGCGCCCGATGCGGCGATCTACGCCGGCGGCGTTCCATTCCTGCGCTCCGTCGACCACGGCGCGACGTTCGAGCCGTACGGCGATCTATCGTGCGAGGCGTGGCAGGTCGCAGCGGACCCCCATCAGGCCGGCCGCGTGTCTGCGGCGTGCCCCGACGACGGGTTCTACACGACCGACGACGGCACGACGTGGCGACGCATCGATCTCGACGCTCCCGCGGGGCATGCCTACTCGGCGTTGGTCTTCGACCCCATGGCGCCGGGACACCTCGCGGCGACGCTCAACCAAGAAGGCGAGCTTGGTCTCGCGGCGCAGGTGATGATCTCGACCGACGCCGGCGAGTCGTGGCTCGTGGTCACACCCGAGCTCGAGTGTGCCTTCGCGCCAGCGATCCTCTACCTCTCGGATGCAGCGGGGCACCTCGTGGTCGGCACGCAGTCCGCGGATCACTACTGTCCGAGCATCGCCGGGCAACTGCTCGAGTCCACCGATAACGGCGCGACCTGGTACGACGTGACCGCGAACCTCTGGCCGCCTCAAGTCCATGTCGGCGGGCTGTTCGAGGGGCCCGACGGCGACCTGTTCGTCTCGACGTGGGACGGTGGCGTGTGCCGACGCGACCCGCGATGACGCGGGTTCGTGCTCTACGGCGCGGCGCTGTCGGGGGCATCGGTGAGCAACTCGTCGTGGAACTCGTCGCGCCGCTGGGCGAAGGACCAGTGCCGCAGCTCGAGGTGACCAACAGCGTGATCGTGACCGACGTCGACACGCTGGGTGAACGCGTGTCTTGCGACGGCTCTCCTGGCTCATGCCGAGCGACCGCCACCTTGGCCGGCCAGGGAACGATTGATCCAAGCTCGCGCCGCGCAGTTCGCTAGGGTGCTTGGGATACCCCGCGGAGTCCGCAGCTCACCCTGGCGCGCCTACGCTCGGCGGGGTGGACACCGGTACTGATCATTCTCTTCGCGGTCCCTCGCGTGCGGTTCGGGCGGTCGAGAAGAACTCGGGCGCCACACTCGAAAAGATCGAGCTGATCGGGATCGAATCCGAGGCACGGCCCGCGGCACCGCGAGATGCTGGTCGGGAAACCGCTTCTCAGACCATCACAGGCAGCGTTCTTCCGACGGCGACCGGGCGTTCGCACTCGTCATCCTTCGGTTCCGATATCCTCATCGTCGTTGCACAGCGAACGCTCGACCAGCACTCGCCGACGCCTCGACTCCGCTGCGGTGATGGATGGCCGCATCGTTCGGCGGGGCCCGGCCCGGCTGCGTCGTGCGTTCACTTTCGCCGCGCTGGCGCTGGCGTCCGCTTGCGCGACGGCGACGCTTCCAGCATCGGAGTCCGGTCCGGCGCTCGGGCGACCGCTGCCCGATTTCGCGCGTCCCACGATCGACGGCTCGATGTTCTCCAGCGCGTCGCTGCGCGGCCGGGTCGTCGTCGTCGAGTTCTTTGCCCAGTACTGCAAGCCGTGCTGGAAGACGCTGCCGCAGGTGGAGAGACTCGCGAAGAGCGACTCCGACCTCGCGGTGATCGGCGTGGGCGAGGACGAGTTCGAGAGCGAAACCCATTCGATGGCACAGAAGCTCGGACTTTCCTTCCCCGTCCTGCACGATGCAGGCAACACCTTGGCGGGACGCTTCCGGGTCGGGACACTCCCGACGACACTGGTGCTCGATCGGACGGGTGTCGTGCGATGGCAGGCGCGCCCCGGCGACGGTATCGACGAGCTCCGTCGGGCAGTCTCTGCGGTTCGCCGGGCGCCCAGTCGTTGAGGTATCCTCCGCGAATGCTCGGGTTGGCTTCGCGGTTTCGATCGATCTACGCCCTGTTCGCAGTCTCTGGGAGTCTGTCCCTGACGCCGGCGTGTGGTGCCCGGAACCTGGCATCGTCGCTCGCCGGAACGCCGACGATCGACACCCAGGGTCAGGCCCGCTGCGGGGTGATGAAAAGCCAGAGACGACCGCTGATAATCGAGTGGCCGTCGTCCGACCGCGGCGCGCTCGAGGGCCTCGTCAAGGACGTCAAGGTCAAGGGGCTCGTCGCGGTGCGCTATGAGGGCTGCGAAATGGAGATCGTGCGTCGATGCGTGGTCGGGGGCCGCTACGCATACACAGGCGTGGAGCCCAAGCGCGACGACCAGATGTTTCGCAACGCCGACGAGCTATACGCCAAGATCCCGATCGGCGCGGCGCAGCTCGAGGCCGAGCTGAGTCGCTCACGAGCACTCGCGCTCGAGATGACGGTGATCGGCCACTATGCCGCCGAGCGCGAACCGGTCGCCCGCAACGAACTCCGCGGCGACTGCGATCGCGCGACGCATGTCATCACGATGCTCACCGTCGGGGCATTCCAGCTGTCGTCCGAGGCGAGCGCAGAGATCTCCGGCGGCGCACGCCTGGGAGCGGTGGGTCCCGCTGCGGGCGCTGGATCTTCTGCGGAGCGGGCGGTCTTGCGCAGTGACGGCGACCCACAGTCCTGCCGTGGGGGCTACCCGAGCCCCCCGGAAGGATGTGGCGCGTTGCTCCGCCTCGAAGTCGAGGAGATCCTAGAACCGGACGACATCGCGGCGACACGCAAGCTTCGGCCATGCCCGCGGGGCACCGTGCGGGTCGACGGTGGGCGCTTCTCGCCCGCCGGCGGCCCCGGGGAGGCCACGGTGTCGGATTTTTGCCTCGACCTCGACGAGGTCAGCGTCAACGACTACGCGAAGTGTGCCGAAGACGGGCCGTGCTCCGCCGCGTCGACCTCGGTCGATGGCGTAGGGATGGACAAGAAAGAACGCACAACCCAGAGCGCGCTGTGCAACGGCGATCGCCGCAGCCGCGGGCGGCACCCGATCAACTGTGTCACGTGGCATCAGGCGGAGGCCTATTGCCGGTCCCGCGACGCACGTCTGCCGAGCTCCGAGGAATGGGAGTGGGCCGCTCGCGGCGGTGATCAGGAGCGCAGCTATCCGTGGGGCGAGCAGGAGCCGGGCCCACGTATGGTGAACGCATGTGACCGCGACTGTGCGCGGCACTTCACCAAGGCAACGGGCAAGCCCTGGTCCAGTCTCTACAAGGAGGACACCGACCACGCGACGAGCACGGCGAAGCTCGGCACGTACGCGCGCGGTGCCGGACGGGGACGGCTCAACGACCTCGCAGGCAACGTCTGGGAGTGGACCTCGCCTCGGGACACTCCCCCCCCCGTCGAGGCCGAGGGGCCGCCGGGGGACTACTTCCGCCCGAACCACGACGCCGCACCGCTCGCGAACGAGCAAGCCGAGAGCAGCGCGGATTCGGGCAGCCAGGTCATCCGCGGAGGCAGCTTCATGAGCGCGACGGACGAAGAGCTGCGGGTCACCGCCCGTGCCGTGCGCAACGTGAAGGATCGACGCGCGGACCTCGGCTTCCGGTGCGCTCGCGATCCGTGACCCCACCTCCGCCGCCGAGCGGTGCTACGCTGGTTCTCGGCGTCGTTGGAGCTGGTGTCCGGGTGCGGATTGCGACGCCCAGGCCCCAAGACGATCGTGGCCATCGAGCGGTTCCAGGCCCGCCTCCTGTCGCGCCCCGACCGGCGCATCGACGTGAACGGGCCGACCTGGCACGAGCTACTCAGGCTCGGCTGATCGCGCGACGACGCGACGAGATCGCCTCGAAGCGACCGGCCCTGAGATCCTGACGGACGCAGCAGTCGCGGTGCGACTTCGACGTCGCGAGCCGTTGGGCAATTCCATCACCGCGCCGACGATGTCGGGGGCATCGGTGAACAACTTGTCGTGGAACTCGTGGCGCCCCTGGGCGAAGGATCAGTGCCGCAGCTCGAGGTGACCCAGAGCGTGATCGTGACCGACGTCGACACGCTGGGTGAACGCGTGTCTTGCGACGGCTCTCCTGGCTCATGCCGTGTTCCAGCGGCGACTACGCGCAGGCGCGCGCGCTGCACGAGCGTGCCCTCGCCATCTCAGAGAAGGCGCTCGGACCCGAACACCCCGACGTCGCCGCCACCCTCCTCAACCTCGGCCTCGTGGACTTGTCCACCGGCGACTACGCGCAGGCGCGCGGGCTGTTCGAGCGTGGCCTCGCCATCTACGAGAAGGCGCTCGGACCCGAACACCCCCTCGTCGCCTCCAGCCTCAACAACCTCGGCAACGTGCATTTCTCCACCGGCGACCACCCGCAGGCGCGCGCGCTGTACGAGCGTGGCCTTGCCATCTTAGAGAAGGCGCTCGGACCCGAACACCCCGACGTCACCTACCCACTCCTGGGCCTGGCCAACGTCGCGCTCGCGCAGTCGCGTCCCGCAGACGCCGTGCTGCTCGCCGAGCGGACCGTGAGCGTGCGCGAGAAGAGCGGCGCACCAGCCGAACTCCTCGCCGAGGCTCGCTTCATCCTCGCGCAGGCCTCGTGGGCGGCCCCGGTCGATCGCGGCCGTGATCGCGCCCGCGCGGTCGAGCTGGCCACTGCTGCACGCGACGCCTATCGCGTCACCAAGGGCCACGAAAAGCCGCTCGCCGAGGTCGAAGCCTGGCTGCGCCGAGTCGACTCGCCGCGGGAGAACGCGGAGAAGGAGTAGACGATGCCCAAGCCTCTCCTCGCATTCCTGCAGGAGTGCGCGTTCCGCCTGCGGGTTAGCGGCAACCCACGGGTGGCCGCGAACTCGCCGATGATCACGTCGGGCAACGCAACGGCGCGCATGTGCGTCCCACTGCCACAAGTCAGACGAATCTCGCCGTCGCGTTGTAACCCGACGCGCCAGCGCGCTCTCATGAGGTCGGAGCTCCGCCATGACCCTCGTTCGCATCGCCTGGTTGTTGCCGGTCCTCGTCGCCTTCGCGTGCGGCAAGGATGATCCTGGATCGGGCGGCAGCGGAGGACCCGTGGACTGCGACGCGGGCCTCGTCGCGTGCGGTCAGGATTGCGTCGACGTGTCGGCCGACCCGCAGCATTGTGGCGGTTGCGGTGACGAGTGCCCAGCCGGTGGCAGTTGCGCCTCGGGACAGTGCGTGCCCGGCTGTCCTGAGGGCGCGGTGCTGTGTGGCACCGACTGCGTGAGCGTCGAGTCGGATCACGATCACTGCGGCGAGTGCTTCTCGCCGTGCGCCGAGAACGAGGTGTGTGGCGCGGGTGCCTGCGGCACGAGCTGTCCGGATGGCACGGTCGCGTGCGGGGCCGACTGCCCGCAGGCGGGTATCGATCCGCTGCACTGCGGCGGTTGCGAACAGGAGTGCAACGTCGGGCAGACCTGCGATGGGGGGCAGTGCCTCTGCTCGGAAGGCCTCGTGAGCTGCGGGCCGGTCTGCGCCGATCTCTCGAACGATCCCGATCACTGTGGGGAGTGCGAACAAGACTGCGAAGGGGATGCGGCGTGTGTCGACGGCGTGTGCGGCTGCCCGGAGGATCGCCAGCAGTGCGGCGACGAGTGTGCCAACCTGCAGGACGACGAAGACCACTGCGGAAGCTGCGACAACGCGTGTAACGGCGGTGGTCAGAGCTGCGTCGCGGGGGAGTGCAGGTGTGCACCGGGCTTCGCCGAGTGCGGCGACGCGTGCGTGTATCTCGACAACGATCCGAATCACTGCGGCGCCTGCGGCGACGCGTGCCCCGGACCGTGCGGCGGTGGTGAGTGCGTCGACAACTGCGACGGTTTCCCCGACCAGTGCGGGCAGAGTTGCACGAACACCCAGACCGATCCGCTGCACTGCGGCGGCTGCAACGAGGCGTGCGACGCCGAAGAAATCTGCGCCGGTGGCGACTGTCGTGACTACCAGCTCGCCCAGTGCGACAGCTGCCCGTGCGACTGCAGCGGCAACAATATCTGCTGCATTTCCCCGCAGCTCGACGCGGCGGTCTGCGTGAAGGCCGACGAGTGCGGGGGCTGATCGTCAGCGGTGTGCACTTTCCCTGAGAAAAGATCAGCTACGCGGCAATTCGACGTCCGGCGCGACGCATCCGCCAGCCGCCGACGGCGAGGAGCAACATCAGGCTGAACGCTCGATTGCCGCGCATCGACGCCGTCTCGCCCCACGGCGCATGGGCCGATCGGGCCCATGCGCACACCCAGCCAGGCAATCCTCCAGGATCGGACTACGGATGCCCGCTCGGGCTGGAGTCAACCATCACTCGGCGTACAGTGTGACATCGTTGGCCACGATGTTCGCGAGCTCGCACGCCGTTGCCCAGTCCGGGTGACGCAGCAAGATGTGACCGTCGGACAGCAGGGTGTGCTTCCAGTTGCGTCGGGCCGCGCCGATCGGCAGCAGCTTGGACTCGACGACGTGCTCACCGTACCGGCGCATGAACTCGTTGAGCCCCGTGATCTTCGTGATCCGTCCGTTTCCGATGGCGCGCTTGAAGATGATGGCGGCGTTGTACTTGCGTGGGGCTCGGGCCTCGAAGGTGTTCCAGCACACCGCGCGCGCCCACTCGCGGAACAGGTCGATGTCGCAGGTGTAGTTCATCTGATCGACCAGACACGCACCGCCGGGTCGACAGCCGATCTCGCCGAACACGACCTCGCCGTCGGGCTTGCGAAACCACTCCATGTGCGTGAAGCCGTCGCCCATGCCGAGCGCCTCGAGCACGTTGTTGCCCAGGGTGATGCCGTCGGCGAGCGCTGGCTGGGCGAGGTCGCGCACCGTCACGATCACGGGGCTGAGCCACTCGTTGGTCCGGGCAATCAGCGGCTTGGGTAGGTACTGCGCGACGTTGGCGAACGCGGGCTTGCCCCCGATGCACACGGTGTCGTAGGTGAACTCCTCGCCCTCGATGAACTCCTCGAGGCTGGCCTCTTCGACATGCGTCATGCGGGCCAGCGCGTCCTCGAGATCACGCTCGTTGCGGACCTCGTAGGTGTCGGCACTGCCGGCTCCGGAGATGGGCTTGAGCACCAGCGGATAGCCGATCCGAGCGGCGCCCTCGCGGGCATCGGTCGCGGTCCGCACGCGCACCGAGCGGGGCACGCGAAGCCCCGCCGCAGCGACGCGCTCCTTCATCAGCTGCTTGTCGCGAAAGCCCTCGACGGTGGCGACGGACATGCCGGGCACGCCGAAACGCTCGCGCAGCCGCGCTGCGGTCAACACCATCACCTCCCAGTTGGCTAGCACGCGATCGACTGCGCGGCCGCGCATCCACGCATGGACCCGCGCCACCACGTCGTCGTCATCCAGCAATCTGGGCACCTGCAGGTAGTCCTCGAGGTGCTGCTTGAGCGAGCGCGGTAGCGCCGACAGGGGTTGATCGCCGACGCCGTAGACCGAGGCGCCGACCTCTGCCAGTCCCCGTGTGTACTGCTGCATCTCCGGCGGATAGCTCGGCGCCAAAAACACGACCTTCATCTCGATCACGCTCCAGGGTCAGCGCGCACCAAAGACGTGGGCGCGCGGTCATGTTACAACGGCAAACCATGCGGAACGTGATCTTCACGGCCCCGTTTCCGCTCGAGACGACGATGCGGTTCGCTCGAGCGGCTGCGCGGCTTCCCGACGTGCGACTGCTGGCCATCGCGCAGAACCCGCCGACCGGTGAGGACCGCAAGGTCTTCGACGACGTCGCGCTGGTCGAGGACGGACTCGACAGCGACAGCCTGTGTCGCGCCGCCAAGGCGCTCGAGCGGCGCTACGGACCCATCCACCGCGTCCTCGGGATCCTCGAGCCGCTGCAGATCCAGCTCGGCGAGATGCGCCGCGCGCTCGGGGTGTCCGGCACGAGCCCCGAGACCGCCGATCTGTTTCGCGACAAGGCCCGGATGAAAGAAGAGCTGCGCCGCCACGGCCTGCCGTGTGCGCGCCACCGGCTGATCCGTGCGTGGTCGGACGCCGAGGCCTTCGTCGCCGAGGTCGGCTTGCCGCTGGTGCTCAAACCGCCGGCCGGGATGGGCTGCAAGGCGACCTGGCGGATCGACTCGATCGACGCGCTGCGTGCTGCACTCGCGGCGCTGCACGCTGGGCCCGACACGCCGGCACTCGCCGAGGAATTTTTGCGCGGCCACGAGCACAGCTTCGAGACCATCACGATCGGCGGCGACGTTCGCTTCTCGTCGTGCTCGCGTTACTACCCGACGCCGCTCGAGGTGATGGAGACGCCGTGGATCCAGTGGGTCATCGTGTTGCCCCGCGACATCGACGGCCCCGACTACGCGGACGCCCGAGCGCTCGGCGTACGCGCGGTCGAGGCCCTCGGGCTCGAGACCGGATTCACCCACATGGAGTGGTTCCGACGCGATGACGGCTCGCTTGCGATCGGTGAGATCGCCGCGCGACCTCCGGGTGCCCACATCGTGCTCGCGAACAGCTACGCCTACGACACCGACATGTACAAGGCGTGGGCCCGGGCCACGGTGGACGATGCCTTCGATGGGCCGTTCGAACGCAAGTACGCCGTCGGCGTCGCGTACCTGCGCGGCGTCGGCCACGGTCGAGTCGTGCGGGTCTCGGGCGTCGAGCTTGCCAATGAGCGCGTTGGCCGACTCGTGGTCGACTCGCGGTTGCCGGCCCGAGGCGCGCCGCGTGCGGACACCTACGAGGGTGATGGCTATGTGATCGTCCGTGACCCCGACACCGAGGTCGTCAAGGCGGCGATGAAGCACGTGATCGAGACCATCCGCGTCGAGTACGGCTAGCAGGCTGGTCTGAAAAACGCTCCGCGTTTTTCAGCAGCCTGCTAGAACCACAGCCGGACGCCAAACACCGGCCCGCCGAACCGCACGTTGCCGACCCCGCGGTACTCGTACCCGCCGTAGCCTTCGAAGCGGCGCACCGCGAAGCCCACCGTCCCGCGGACCAAGAAGGTCTTCGCAGCCCCGAGGTTGCCGACGTCGGCGCGCCCCGAGAGCACCACTGGCCGCACCGGGAACACGTCCACTGTCGTCGACAGGTTCGCGCCTGCGGCGTCGAGGCGGGTGGGGTCGTCGACCCGGCGAGCGTCGATCAAGTAGCCCGGTCCGAGGCCGAGCTATGCGAACGCTTCCGGTACAAGCTTCGCGGCGCCTACGGCCGCTGGTTCCGCGGTTGCGTTCATCGACATGATGAAGAATGTGCGATCTGCGAACATGACCGACGACCCCGGGGGCGAGGGCTACGGGCAGATCACATGGGATTGCAGGCTGTCGCCCGGGCTCGCGGGCGGGCCGACCGTCGCCGCCGCGGTCCGCGAGCCGGCGGCCGTGGTGATGACCACATTCACCGAATGGCTCGCGGTGTCGACCGATTGAACGGGCAGTCCGATCCTCTGGGCAGTCGCAGCGGCGATCTTGCACGTGGCCACGTCGGTGCGGGTCGTGACGCAGGGCACCGGATCTCCGGTAATCGGGCAGTTGTCGGACCCTGTCGTGCTGGGCGGATGATTGATCTGGGTGCTCATCTGCGCAGAGGTGACAGCACCGACCTCGCCAGGCTGGAGCGTGAAGCTCGCTGTGCGGTACTTGCAGTTGGGACAGGTTGCGGCGGCGGGACAACCGCCGAGCAGGCCCGCCGTGAACACGGCAGCGATCGGCCACAGTACGCGCACGCGGAGCGACAGGAAGCGAGATTGAAACATGGTCGGTG
The DNA here is from genome assembly GCA_947492135.1 of Deltaproteobacteria bacterium. Classification (GTDB taxonomy): domain Bacteria; phylum Myxococcota_A; class Polyangia; order Nannocystales; family Nannocystaceae; genus Xiheibacterium. The sequence goes on along the minus strand of CANLQR010000035.1, from coordinate 3,629 downwards.
ACATCCGCGAGAGGTTGGCGACGCGTGGAGTAGTACGCGGGGTTGGCCCATAGTCTGACGCACTCAGCGAGTTGGGCGAAATTTCCGACGACGGCGGGCACTTCAAGGAATCCACGCCCGCAGATGTTGCCAACGGCCCAGGCCACCGGACGTGGGGTCGCGCAACTGCAGCATCGCGTCGCGGAAGAGCGTGGTGCCGTCCACGGGCTCCCCCGCAGCTGGCATCGCAGCATAGAGCGCCGTCGCGAACGCTGCCGCATCGGCATCGTCGATGTCCGCCGACGTGGCGATCACAAAACCCGCCCCTGCCAGAAGGAATGCTCCGGCGAGGTGCTGCCCACCCGCGCCGGCACGCAAGTCGACGGTGCCTGTGCGGCAGCCCGAGAGGACCACGACTTGCGGCACTCTCGGCAGCGCGAGAATGTCGCGGACACCGAGCCGGGACTCACCCGCGAGCGCCAGTGCGCTCTCCCAGCCGGCTGCGGCCACACCATGCCCAGCATAGTGGAACCACGCCGAGCGGCCGAGCGCCTCGACCACGCGTTCGTGGTCAGCGACATCGCCGCGCAGGATTTCGACCGACCAACCTCGGGCGCCCAGTACTGCGGCGACGTCGGCGCCCTCCTGCGCGGCGTGGGCGAGCCGACCAACAGCAGAGCCACGCAACGCCGGATCAGCCACGATCACCGCGGTCTCGCCCTGTCCGCGGCTAGCCTGCACAGGCAGACCACCAAGATCCAACGAGTGCGCGATCGCGTGCTTCGAGATCAGCGGTTCGTCGTGCCAAGGCAACGTCGCGAACGCAACGCCCTCGGTCTCGCCGAGCGCCAGCACGTGGATCGGGCCCGCCCGATCGATCGCCCCGGCGAACGGGACGAGCAGGCGTTGGTCGGCGGATCGGGCGAGATCGTCGCCGGACAACGCGCCAAGCTCGACGCCGGAAACCCCATGCGCGTCCATTGCAAACCCCGCCCAGCCGTCGGGCGTGGGATGAAAGAGCAGCCACAGTACGTCACCGCTGGGGCTGGTCGCGGCGCCCACGGTGGTCTTCGCGGCGCCTACCAGCGCGAACGCGAGGTCGAGGTCCTTCGCCATCTCGCGGCGTTGCTCGGTGTGGCGAGCAAGGACCTCGTCGCGTCGGTCCTGCGGTTGCTGCCAAAGATCGTGCAACTCGCTCTCGATGCTCCGCGAGGCCTCGCGATACCGTCCCATCGCGTCGGACCACCGCGTGCGGTCGGCGTCGGTCAGACTTGCGGCCGCTACGTCGCGCGCGATCGGACGGACCACACGACCGCGAGAACGCCGGGCGGTCGACGCGGCACCGACCGCATCGTGCGCGCGAAGCTGAAGCCGGATGGCGTGGGCGGCTCCCGCGTGCATGCCAGCGGCCAGGCCCTCGCGCCCCTGATCGACCGCCAGACGCGTGATCACCTGATCGAGCAGATTCTCCGCGCCGAGAAAGGCCTTCAACGCCAGAGTGTCATGACCCTGGGCCTCGAGTGCGCGGCCATGCAGGACCTGGGCCTGCCACGCGAGCAGCGGATCCTCGACCTCGCCGAGCGAAGCTGTGAGTCGACTTGCGGTCGTGGCGTCGCCTTGGGCCAGCGCAAGCTCGGCACGGCCGTAGTCGATCCATTGCCGCTGTCCGCTTGTGGTCGCAGCCAGCTCGATCCGCCCGAGATGGCGTTCGGCAGCCTCTCGATCGCCGCTCAGCAGCGCTGCGAGTGCGAGGTTGAGTCGAGTCTCTTGCAGAGCTCGGCCTCGATCCGGATTGTCGCCCACCGCGCATTCAACCCCCGTCTGTTGGGCCAGCGCCCGCTCGAGCAGCGGGACCGCTGCTGCCCGAGATGCACCTCCAGCGAGTAACAACGCCCAGCCAACGTTGCTGAGCACGCGGGCATCTTCACACCGGACCGCCCCCTGTCGCAGCGCAGTTGCGCCGAGGATGCGCTCGACGACCCTGTTTCGCTCGGCGTGCTGCCCGGTCAGCGCCAGGAGCGGCGCGCGCATCGCTGCCGCTGCGAGCTCGTCGTCGACGGCACCGAGGCGTCTAGATGAACGCTCCGCGAGCTCGAGCTGTTCGAGCGCAATACCGAGGTCGCCGCGCGTCGACGCATGCACGCCGCGGTAGTAGTGCCAACGTGCGCGCTGCAGCGCGTCGCCAACCAACGGAAGGTACGAGTTCTGCAGGTCGAGCAAGATCTGCTCCTGCGCGAGCGCGCCGGTGCGTCCGTTCAGGTACACCAGGATCTGGGCGACTTCGATCGCCTCACCCCGGTAGCCGGCCCGCAACGCGGTGTCGAGCGCTCGTTGGCCGGCCTCGATCGCGCTGCCGAGGTCACCTCGATCCTGCAGCACCAGCATGGCAAGGCGTCCTGCTGCCACGCGTTCGTACTCGGACATGTGTGACATTGCGTCATCGAGCTGTTGCAGCGCCTGTTCGACAGCCAGCGGCCTGGCGTGTTCGTCCCCTCGCAGTGACGCCTCGATCGCGTCGACGGTCACGGTCGCGGAGGCCGGTACCAGCGCGAGCGTCCAGGGTGCTCCAAGGGGGTCGAGTTGCACGGTCAGCTCAGTGGCGCCAGTCGGCACATGGATCGCTGCGGTCCAACCAACCCCGTCCAGGCTCGGCGATAGGTGGCCCAGTGCAGGAGCGCCATCGACCTGCACCGACGGCGCGCCGCCTCCGGCGATCCACAGCCGCACGGTCGTGTCACGCCGTAGCGTGCAGCTTGCGGGCGCCAGGGTTGAAGCCTGGCAATCGCCGAACTCGACGTGTGGTGGGGGTGCGACCGCCGCCACCAGTGCGTCCGGCACGTCGCGCGAGCATGCCGATGCCACCACGCCCAGCAGTACTGCCACAAGTCCTGTTCGCCCCAGCCGCACTCGCGAAGTGTAAACGGCCACAGCCCGCCTTGCTGACGCTTTGGAACCCCCCGCACGACCGATCTCCCGACGCCGAGTCGAACTCGTTTGCAGGCCAACTGCGAACAAACCACGTTTCGCCCGAGTTGTAGCCCCTGCCGCGCGACCCGAGCGCTCCGCACGTCACCGCGGCAGGGCCTGATCTGTCCAGTCCGCCGCGAGCGTAGTCAACTACGCGACGGGGTGCGCGATCCGGGTTCAGATCAGGGTCGGGAGACTGACGTACGGGTTGATCGTCGGCGGCGCGCACGGCGTTGGGATCGAACTCGGCGGGGCTCCGCCGCCGGTGACGTTGGAGCTCAGTTGGACCGCGCCCGTGTGCGTCGTCGTGACTCCAGACTTCACGACCGTGATCTTGGCCGTGTGCGACGTGATGGTCGTCGCTGCATCGATGAAGAACGGAAACGTCGCCGTCGAGGATGTACCGAGCTGGCATTGGACGTTGTAGACCAGCTTCTCCTTGCAGTTCGTGGGACCCGACTGCGGGCAGGTGCCGGCGTGCAGCACGGTGATTTCCATGCTCGCGGAAGTCAGGGTGCCGGTCGGGAGGCCGGCGAAGTTGACCGAGGATTTGTAGGAGCAGCCCGTGCAGATCCGGAGCGGCACTCCGCGCAAGTCTTCGTCTTCGTCGCCATCCTCGAGCGCCGCATCGTCGGATCCGTCGGATTCCTCCACAACGCAGGCGAGAGGAAGGAGTGCGAGAC
>CANLQR010000034.1 GCA_947492135.1 Deltaproteobacteria bacterium | reverse complement strand
TGTTGTACATCTCCACCGAGATCGCCCACGCGCTTCACTACGCCCATACCGCGAAGGATCAGGACGGCCGGGGCCTGGGCATCGTGCATCGCGATGTCAGCCCCGCCAATATCTTGATCTCGTACGGTGCCGACGTGCTGCTGACCGACTTCGGCATCGCGTTCGCCAAGGATCGCAGCGAGCGCACCGCGGTGGGGATGACCAAAGGCACGCTGTCGTACAGCGCGCCCGAGCAAGCGACCGGTGGTGTGGTCGATGCCCGCGCCGACATCTTCGCCCTGGCCGCGACCTGTCACCGCCTGCTGTGCGGTCGTAGCCCGCTGGCCGGCGAGCATGCGATGGCCGACCTGTTGGCGGGCGCTGCCGTGTCCATCGATCCGCGGATCCCCGAGGACGTGGCCGCGATCCTGCGCCGCGCGCTCGAGCGCGATCGAACCGCGCGGTACCGCGATGCGTCGGCGCTTGCCGATGCTCTGGGCGCTGCACTCGCGTCGCGCATCGCGACCGACCCTCGTTCGATGCTCCGGAGCTTTCTGGAGACCGTGCGACTGACTGCGCGACCGCCCGCGGCCAAGCTCGATGCGCTACTCGGACTCGATCTCGAGCTGGTGGTCGTCGGTGAGCGCGACGGGGTCCGGACGTTCGAGCAACGCACCACAGTCGCGCCCGAGACCACACGCGAGGTGCGAGCGGTGGTGCTCGGCGGGTCGGAGACCGCCGTGGACCGCGAGGTCGCGAGCATTGCGAGCGCCAAGCCGCGGGACTCGCGGCGGCAGGCGCTGTCGTGGATCGCGGGCGTGACGGCCGTGGCGCTGCTCGGCGCGGGCTGGGCCGCGGTGCGGCTCGACGCCGATCGGCCGGAGTTGTCCGCCCCCATGCTGTCGCAGTTTCCCCAGCCGATCGTGCCGCGCAGCACCGAACCAACGCCGCGACCGCCTGCCGAGGCTGGGCCCCCGACCGACCAACCGCGGGAGATCGTGCCCGAGGTTGTCGCCCCGTTGGATCCAGGACCGCCGACGATCCCGTCGCCGGTCCGCGGCCAAACCCGGCCCACGCGCCCGATCGCGGTCGGGCGACCCAAGCCGAGCCCCGTGCCCCAAGCGGAGTCTGGCACGGGGTTCGTCATCATCGGCGGCAGCAAGGCCCAGCTCGCCGAGGTCCGCGTGGATGGCAAGTTCGTGGGCTACGCGCCCCGGCGGTTCGAGTTGAGCGTCGGCCCTCGCAAGGTGGTGCTCGTGGACGAGCAGGGGCAGACCATCGCGAACCGGACGGTCACGATCACACCGCGAAACACCGCGATTTCTCCGCAGCGCTGGGACGTCGAGTGAGCTACGGTGTGCCGCCTTCGGGCCGCGGAAGATGCTCTTTCCGACCCTCGACTTTCTGCTGTTCGTCATCCCGGTGCTGGTCGTGGCGTGGCTGCTCGCGCATCGGCCGGTGGCGCGGACCCTGGTGCTGCTGGCCGCCAGCTACTTCTTCTACATGGGCGGGCCGCTCACGGATCCGCCGCCTGCGCCTTGGTACTACGTCGGGCTGTTGGTGCTGTCGACGGTGCTCGACTACGCCTGCGGTCTCGGGATCGCGGCCCAGGATGCGCGGGCCAAGCAAGCCGGGATCTCGGCCGCAACCACGCGCGCCCGCAATGCGATCCTCGGCATCTCGCTGGTCGGAAATCTCGGCCTGCTCGGCTACTTCAAGTACACCGACTTCTTCTTGCGCACCGCCACCGATGTGGCGCAGGCATTGGGTATCGAGTGGGCGGCACCGAGTTTCAAGCTGCTGCTGCCGGTCGGGATCTCGTTCTACACGTTCCAGAGTCTGAGCTACACCATCGATGTGTGGCGAGGCCGGCTGACGGCAGAGCGATCATTCACGAAGTTCGCGTTGTTCGTCACGTTCTTCCCGCAGCTCGTCGCGGGCCCGATTGTTCGCGCCGACGAGTTTCTGCCGCAGCTCCATCGACCGCCTCGGCTCAGCGCCGCGCGGATGGAGGAGGGGCTTTTCTTGGTCTTCAAGGGCGTGGTCAAGAAGGTCCTGCTCGGCGATTGGATCGCCGCACAGCTGACCGACCTGATCTTCGCCTCGCCAGAGAACTACACCTCGGCCGAGTTGTTGTTCGCGCTGTATGCCTTCACGCTGCAGCTCTACGCAGATTTCTCGGGCTACTCGGACATCGCGGTGGGCGTGGCCAAGCTGATGGGCTACGACATGCCCGAGAACTTCGACAGGCCCTACCAGGCCAAGAACGTCGGCGAGTTCTGGCGACGTTGGCACATGACGCTGTCGACGTGGCTGCGCGACTATCTGTTCTTTCCGCTGGGCGGAAGCAAAGGCTCGCCGGCTCGCACCTACTTCAACCTGTGGCTGACCATGTTTCTGGTCGGCATGTGGCACTACACCCAGGGCACCAGCTGGAACTTCGTCATCTACGCCAACCTGCATGCCGCGGCGATCGTGTTCAATCGCTGGAATCGGATTCGGCCGCGGGGCGCTTCGCGTTGGGCCGAGCTCGCTCGGTGGTCGCCGGTGTTGCTGGTGCTCGGTCAGGTGACAGCGGTGCTCTTGCACTTTGTGCTGGATCTGCCGTGGCACCTCGCCGCGGGCGTCGGCGGCTTCGCGGTCGTGATGTTCCTGCTGGTGGCGTGGTTGCCAGAGACCGGGACGTGGCACAACACCGCGCTGCACGTGCTGCTCACGTTCCACTTCACGGTGTTGTCGCGGGTGTTCTTCCGCGCCGAGAGCTTCGAGGTCGCCAAGCGGCTATGCGCGGGCTTGCTCGCGTTCGATACCCACGGCCTGCGGCCAAACCTGGTGTCGCCCTGGGTCGGGCTGACGCTCGCGCTGGGCTGTGCCTACCACTTCACTCCACGGGCCTGGGTGGACGTCTACGGGCTCGCGATGGTCCGTCGTGCGCCTGGATGGTTGCTCGGCCTGGTGCTCGCGGCGATCTGCTTGGGTGTGATGTTGCTGCTCGGCGGCGGTCCCCGGGCGTTCATCTACTTTCAGTTCTAGAAGCGAGTCCCATCGATGAACAGCTCCACTCCCGGTGAAGGACTACTCGATGGCGAGGACCATGCGCATCGCGTCGAACTCCTCGGCGACGACGACGGCAGCGGAGTGACCCAGCCCGGCACGTTTTTCAAGATCGGTTCGGGAGCGCTGGCGTTGCTGCTCGCGATGATGGCGACGTACCTGGTGCCCGAGCTTTCGTTCGCGCGGCCGTGGACCAACCCCGAGCCCCCGTGGCGCCTGGAAATCTTCCGCGGCGAACGCAACGATGCGGTGCCCTTTTGGAACGTCATTGGTCGCGAGTTGCTCGGTCAGGACCAAGGCCAGGCCGAGGTTCTGGCGGACGTCACCGAGACCGAGGCGCTCGCCACCAAGGTGCTCGCGGTCGACGACGCCGACATGGCGCCGATTGCCGACCGCGTCGTCGTCAGCGCTCCCAAGGGCGACCAACTTCCGCCGTACCACCCCCAGCCCGACGACGCCGAACCCGCCAAGCAACCCATCGAGCTGGCCGAGGTCGAGGCGCTCGATGGGTTCTTTGCCCGGCTGGCGCGTAGTGACGCGGGGTATTCCGGCGCGGTGACCCGCGTCGTCCACTGGGGCGATTCGGTGATCGCCGCCGATCACATCACCTCGGCCGTACGCGCCAAGATGCAAGAGCGCTTCGGCGACGCTGGCCACGGGTTTCACCTGCTGGCCAAACCCAACGCGAGCTACATCCACAAGGCCATCGAGTTCCGTGGTGGCGAGGATTGGTCGCGCTGCTACATCATCAACAACTGCAAGTCGGATGGGTTGTACGGGCTCGGGGCCACCACGGTGTGGTCGTCGGGTGGCGCCGAGAGTCGTTTCGCGACCTCGGACTCGACCCCCAACGGGCGCAAGGCCAGCTTCATCGAGCTGTGGTATCGGGCGGAGCCTGGGGCCGGCAACGTCCGGGTTCGGGTCGATCGCACAGAGCCGATCGTGGTCGCGACCGAGGCCGAGGTGGCCGGCGACGCGTGGCACCGCATCGACGTGGAAGACGGCGGCCACTCGTTCGAGGTCCGCGCCGCCGGTAGTGGGAAGGTCCGGCTCTACGGCGTGGTGCTCGAGCGTGACGTGCCCGGCGTGGTGTGGGACGGCATGGCCCAGCTCGGGGCCTTCACGTCGCGCATGCTGAACTTCGATCCCGAGCACATCCGCACCCAGATCGAACACCGCGACGCGGCCCTGCTGGTCTTCATGTTCGGCGGCAATGACCTGCTGCTCTCGGAGAGTCGATTGAACGCGTACCGCGACGACTTTCGCGCGGTGCTCGAGCGGTTTCGTGCGCAGGCCAAGCCGCCGGCGTGCCTGGTGATGTCGCCAGTCGACCACGGCATCCGCGAGAATCAACGGGTCATCAGTAATCCGATGGTGCCGAAGATCACCGCGATTCAGCGCGAGGTGGCGCTCGAGCAGGGCTGTGGGTTCTTCGACACGCAGGCTGCGATGGGCGGCGATGGTGCGGTCGCGCGGTGGCGCAAGGCCTCGCCACCGCTGATCAGCGGCGACCTCGCGCACCTGACCGATGCGGGACAGCGCGTGCTCGGACACATGCTGTACACCGCGATCGTCGCGGGCTACGTCGACTATCGCGGTCGCAAGGGCTGACGCCGGGTGCCGGCGGGCACGGGCACGGGCACGGGCATGGGCACGGGGCAGGCTGGTCTGAAAAACGCTCCGCGTTTTTCAGCAGCCTGCTAGGCCCGCTCGACGCGAACGCGGGTCTGGCCGACGAGCAGCTCGACCCCGTAGGGGACGACGTCGCCCGAACGCAGTCGCAGCCAGGTCCCACACGGGGAGCCCAGATCCACCAGCGCCGCGCCGCGCTCGTCCTTGACCACGCAGCAGTGAAGCTCGCCGAGGAAGGGATCGTCGGGAAACTGCAGGTTGCCCTCGGTCTGACCAAAGCTCACCTCGACATCGTCGATAGGATAGCTCGCCGCGTGGTCCTCATTGGTGATCATCACGTCGATGCGACCCCAGTAGCCGGGGTCGGGGCTGCCCATGGCAGGCGCACGACCCTGGGCCCGAGTGTTGCGCACGGCTGTGAAGCGCAGCAGTTCCTCGCCAGCGCGAAAGACATCGCCCGAACGCAGCGCGACCTTCTCGCGAACCCGCACGAACACGCCGTTGGTCGAGTCGAAGTCGTCGATCGCCACGCCGTCGGGGCGGAACGTCAACGCCCCGTGCTCGGCGTCGACAAATGGGTCGTCGCAGAACGCCGAGCTCGCCGTGCGGGCCAGCACGAAGGAACTTCCGATCGCGTACGACTGCTCGCTTCTGTCGTCGCCGCCGGTGAGATAGCGACCCGCGATGATCATGCGCGCGGCCACGCTCGGCACGATCTGCAGGTCGGTCCGGTCGAGCGCGAGCGGCATCGGGACACCCAGGGTCTGCACGACCAGCGGCGGGGGCGGGGGCGGTGGAATGATCGCGGCGGGTTTACGCATGATCGGTCGCTCGACTCGGGCCGTGCCGGCGTCGGGAGTCCGCATGACCGGCCGTTCGACGATCTGCGTACCCGAGCGATCCGGTGTGGGCAGCAGTGGCCTCGCGGTGACGTGGGTGCCTCCGCTTCCTGAGAGGAGCACGGGTGTCGACACCTGGGTTCGATCGATCGAGTTCGGTTGCATCGGAGTACTCGACACTGCGGTGGTGGTTCGGCCGGTCGTCGCGTTGGGGTTGGTTTCGATCACGAGGTCGAGGCGGCCCTCGAGCACCTCGCTGACATCGTCTTCGCTGACGTCGTCGTCGGCGAAGTCGTGGAATCCGCGGGGCGCCGCGCCCACAGCCGGCTGCGAAACCGCGGACGCCGTGATCGCGGTCTGGGCGCCAGCGTCGCGGTACGAGGGATCCGGGCAGAACAGTTGGGTGGGGCCGTCGCCGGTGTCGTTGGTGTCGCTCACGTCAGCCAGGCGCAGGTAGGACGGGGCGGGCGTGGGCAGGGCGACGGCGACGTTGCGGTCCATGTCCAACCACTGAGCAACCTGCGTGCCGCCAGGAAACCCCTGTGGTGACGAGTCTCGAAGGTCTGTCGCAAGCCGCGGCTGCCCAAGTCGACGTGCGCTTGCCCAACTTGGCACCCTGACGGGCGCTTGGGCATGGTCCTGCTGCCGCCAGGGTATGAGTCGAACCCATGAGGCGGATCCTGTTTTGGCTGCTGGTCGTCGTCTTGCTCGCGGCCGGCGCGGGGGCAGCGTGGTGGTACCTCCGTGGCGACCCACGGGCGGAGCTCGAGGCGTTGCTGGGTCGAACCCTGGGTCGCGAGGTTCACATCGGACGGCTGGAGGTCGATCCGCGGGGGCATGTGACGCTGCACGACGTCGACATCGGCAACCCCGAGGGGTTTGGCGGCGCTGGGCTGCTGAGCGCCACGGTGCTCGACCTCGACGTCGGGTTGTCGGACTTGCTCGACGGCAAGTTCTCGGGCGTTGTCACCGCGCAAGCGGTCGAGCTGCGTCTCGTCAAGCAAGGTGGCAACACCAACCTCGCCGGGTTGATCCGACCCCGCGACGCCGACGCTGGTGCGCCCGTCGATCTGCACCTCGACCTCGCGATCAGCGGGTCGCGGGTATTGCTGGAGGACCTCGACCACGCGCGCACCCTGGTGCTCGAGGGCGTCGATGTTCGTGTGCTGCTGACCAACCGCGACGCCCAGCGCACCGCTGCGGCGACGGTGAGCATCGCCGAGGTGGCGCTGCACGGCCTGCCGATTCGTGCGCTGACGATGACCGTGCGCGGCGATGGCCAGGACGTCGCGATCGAGGCGCTGCGCGGAAGGATCGGCGCCCGCGGCGAGGTGACCGGCTCGGGGCGGATATTTCTTGCCGGCGAGCGCGACTGGCAGTTCGAGATTGCCGCGACCAACGTCGACCTCGATGCGGATGTTCGACGCGTGGTTGCGGCGGTCTATCCGCCACTGTCGTCCAGCCTCGATGCGACCGCGGCGACCGCGGCGACCGGGTGGCTGGGTGCTGAACTTTCGCTGGGCGGCAGCGGGCTGCACTGGGAAGAGATCCGGCCGACGCTGGTGGGCAGCGGCACCGCGCGTCTGCACGAGGTCGTGCTGCCGCGAGGGTCGCTGCTGCTCGCCCTCGCCTCGCTGGTGGGCCGTGCCGACGACCCGTGGACCCTGGGTGAGAGCACGGTCGTGTTCGCCATCGGACAGGGATGGATCGAACTCACGCGCGTCACGGCCGAGAATGCAGCGGCGTCGCTGCCGATCGCCGGGCGCGTCTCACTCGTGGGGGAGCTCGATCTCCGCGTCGATCTGATGCCGATGGTGCGGTTGTTCGGCGGCGGCATCTACCGCGATGCGGCCAGATATGCGACGTCGTTGCCGGTGCGGATCCGCGGGACCATCGAACATCCCGAGATCGCGCCGCCGTCGGTCGCGGACCTCGGCAAGAGCCTGCTGGGTGGTGCGATTCGCCGCTCACTCGGCGGCTCGCCGCCGTGAACGCGTCGCGCTCACTTGCTCGCGGCGCCACGACGTTCGGCGTAGCGGGCCTTTGCCGCCGCGCCTTTGCGCTCGAGCATGGGTCGTAGCATCCGACCGATGCTCGGCATCAGATAGCCGAGCGTCGCGAGCTTCCCCGAGCCGACCGGGATGTCGAGATCCAGGCCGGTCTTTTCGCTGTGAATCGCCTCCATCACGCGGAGCGCGACCGCATCGGCCGTCACCATGGGCTGGGAGAACGTCAAGTTGCTCACGTTGTCGAAGTCGTCGTCGAAGAATCCGGTGTCGACCGGGCCGGGGTTCACGTTCGCGATGCGAATCCCGCGTCCCTCGAGATCACCGGCAGCGGCCATCGCCCAGAAGCGCAGCCCGGCCTTGGTCCCCGAGTAGACCGCGGATCCGGGTACGCCCAGCTTGCCTGCGAGGCTGGCGACGTTCACCACCACGCTGCCGGTCGGCATGACATCGGCAGCCACGCGGGTGAGCACGACCGGCGCGACGAGGTTGACCATGAACATGGTCGCGAGCTTGTCGGCCTCGTGGCGCAGCATGTCACCGCGGTAGTGCACCCCGGCGTTGTTGACCACGACGTCGAGTCGACCGAGCTTGGCCACGACCTCGCCCGGTAGGTTCGCCAAGCGCGCGAGATCGCCAACGTCGAGCGCGAACGCGATCGCCTTGGGTCCGAGCTCCGCGCACACGCGCTCGAGTCGGTCGACACCGCGCGCCACCATGGCCACGCTCGCGCCCTCGGCAATGAGCATGCGCGCGAGCGCCAGGCCGATTCCGGAGGAGGCGCCGGTGACGATGGCGACACGGTCTTTGAGGTCCACGGCGGGAAGGTACCACTGCCGCTGCCACCGACCCACCGCCTCCGATGAACACCGTGGTCCTGGCCGCCCCGCGCGGTCAAGCCCGCGGCCGCGGATGTGCTGCGCATCACAGAGCGGCTCGCCGCCAGGCGCGTATCGTTGTCCACGTGCAGCGCGTCGCGGGCCACCTGGGGTTATTGGCGCTACTGGGCGTCGCTGCGTGCCTGCGCCCGCCGCAAGCGGCGACCCGCGCGGTACGCAGCCGCTCGATCGACGACCTCGCGAACCTCCCTGCGGCCGAGCGTCAGGCGCACATGCTCGCGCGGAGCTGCGAGCGCGGCGACGTCGGAGCCTGTGAGCGTTTGGGCTCGGCGTACTGGTCGGGCTACGGCGTCAAGCAGCACCGCTTTCACGCGCTGTCGCTCTGGGAGTACGCGTGTGGCCGCGACATCGGCACCGCCTGCGAGCAAGCTGCGCTGGTCTATCTCGACGGTGCGTTGGTCAAGGCCGATCCCGAGCGCGCCGAGGGCCTCTACGAGCGCGGCTGCGGGGCTGGTCGCGCGCGAGCGTGTACGGAGCTCGGCGAGCTGGTCGCAAGCGGAACCACCCATGAGCCATCTGCACGCCGGGCCGCCAAGTGGTGGCGCAAGGGCTGCGAGGCCGGTGATCCACGCAGCTGTCACCTGCTCAGCCTCGCCGTGCTCGATGGTCGCAGTGCGGGGCAAGACACCGATGAGGGCATCGAGATGCTCACCGAGGCGTGCGCCGCTCGCTACGCGCCCTCGTGCAGCCAGCTCGCCGACTTTCACCGCGCCGGCGTCTTCGTGGAGCGCAGCGAACTTTCCGCCGAGGCCAACGACCGTCGCGCGTGCGAGTTCGGTGATGGCGAGTCGTGCACCGAGCTGGGCGTACGCGCGCGGGCGGCGGGCCGCAACGAGGATGCGCGCGCTCATCTGACGGCGGCCTGCGAGCAGGCCGACCCACGGGGTTGTGCGCTGCTCGGGGATCTGCACGGGCTGGGCGCCGACGGCATACCGGTCGATGCGGAACGTTCGGCGAAAGCCTATGGCGCCGCCTGCCGCGGCGGGTTGTTCGAGGCCTGTGGCCGCGCGGCGGCAGTGCAGGGGGCCGCTGGAATCGACCCGGCCGAGCTGCGCTCGCTGTACCGCGTGGCTTGCGATGCGGGCGCAGTCGATGCCTGCGACTACCTCGCCGGCATGCTGCTCGATGGTGTCGGTGGTCCAGCGGATCCGCAGGCTGCCGCGCGGCTGTTCGATCGCGCGTGCATCGGCGCCTACGCGGATTCGTGCGTGCATCTGGCATGGATGGGTAGGGGCGACCACGGTCGCGAGCCACTGCACTGGCTGGAGCGCGCCTGCGATCTCGATGATCGGGCCTGTGTGGTGCTCGGGGAGGTCCACGAGCTCGGGTTGGTCGCGGGGGCCAGGCTGGGTGCAGCGGCGGATGCTTATCAGCGAGGTTGCGCCGGCGATCGTTCCGACGCGTGCTTTCATCTCGGCGGCGTTCTTGCCCGCGGTGCCGGTGTGCCACGCGACGACGCCGCAGCCGCGCGGCTCTACGAGGTGGCTTGCGACGGCGGCTACGGCGACGCGTGCGCGGCCCTGGCGCTGGCCTATACCGAGGGCGTCGGCGTCAGCGTCGACGCGACCTCAGCGTCGCACTTTCGCGGACTCGCCTGCAGGCTGGGTTCCACCGCGGCATGCACGAAGCTACCGACCAAGTGAGACGGCCCGGACCAGGCGAGGGCTCGGAGGCCCAGGACTAGCTGCTAGTCCTCGAGGGGTGCAGCGCGAAGCCGGCGTAGAAGTTGCTGCTCGCGCTGCACATGCACGCCGATGCCCGCCTTGGTGCGGAAGCCCGGCGGCAGATCCGACGGCTGACTGTAGATCTGGCCCATCACCTCCTCCCAGGGCATGGGCTTGCGCACCAACAGCATGCACTTGGCCACCTTGCGCAGCACGTTGAGCAGGTGATCCTCCGTGGTCGCGGCGCCGTTGAACGATCCGCCGGAGTAGCAGTCGCCCGGGTCGCCTTCCACCAGGCCGCGACGGTTGCCGGCAAGTGCCGCATGGATGCGCGCGTACTGTCCAGCGCTGAAGCGATGGTCGAAGCCCGCGCAACCCTTGAAGTAGCTCATGACGTTGGCACGATCGGGCGTCAGGGTGCGATTGGTGGTCGTGGTGCCCACGGTGACGGGGATCGAGACCGTGCCCATCGCCGCGTCGAGCTCGCAACCCGTGCCACCGTGCGCCACCATGAGGATCTTCTTGCGAGGGTCGGGCGGCGATGGTTCGATAGAGCCCCCCGCATTTGGGTGTGACACCGCGTGACACCCCTCGATCTCTCGTTTTTTTTTCGCCGGAGTGCATCACCAACCTGTCCAGCAAAACCGGGCAAGGCCACAACGAGCTCAACGCCCAACCGTCGCGTCGGCGACGGCCTCGAGGCGATCCGCGTCTTCGGGCAGCAGTCCCTCGGGCACCCACGCGCTGTCGCTCGCACGAGTCCCGGTCAGCACCGCAAAGAACACGCTCGTTGCGAGGAAGCTCCCCGCCAAGCTCGGGTGGCTGCCGTCGGCCGCGTAGAGTGCGAGCTCGGGGGCTTCTACCAACGCGTTCGCCCAGCTTTGGCCCACGGGTGCCACGATGCCGCCGGTCACCGCGGCGGCTGCGGCGTAGCCGTCGGTGAGGGCCTGCTGCATCTGCGCGGCGGTCATCCCGAGCTTCGCGAGCTCGGGGCTGCCGTCCTGACGTGCCCAGGTCTCGAACAATACGAGATCGGCACCACCGGAGTCGGCTTCGATCAGCGCCGCGAGTTCGACCACGCCCTGCTCGAAGGCGCCATACGCGACCACGGGCTCGACACTCTGGCCCTGCACCACGACGACGTCCCAGCCCTCGGCGAGCACCGACGGTAGCTGCGCGTTGACGACGTGGTCAGCCACGGTCGCGCCCGCGTTCGCGATCGAGGCGACGACCCACGGGGCCTGGGCTGCCGCGGTCATCGACTCGAACATCCCGGGAAGATCGTTGACGAACGTGTAGCTGTTTCCGATGAACAGCACGCGCGGGGGCTCCACCGGGTCCACGGTGTCGCCGGTCGAGTCGGCGGGACTCGACGTTCCCTCCGACGTTGCGTCGGTCGATACGGACTCGCCAATCGGTGGTGTGCCGGTGCTCGAGCCACCGGTCGTCGTGTCGCTCGAGCCACCGGTCGCCTCGTCGCTCGAGCTACCGCCGAGCGTCTGGTTCGGGGCCGCACAGCCGAGCTGCAGCGCGATGCCGATCGCAGCGATCGACGAGGGGAACGGAGCCTTGGCCACCGAACCACACTAGCGTATCTGGCAGGCGAAGGCCCTGGCCGGGCAGGCGCGGGATGGCTACGGACGACTGCGTCACACGCCGAGTGGCTACGGGCCGTAGAGCGACCGTCATTGCCGGAAGACCGCGTGTCCCAACAGCGACGCGGTGAGGCAGGGGCCGGACAAATCGAGAAGCGTCGATCCGCCGCGCGGCCGGCTGGTCAGCATCGGCCGTTGCCGGTAGCTTTGCCCGCGACATGAGCAGCGTTCCGGACAAGCCGAGTCTCGAGGGTATCGAGGACAAGTGGGCCGCATCGTGGGAGTCGGCCGGGGTCTATCGCTTCGACCGCAGCCGCGGCCGCGACGAGGTCTTTGCGATCGACACGCCGCCGCCGACGGTCTCGGGCTCGCTGCACGTCGGCCACGTGTTCAGCTACACCCACACCGACACGATCGCTCGCTTCTGGCGCATGCGTGGCAAGGCGGTGTTCTACCCGATCGGCTGGGACGACAATGGCCTGGCGACCGAGCGGCGGGTGCAAAATTTCACGGGCGTGCGCTGCGATCCGCGGCTACCCCACGAGCCGGGGTTGGTTGCGCCGTTCCACGGCGACGTGCCCAAAGACCATCGCGCGATCGCGGTGAGTCGGCCGAATTTCGTCGAGCTTTGCTACGACGTCACCGCGCTCGACGAGCGTGCGTTCGAGGCGTTGTTTCGCAAGCTCGGCCTGTCGTTCGACTGGAGCCTGCTGTACACGACCATCGGCACCGACGCGCGGCGCGTGAGTCAGAGAGCATTTTTGCGCAACCTCGCGCGCGGCGAGGCCTATCAGCAAGACGCCCCCACGCTCTACGACATCGACGAGCGCACCGCGGTGGCGCAGGCCGAGATGGAGGATCGCGAGACTCCCGGCGCGTATCACACGATCGCGTTCCATCGCACCGACGGCGGGCCCGACATCCTCATCGACACCACGCGGCCCGAGCTGCTGCCGTCGTGCGTGGCGTTGGTCGCCCATCCCGACGACGAGCGTTACGTGCCGCTGTTCGGCACGACCGTACGAACGCCGCTGTTCGAGGTCGAGGTGCCGATCCTCGCCCATCGCCTGGCCGACCCCGCCAAGGGCACAGGGATCGCGATGATCTGCACGTTCGGCGATATCACCGACGTCACCTGGTGGCGCGAGCTCGATCTGCCGTCGCGCGCGCTCATCGGCGTCGATGGTCGGTTCGCGGGCGAGTCACCGCCGTGGATCGCCAGCGAGCCCGGCCGCCAGGCCTATGCCGCGATGGCGGGTCTGGCCCCCAAGCCGGGGGCCAAGCGCGTCGTCGAGCTTCTGCAAGCCAGCGGCGAGATGCTCGGAGCGCCGCGACCGATCAGCCATCCGGTCAAGTACTACGAGCGCGGCACTCGTCCGCTCGAGATCATCGCGACGCGTCAGTGGTACATCCGCAACGGCGGCCGCAACGAGGAGCTGCGCGCCCGTCTGGTCGCGCGCGGCAACGAGTTGGTCTGGCACCCCGGCTACATGCAGCACCGCTACGACAACTGGGTCGGCGGTCTCGCAGGCGACTGGCTCATCAGTCGGCAGCGGTACTTCGGTGTGCCGGTTCCGGTGTGGTACAGGCTCGGCGACGACGGCGCGACGCTGTACGAGGAACTGCTGGTCCCGCGCGAGGATCAGCTTCCCGTCGATCCCTCGACCGATTGCCCTGCCGGTTTCGACAACGCTCAGCGCGGGCAACCCGGCGGGTTCATCGGTGACCCCGACGTCATGGATACCTGGGCGACCTCTTCGCTGACGCCGCAGATCGCCGGCAAGTGGGAGGACGACGCGGAGCTTTTTGCTCGCGTGTTCCCGATGGACATGCGTCCTCAAGCCCACGACATCATCCGGACGTGGCTGTTCGCCACGATGGTGCGCAGCCATCACGAGCATGGCTGTCCGCCCTGGCGCAACGCTGCGTTGTCGGGCTGGATCCTCGATCCCGACCGCAAGAAGATGTCGAAGTCCAAGGGCAACGTCGTGACGCCGATGCACCTGCTCGAGCAGTACGGCGCCGATGCGGTGCGCTACTGGTCGGCGAGCGGCCGTCCTGGCACCGACACCGCCTTCGACGAGGGCCAGATGAAGATCGGCCGCAAGCTCGCGATCAAGCTGCTCAACGCGAGTCGCTTCGCGCTGGGTCTGGGTGATCCGGGCGCGGGGGCGGTGGTGTCCGAACCGCTCGATCGGGCCATGCTCGTGCGCCTCGCCGATCTGGTCGACGAGGCCACGGCGGCGTTCGAGGGCTTCGACTATGCGCGCAGCCTCGAGCGCACCGAGGCGTTCTTCTGGGACTTCACCGACGACTACCTCGAGCTGGTCAAGCCCCGGGCCTACGGTGGACACGGTGAGGCGGCAGCCGACTCGGCCAAGCTCGCCTTGCGCATCGCGTTGGAGACGTTGCTCGAGCTGTTCGCGCCCATCTTGCCGTACGTCACCGAGGAGGTGTGGAGCTGGTGGCGCGAGGGCTCGGTCCATCGCGCCCCGTGGCCCAACTCCGCGGCCGTGCGGGCGCACGCACCCGGCGCGGACGCGACGGGTCTCGAGCTTGCGGCCACGGTGTTGGGCGAGATCCGTCGGGCCAAGACCGAGGCCAAGCGCGGCTTGTCGGCCGAGGTCCTGAGCGTCACGGTGGTGGACACAGCCGCGCGCCTTGCCGTGCTCGACGGCGTGCAGCGGGACGTGCGCGACGCGGGGCGCGTGCGATCGTTGAAGTCCGAGCCGGGAGACGCGCTGCGGGTCGAAGTCGTGCTCGCGCCCGAGACGGGGGAATGAGCACGGCGATGCGATCGCGGTGGGCTGCGACGGTTGTTGCGAGCCTCGTCGGGGTGCTTGCAGCCTGCGGGACCTCGGGGCCCGCGCCGACCGCAGCCGCAGGGGTGACCACGGTCGAGCGGCCGGCGGTTGCCGCCGCAGCCTCCGTCGAACCGACTGTCACGCCACCGGTGACGCCCGTCGCCGTACCACCCGAACCCGCCGAGCCCGCGACGATTCGCGGTGAGGTCGTGCTCGTGGCGCTCGGAAAATTTCCAGAGGATCAGCTCGACGCCGTCGAGTCTCATCTTCGGGAGCACGCCGCGGTTGACGTGCGCCGAATGGCGGCGGTGGACTTGCCCCGCGAAGCCTGGACGGCGAAGCGCAAGCGCTACCGAGCCGACCGCTTGCTGGAGTCCTTGGAGGCGCTGATCCCCGATGCACCGCCGACGACCCGGATCCTCGGACTCACCCACGTCGACATCTCCACGACCAAGCCACCGTTCGACGACTGGGGCATCTTCGGTCTCGGTCGGATGCCGGGTCAGGCCGCAGTGGTTTCGACGTTTCGCCTCGAGCGCAAGGCTCGCGATCCCGCGCACGTCATCGACCGCCTGAGCAACACCGCGTTGCACGAGGTCGGCCATACGTTCGGGCTCGATCACTGCCGCGAACCCAAGTGCCCGATGCAAGACGCCGAGGGCAGCATCGACAACACCGACGCGGCCAACGACGAGTTTGGTCCCGAGTGCACCGCTGGCCTCAACGCAGGCTTTCCGATCGTGCTGCGACCGGCCAAGTGAAGCTCGCGATCGGGCGTTGGATCTGCGGCCCGCGCCGAGTCGACGTGCAGATCCACCGGCAAGTGGTGGATTTTCCGCCGGTAAGTGGCGGATTTTCCGCCATCGTTCGTCCCCGTGGTAGCGTCGAGCGATGCATTGGTGGATTTTTCGTAGCATTGGACCAGTCGCGCTCGCATCGCTTCTGTCGGCTTGCTCCGACGACGGCGTGGCAGCCAGCGGAAGCAACCCGAGTGCGAGTGCAAGCGCGAGTGATGGATGCGGCGAGACGACCGCAGGATGCAGCGATCCGACCAACGTGAGCGACCCGACCTCGGTCACCGATCCCACCGATCCCACCGACACGATCACCAGCGACGGCTGCGAGGGAACCGCGGGCTGCACCGACCCCACCGACGCCGACTCGAGCGTGGGGCCGCCGGATCCGACGACCAGCGGCCCGACGTCGAGCACCGGTGATACCGATCCCACCGGCGGTCCGGCCGTCACCTGCGAAGACCGAGCACAGTGCGTGGTCGTCGACGACTGCTGCACCTGCGACGCGATCCCGGCGGACGCCGAACCACCGGCGTGCGACCTCGAGTGTATCCAAAGCGCGTGCTCGGCCCTCGGTATCGATCCGATCGCGCAGTGCGAGCTCGACCACTGCGAGCTCGCGCCACAGTCGTGCGACCCGTTCGACGCGACGTGCGACGAGCTCCCGCCGCCCTGCCCCGAGGGGCAACTCGCGACGATCGATCCGGTCGCGGGCTGCTGGACCGGGATGTGCGTGGCGGCCGCGTACTGCGACGTCGTGCCGAGCTGCGAGCTGTGCCCCGCCGACGAGACCTGCGTCGGCTTCATCTCGCAGTTGCCGTACTACACGTGCGTGCCGATCCCCGACGCGTGCGGCGGTACCCCATCGTGCGAGTGCCTCGGCGAGCTGTGCGTCGCGCCCTACGACGCGTGCAGCGAGCTCGAGGGCGAGGTGTCGTGCAACTGCCCGAACTGCTGATCGCAGGGGCAGGGCGCGGCTAGGCCACCCAGTCTCGCGTCGTTGGATCCCACCGCTTCCACACGCCGTCGAAGTTCTGAAACAGCTCGGGCGCGCCTGCGTCGACGCGGAACTCGGTGGTGGTGAACAGCGCGTCGAGGTTCGCGTCGTCGTAGTGCGACACTTTGGCCTCGGCTTCGGCGTGCGCAAAAAAGCTCGTCAGCAGCTGCGTCCCCGAGGCCTCGACCACTGCGTAGCCGTGCGAGGTCACGTCGGCGTGCCCGAGGTGGGGGTTGGGGCCGTTGGGTAGCAGCAGCAGGTCCTTGATCGCGGTTGCGAGGGCGGCCGCGCCGTTCACGTTGCTCAGGACCGGGTCGTCCTCGACCTGGTTCTGCAGCAGCCGCTGGAAGGTCGTCGAGCTGATCGAGCTGGTCACGAACTCGACGATCTTCTTGCTCGCATCGTCGCGGACCATCGGCGTGCCGGCGAAGAACGCATGGATGTCGCCGGTGATGGCGACCACGTTCGGCACCGCCGAAAGCTCGCGCAGCAGGGCGTCGCGCCGATTGCCCAGCCCGTTCCAGTCGTCGACGTTGATATGGAAGATGCGCTTGAACGACTCGGGTACCCCGAGCTGGCTCAGGTCGATCTGCAGCGGCATGAGACAGAACTCGTTGCCCCAGACCTTCCAGGTGCGGGTCGAGCCCCGCATGGTGTCGAGAAACCACGCTTCTTGTTCGGGACCCATGGCTTGCTCGCTGGCGCCGTCGCTTGCGGCCCACTGCTGCGCGGCAAACCTCGCGAAGATGTCGCGGGCGACGAGATAGCGCGAGCCGATCCGTGACCACAGACTGCCCTTCATCAGGTCGGTGTAGGCGTGCCCGCGCGGCAACATCGCGAGTGCAGCCTCGTCGATCGGCGCCACCGCCGAGCCCGACTCGGCGAGCACGTCGTTGATCCACCCGGCCGAGACCGCGCCGCTGATGCGGTCTTCGGGATACCCCGCAGCCGTCGCGGCGGTGCGTAGCTCGGGCGCGTAGAGTCCGCCTTGGTAGGTGTCGATGTCCTCGACGTACGGCGTTGCGTCCTCGGGAAGCTCGCCTTGGCCCTCGAGCTGGGCCTGCGTGAGCACGACCGTGCCGGGGTAGGCGTCTTCGGCCACCAGATGGTCGGTGCGATGGCTCCGCAGGTCGGTCAACACCAGGTGGACGTGCTTGCCAAAGCCGAACTCTCTCCAGATACGAAGGTCATCGGGCGGTTCGGCGCTCGGGTCGTAGTCGAAGCCGGGGTTTGCGTAGTCGACCGGCATGTACTCGAACCACGCCTGGTTCGCCGCGCGTCGGCGGTCCTTGTCGGTCTCGTCGACCTTGCCATCTTGGTAGGTGGCGGTCGCGCCCCAGCAGTCGTCGGAAAATTCGTGGTCGTCCCAGATCGCGAACATCGGGAGCTGTTCGTGGACGCGCTGGAGGGCCAGATCCGAGCGAAAAATCCGGTACAGCTGCCGATAGTTGTCGAGCGACTTCGCGGCCTGGAAGCTGTCACCCTCGCCGCGCGCAACGGTCAGCACCCCGGCTTGGTCGTCGAACTCGACCGTGCGGCCCTCGACGACGTCCTGGAAGCCCTCATCGCCGGCGGTCTCGTACACGTAGTCGCCCAGGTGCACGAAGAAGTCGAGATCGGGCTGGGTCAGCAGGTGGACGTAGCTGTTGTAGTAGCGGCCGCCATAGTCCTGGCACGCGACGAACGCGAAGCGAACGGTGCGGTCCGCGTCGTCCGCTGGGGCGGTGCGCGTGCGTCCAATTTGGCTGCCGAGTCGTTCACCGGCCTTGTCGATCACGAAGCGGTAGTAGTAGACCGTGTCGGGGTCGAGGCCGGTGACCCGGAACTTGACGCAGTGATCGTGCTCGGCGGTGGCGAGCACGGTCTGGCCCGGGCCATCGGTCCACTGGGCGCGGGTGGTGAGCATCGCGTCGCTGAACAGCTCGAGCTCGACCTCGAGATCCTCGTCGGCGTCGACCCGTGTCCACAACACCACGGAGTCGGGGCGCGGATCTCCGGACGCGACCGACTGCGGGAACTGCTCGGGTCCGTCGCGTACGGGACCACCGGGCTCGGACTCGTCGCCACAGCCCAGCGGCAAACCACTGCCCCAACTGCCCACGGTCACGAGGCCGGCACGCAGGAACTCTCGTCGTTGCATCGTTGCTCGCTTGGGTGCGCGTGATCGATGCGCAGCCCGCCAGAGCATACCCCTAGCGGCCGGCTTGTGGTTCAATCACGCGCGATGCAACCGGTCGATCAGGGACCGCCGCCACCGCAGCCATCCGTGGCTGCCGGGCCCGGAGCCGGGGCTGGGCCTGGTGCGCGACCTGTCGCGGCGAACCGCGCGCGGGTCGTGCTCGGCCCGCTCGGTGCCGAGCCGCAGTCGGTGATCCGTCGCGGGCTCGCCGTCGTGATCGCGTTGTCGCTGCTGCTGCTCGATCTCGCGTGGCCGGGGCCGGTCGCCGGAACCCTGTCGGTACTGGCCATGTTCGGTCTGCTGATGGGTCTGTTGGTGGGGCTGTTTCGCACGCGCAGCCGGCGGATCCGTCGCCTGATCGGCGCGCTCGTCGGGGCCGACACGATCATCTTGTTGACGCTCTTCGCGTTGTTCGTGGCCCGCGCCTACATCCTGTCGCAGCAATTCGGCCACCCGACCGACGAGTACGACCGCGCGGCGCGGATCTACGTGCTGGTGTTCCTCGTGATCGGTGCGCTGCAGGCGGTGTCGGCGGCGATGCCCGAGCGGCTGGTCCGGGTCGCGCTCAAGCTCGCCCAGCGCCCAGCCTTGATGCTCGCGGGTAGCTTTGCGGGGATGATCGTGATCGGTACGCTGATGCTGACGCTGCCGATCGCGGTCGAGAACGTCGCCTATATCTCGTTCATCGACTCGCTGTTCACGATCACCTCGGCGGTGTGTGTGACGGGCTTGACCGTCAACGATCCGGGCACGACCTACACGCTGTTCGGCGAGGTCACGATCCTGCTGTCGATCCAGCTGGGTGGGATCGGGATCATGACGCTGGCGGCGCTGGCGCTGGCGTTCGCCCGCGATACCGCGTTGGCGACCCAGCTGCGGTACGCCGCGATGCTCGACGCGCGGACCCTGGGCGACCTGCGCACGACGGTGAAGAGCATCGTGGTCGGCACGCTGGCGCTCGAGGCTGTGGGCGCCGTGCTGCTCTACCTCCAGTTTTCCGGCGATCCGCGGGTCGAGGGCCACTCGGCGGCGTGGATGGCCATATTCCACTCGGTGTCGGCCTTCTGCAACGCCGGCTTCGCGCTGTTCCCCAACAACCTGATGTTGTTCAGCGACGACTTTGGCGTTCAGTCCATCATCATGCTGATGATCGTGTTCGGAGGCATGGGCTTCCCGGTCATGCGCGAGGTGGCCATCTTGCTGCGTATGCGCGCAGCGAGGCGGATGGTGCGCGAGGCACCTGCGGTGCCGCTGATGACGTTGGCCACCCGCGTCGTGCTGTGGACCAGCGCGATCCTGGTGGTGGGAGGTGCGGTGATCACTCTGGTGTTCGAGCATGGCCGCAGCTTCGATCACCTGAGTTGGGGGGAAAAACTCCTCGCTGCGCTGTTCCACTCGGTCAGCACACGGACTGCGGGTTTCAACACCGTCGATCTTTCGCTGTTTGCCGTGCCGACGCTGCTGTGGTCCTGCGTGCTGATGTTCATCGGCGGTTCGCCGGGTTCGACCGCAGGCGGCATCAAGACCACGACGACCGCGACCATCTTCGCGACCATGCGAGGGGAGCTTCGTGGCCACGAGCCGACGCTGGGCCGGCGGGCCATCGCGCCTGAGGTCTTCCGGCGGGCCACGGCGGTCGTGACGATCTCTGCGTTGATCGTGTTGGCTTCGGTCACGGTCCTGAGCATCACCGAGGACCACGAGTTCTCGCGGCTGTTGTTCGAGGCTGTCTCGGCGTTCGGCACGGTCGGGCTGTCGACCGGAATCACGGCGGCGCTGACCGTGGCTGGCAAGCTGGCCATCATCGTCACCATGTTTGTGGGCCGCTGTGGTCCTCTGACGATCGCGCTCGCGGTTGCGAGCTCCCAGAACACGCGGCTTCCCTATCGGCTTGCGCGCGAGAGCCTCCCCATCGGATAAGGACTTCACTCATGGCAAGACGTATTCTCGTCGTTGGGCTCGGGCGTTTCGGATCGGCCCTTGCGGAATCGCTGGCCGCGGCCGGCTGCGAGGTCGTGGCGGTCGACAACGACATGGCCCACATCGACGCGATCAAGAGCAAGGTCGCCTACGCGCTGGAGCTCGATGCGACCGACCCCAACGCTCTGCGTGCGATCGACGTTCACACCTGCCAGGCCGCGGTGGTTGCGGTGGGCGAGAACTTCGAAGGCGCGGTGCTCACCGTGGCTGCGCTGCGCGAGCTCGGCGTGCAGCATGTGATCGCCCGCGCGACGACGCCGCGCCATGGCCGGATCTTGATGGCGGCGGGCGCGAGTCGAGTGGTCGAGATCGAGTCGGAGATGGGGCGTGCGTTGGGCCGCGAGCTCGCCGGTGGGGCCGATCTGGCGGCGCAGGCGACCGCGGCGATGCTGCACTCGCCTGTGCCGGGGACCACGGGTGGCGGGACCTCGGGACCTCCGGGTGGGTTCTCCGGTCGCTGACGCTTGCGGATGGGATTGCATCGGGCGCCGCGATAGCCAAAGATGACAACGTGCGGATCGTAGGCGCTCGTCTCCTGTTGTGCGTGGCGATGGCCTCTGGGCTCGCCGCGTGCGGCCTGCTCTCCGAGCCCACGCCCGACATCGCGGCGAAGAACGTCTACGACGCGAACGGCCTGGCGTTCGACTATCCCGGCAACTGGAAGTCTGAGGCCGAGGTCAGCGCGAGTGACGGCATCGAGACCGTGCTGGTGAGTGTCGAGAGCAGCGGCTCCGCGTTGGTAATGGTCCAGCAGTTCAAGCCCGCGATCGCGATCGACCCCGATGAGATGCTCGGGCTCATGAGCGCCGAGATCCGCAAGGCCGCCGGCGATCAGCTCGCGGGCGCCCTGAGCGTCGCCGAGGGCAGCTCGAGCCAATCGACCCGGACGATGCTGGGCGCCCAACGCCCGGTGCGCCGCTCCAACTTCGTCGTCAGCTTGCTCGGCGAGAGAGTCCCCCACACCTTCGAGATCACCGTCGCGGAGCTGAGCGACCGCTCCATCGCCGTGTTCACGCAGTCTGCCGACGAAGACCTCGCGAAGGTGACGCCGGCGTTCGAGCTGATCGTCGGGTCACTGGTCGCCCGGTAGGGCCTCGTGCGCCAGCTTGGCGCGATCGGAGTTCCGCGAGCTTGCGATGCTTCACGGCGCGAAGCAGGTGACCTGCAGTCCGCCGTCCGGGAGCGCGGCGCAATGGTCACCGCACTGCAGGCCGGTCAGACACGCGCAGCTCGGGTCGCGCCTCGACGACCTTCACTCGACTGCGAACTCGATCTCGACCAGCTCCCCAGTCCTTGCGTCGAGCCACGCGGTGTCTGCCCCATCGCTGACCACCCACTGCGCCGCCACCAGCTCCGCATGCTGCGGGGCCTCGGACAGGTAGCTCGCCGCCTCCAGCATCGCCCCCGACTCGGACAGCTTCGACGGCGAGCTCGCGGCGTCGGTCGTGAGCGGCACGGTCAGGAGACCTGCGACGGCGATCGCAGCGAGGTCGGTCCAGGAAAGTTGCATCAATGCCATCCTAGCGTCATCGAAACGTAACACAACAATTTTGTGGCTATTGTGCTCTGGATGCCAGTTGCTGCCCAAACTGGGCCGGAACTGCGCAAACGTCCGCCGTCCGTTTGTGACACTGCTGTGACATTGGAGCGAGTGGACGCGCTCGGAGCCATCACTCGCGATGGTGGCGCTACTGCACTGGCTCGTCGAAGTGCACGCACCAGTTGTACAGCGGGTAGCCGTTGGGACTGGCGGTGGTGTCCGAGTCGCGGAGATTTCCTCGAGCGCCGGTGGTCGGGCCAGCGGGAGCACCCACGTTGCCGCTCATCGCGTAGAGCAGGCGTTGATTGCCGCCCGTCGGCGTCGAGGCCAACGTCACCCGCACGCTGTCGGCGTCCACGATCTCGACCGAGAGGATCGCGGGCGGCATTGCGCTGCTGTCGGAAAATCCAAAGCCAAAGTTGCCGGGGTCGCTGACCAGCGTCGTGTCCAGGACCAGCGGCCCTGCGGGCACGTTGAACTCGATGGTGATCTCGTTGTCGACCCTGCTGACCGCGCGCGGCGACAGTGGCAACCACGGTTCCCCATCGATGAGCACGCGCCGCCACGCCTTCGCGTAGAGCTCTCCGAGCAGTCGCTCGGAGTCTCCGACCAGGTGCACGCCATCGGGAGCGTACGGGAGCATGTACTTGGGCGCGACGATGAAGACTCGATCGGGGCGCGCCTTGGCGGCGGCGAGCTGCTGCACCGGGATGGTGGACGAGGACGAGCCCAGCGCGGTGAAGCTCGACATCTGGTCGGTGAACATCACCACGGGCGAGCGCTGGCCGGTCAAGGCTCGAACATCGGCCTCGTAGTCGCTGTGCCACTCGAGCAAGTCCTGGTCGTAGTCTTGATTCTGCGAGAGATGATCGGATTCCCCGTGGATCACCGCCATGGCTCGGACCGTGTGGGTCTCGCCTGCCGCAGCGGCGAGCAATGCACCGGCCGCGACCTGGGCCATGCCGTTCGCATACGCCTGGGTACCCTTGCGCAGCACGCTGTAGGGCTGTCCGCCGACCCCATGCGCGGACGCCAGCGAGCGCACCCCCGCGCCAGATCCTTGGGTGAGGCTGGTGAGCAGGTTGGCAAAGCTCGAAGCGATGGTTTCGCCCTCGCCGCCGACGAGACTCTCCACCAGCGGCACGAGGCTGGTCAGATTCGACCCGCCCGCCCGCACACCGGTGTTGAACATGACATTGGCGTACGGCTGCGCGACGCTGAGCACCTCGGACGCCGTCCCGGTCGACAGCGATTGTCCGGTGATGAGCAGATGGTGCAGCGTCGTCGCCACGCACTCGCCGAACACACACGGTTGATCGGTTTGGCAGGCCGCATCGCAGGCCCCGCAGTTCGCCTCGTCGTTGTGTTCGTGGACGCAGACCCCGGCGCAAGCGAGCTGATCCGCTGCGCAACTCGGCGTGCACGTGCCGGCGATGCAAGGTACGCCGGCGCCACAGGGCAGATCGCAGCCTCCACAATGGCCGGGGTCGATCTGGGTGTCGATGCAGCGGTCGCCACACGCGCTGCTCGACGCCCCGCACGCCACCCCGCACTCGCCGGCGATGCACGCCAAGCCGTCGGCGCAGGCTTGCTCGCAGCCACCGCAATGCTCAGGGTCGACGTCGACGTCGACGCAGGTCGAGTCGCAGGATTCCAGCGAACCGCAGCCCCCGGGGTCATCGTTGGTTTCGCCCACCGACGGGGTCGTGGCCGACGACGCTCCCCACGAGGAGGTGTCGCCGTCACTCCGGCCGTCCTGGTCGGCTCCGCCGCATGCGAGCACCGTGAGCAGGGCGAGGGGCAACGTGCGAACGACGGGCATCCAGACCACAATACACAAAGATGGATTCCGGCCGTCGACTCGACCCTTGGCGCGCGCCATCACCCCGCCGCGAAGCCATGCTCGCGGTGCCAGTCGGCCAACGACTTCCCGGGATACTCGGCGAAGCACACGTCGTTGGGATGGCCGGCGACCGGCGATCCGACCTCGACCTCGATCCACGGTGCCTTCGACCCGACCATCATGTGCACGCGCTCGGCCGGGGTCGGCAGCGGGGTGTCGATCGCTCCGGCGACAGGATGCAGCAGATGCGGCCAGCGGCTGTTGAAGGCCCACAAGTGCGAACCACACTTGCCACAAAAGTGCCGCTCGTGGGCGCTGGGTACCGGCTTGCCTTCGCGTTCGCGCAGCGCCTGATACACGCGCACGTGTTCGCGTCCTTCGACCCGCAAGGTGGTCGCATCGCCACCGAGATTGATGAGGTAGCCACCACCGCCTTGGGTCTTGCGGCAGATGCTGCAATAGCAGCACTGGTACGGCGCGGGTTCGTGGGATTCCAGCGAGAACGTCACAGCGCGGCAGTGACAGGAGCCTTCGAGATGCATCGGGAGAGCATAAGCGAATCGCCCAGGGGAGAGATCAGCGCGTGCGCAGCCAGCGGGCGAGCAGCTCGACCTGGGGGTCTGCGATCTCCGCCTGCGACAGCGCATCGGCGAGCTCGAGCACGTAGTCGAGGTTCGTGCCGCTGGGCCCCACCGCGCTGCGGATCTGGTCGACCAGTGCGTCGGGCTCGGCCGGTCCGGCCCAGTGCGGATTGCCGGGATGCGCGATCCAAGCCCAGGCGTCGCCCATGGCCTGGCCGTCCGGCGTCGTCAGCGTGACGACGCTGCGCTCGTAGCCTCCGCTCTCGCGCTGATCGAGCGCGTCGAGCACGTCGAGTACGTCGAGCACGCCGTGAGGATCGAGCTCGAACACAAAGCCGTGGCAGGCCGATTCGACCGCGCGCACCAGCGTGACCACGCGGCCAGGCGCGTCGGGGGTGCCGCGGTGATCGGTCGAGCCCTGCCAGAACCGCCGACTCCACCCGTGCAGCACCGCCGGGTCCCGCCGCCTCGGCGCGAAGCCAGGTCGCCAGATCAACGAGCCATACGCGAACACCCGCGTCACGGATTCCACACGCATACCTCGTCGAGCGACTTGCGCTGCAGATCAGGCACGGTCGCCTCGGCGGCGGCGTAGCCGATCGGGAACAGGATGTACGGCTTTTCGTGGGCCGGGCGACCGAGGATCCGCGTCAGAAATCCCATCGGGTTCGGAGTGTGCGTCAGTGTGCACAGCCCCATGTTGTGCAGCGCGGCGACGAACATCCCGCACGCGATTCCGACGCTCTCGCGGACATAGTAGTGCTTGCGAGGCTCACCCGCTTCGTCGACGCCGGTGGTCTGCTCGAACACCACGACGATGTACGGCACCGTCTCGAGGTAGGGTTTGTGCCAGTCGGTGCCCAGTGGAGCGAGCGCGCGCCGCCACTGTTCGGGCATCCGCGTCTCGTAGCTCTTGCGCTCCTCTTGCTCGGCGGCGATCCGGATCTCGCGCTTGATCGCCGGGTCGTCGATCGCGACGAAGGTCCACGGCTGCATGTGAGCCCCCGAAGGCGCCGTCGAGGCCGTGCGAATCGCCCACTCGATCGCCTCCCGCGGCACCGGGGCCGCGCTGAACTCGCGGACACTGCGACGCCGGTCCATCTGCTCGAAGAACTCGTGGCCCCGCGCGATCATCTCGGCAGCGTCGATGTGGGCGGGTCGATAGGGGACGAACGGATACGTGTCGCTCACGCGCCCAAAGGTATCCGACCCAAGGGAGGCCGCGCGGGGCGACGCTTGCCCGCAGCCTTTGCCGGCGTTGAGGCGGGCAAGGGCTTGAGTTGGGCCGGCTCTTGGCGGTCCAATGGCGTTCGAGTGGCAACGAAGCTGCGCATTGGCCCCTTGGGCGTCCTCGCGAGTGCGTTGATCCTCGGCTGTGGGTCTGGGGCCGAGGGCGTTGGTGGGGATTCGAGCGCCCAGGACACCACCGCGGCGGGCGAGGAAACCACCGGGTCGCCCGCCGATCCGCTTCCACCTCGCCCCGACAGCATACGGTGCAACTTCGAGGGCACTGCGCCCGGCCTGCTCCCGCCCGTCGTCGTTGCGCCGTTGTCGGACGAACTCGCCGGTGGCGCCGTCGATCTGGCGGTGTCGGACGACGTGCTCTACGTCGCGACGGGGGACCTTCGCATCCTCGCGCTCGATCCCGATGGGACCCCGCGCTCGACCGTCGTCGACCTGGCCGATCGTGCCGCGCGCTTGGTCTCGCTCGCGCTGGCCGACGATCATGCGCAGACCGGACATCTCTACGTCCGGTACGAGGCCAGCACCGGCGCGCCGCGGGCCGTGATCGCGCGGTGGACCCTCGATCCAAGCACGACCTCGGCGGTGGCGGGCAGCGAGATCGTCGTGATGGAGATCGAGGACGCGGTCGGCGAGCGCAGCGGCGGGGCCCTGGCGTTTGGTCCCGACGGCCTGCTCTACCTCGGTGTGGGCGCGCTGGCCTCCGAGGCCACGCAGGGCCTGGCCCAAGAACCGACCTCGCGGCTGGGAAAGTTGCTTCGCGTCGACGTCTCGACGCTCGACGTCAGTGGCACCTACGCTATCCCCGCGGACAACCCTTTCATGGGCCTGGGCGGTGCGAGTGACGAGGTCTGGGCCCGGGGCCTGCGTGATCCCTGGCGCTGCAGCTTTGCCGCCGATGATCCCCAGCCGTGGTGTGTGGACGGCGGCGAGAACCAGCAAGAGATCGACCACGTCGCCGCGCGGATGAACCTCGGCTGGCCCGACGTGGATGGTACGGCGTGTCTGTTGGTCGGCGGCGATTGCAGCGACCTGCAGGTCGACGCGCCGCTGGCCGCGTATCGCTCGGTCGACGGCGACTGCGGCATCTCGGGTGTGGTGCTGGGAAGCTCGTCGGGTGCGCCCGAACTCGAGGGTGCGCTGATCTACCCCGACCGTTGCTCGGGCAGACTGCGTGGGCTCGACACGCAATCCGAGGAGGTGCTGATCCAGGACGAGGTCATGGGCGTCGCCGAGGTCGCACCGTCGGCGATCGCCCAGGACGCGCAGGGGCGGATCTTCGTGTTGTCTGCGGTCGGTGTTGGCGAGGTTCTCGTGCCTCCGGCCGTCGCCGAGTTCCCGACCGCGTTGTCGGCCAGCGGCTGCTTCGACGACCTCACCACACTCACGCCTGCGCCCGGTCTCGTGCCCTATGGCGTCAACGCAGCGCTGTGGAGCGACGGTTCCGTCAAAGATCGGTTCTTGGTGATTCCGCCAGGTCGGACGATCACCGTCAACTCGGATGGGACGTTCGAGTTTCCGATCGGCAGCGTCATCATCAAGCTGTTCGCGTTCGACTTCGTCGCAGGCGACCCCAGCAGCCGGCGAGCAGTCGAGGCTCGCGTCATGGTCCGTCGCGAGTTCGGCTGGCAGTTCCACTCGTACCGCTTCGATGATGCGGCAAGCGACGCGACGCTGCTGTCGACGAGCCACCGCCAGCAGTTGCTGATCGATGACGGTGGGGAGCAGCTCGCGTTCGAGTACAGTTGGCCCAGCCGAGCGAGCTGCAAGGTGTGCCATGGGCTGGGTGCGTCGAATGCTCTGGGCCCGCGGCAGGATCAGCTCGACGGCGACTTCGACTACGGCACCACCGTCGCGAACCAGCTCGACGCGCTGGCCGGGATCGGGTTGTTCTCGGGCCCACTGCCGGTGGGAACACCGCCGATCCCGGCGTTCGACGACCCCGCGGTCCCCGTGGAACAGCGCGCCCGCGCCTACCTGCATGCCAACTGCGGGCACTGTCACCGGCCCGGGGGCTGGACGCCCGCGGGCTTGACCTTGGATCTGCGCTACAGCACGCCCCTGCTCGAGGCTCAGGTGTGCAACGTCCCGACCCAGTACTTCAACCCGTGGGTGACCAGCGAGGTCCGCATCGCGCCGGGCGATCCCGAGGGCTCGGTGATCTGGCAGCGGCTCAACCTGCGCGGGCTCGGGCAAATGCCCCCTCTGGCGACCGCGCGGATCGATCCGGGCGCCGAGGTCGTCGCGGAGTGGATCGCCTCGCTCGCCGGGTGTCCCTCCTAAAAACCCAGGCCGAACACCAGGCCCAACACCACAGCAAAGAGTCCCGAGGTTGACGCGGCGGTGGCGGGGTCCGAGTATGCCGCCGTGGACCGGCAGCCGCCCCGCACGACCACCAACGCGATCGACCTGTACATCCGCACCTACTACTCGCTGCTGCGCAGCAGCGGTGATGTGCGGGTGCGGGCCTTCGAGGAGTCGCACGCCTACTCCGACTCGAGCCTGCATGCCGGGGCTCGCGACGCGCGACCCGACCTCGCCGCGTTCGGCTACGCGGCGGCGCGGTTGCCCGCGTGCATGCCCAACGTCCGGCGCCTGGTTGCGGGCCAGTCCAACGAACAGTTCGAGGCCCAGGGCTTCGCGGTCACGGCGTGGCGGCGCGTAGGCACTCGCGGACGCCGCCGTCCGCAGCGCTTCGATGGCGTCGACACGCTCGCGGTGTACGTGACCAGCGCGTCCGACATCGACGATCTGGTGCCGATCGTGACGGCCTGGCAGATCGAGTGGAACAAGATGCACGGGATGCTCGCGCGCAGCGGGATCACCAGTGCGCTGAGCCCCGACGGCGTCAGCCAAGACGACCATGACGCGCGCCTCGCCTCGGCGCTAGATCTGACGGTCGACAGCCTCGCGATGCTGCGCGCGGCC